>NZ_JAHLEC010000002.1 GCF_018861705.1 Clostridium psychrophilum | reverse complement strand
AGATAGTACACATGTCTTGAGATATTTCTATTAATATTTTTGAGTTACAATCCAAAATCCACATCCTAATTATTCCAGTTAATGTTTTTTCATAAGATAGTTAACACTATCCTAATTTTCACATATCCAATATAGCCCCCAAAACCAAGTACTACCTTACATTGTATCCACCAGTTTCATTAATATCATATTAGTATATTATCATGTTATTTTTTTTCAGCTACTTCCGGTATGAAATTATTCTCACTTAATTTATACTTGTTGCCCATAAATAACTTATGCTTTATAATCCACCAGCCCGGTATCCAAATTCTCTGTTTCATAGCTGGGGCTACACTTCCAATCATCCAGCAGTTTTTCTCACAATTTTCAACACACTTTCTAACCTGCGCTGCCTGATCAGAATTCCAAATTTCATCCCAAGTATTTTCATGAAGGTTACCCATTGACATTTTCTTAGTCATTCCATTACAAGGAATAACATCTCCAAATGGATCCGTAAAGAATGCACTACTTGCCATATCACAAGGAAGTAATCTCGGTTTATCATAGATATAATTAATAAGCCCATGATTGAAATAAGCTCTTGCCCATTTTTTTGGAGATTTTGATTTTAATAGTTGATTAATTAAATCTTCAAAAGCCTTTGAAACTTTATATTTATCATCAATCCTATTTGTCGTTTTTCTAAAATAGAATGAGTTATGTAATGTGGCCGTTGCAAATTCCATGTTCAATTTATCTGCTATCTTATAAAGTGGTACTAAATCTTTGCAGTTTATATCCTGAACAGTTGTACCAAATCCAACATCTTTGTGATTCATTTCTACTAATTTTTTTAAAGTACCATAGCCTCTGTTAAATCCATCTGGGATGCCACGAATCTTATCATTCGTTTCTTGTAATCCTTCAATACTGATACGAATACCAACTTGCGGAAATTCCTTACATAATTTAACTATTCTATCAGTAAAGTAACCATTGGTAGATATTACTATACGGTCTGTCTTCTTATATAGAAGTCTGACAATATCGTGTATGTCTTTTCTAATAAATGGTTCACCACCTGTAATATTAGTAAATGCCATTTCAGGTAATTTTTCTAGCGTTGCCAAGTCAATCTCCTCTTCTGGTTTAGTGGGATCCTTAAAACAGTCGCACATAGTACAATGTGCATTACATCTATAAGTAATAATAATTGAGCCATATAATGTTCTCTTTGCCATTTTTTACGTCCTCTTTTCTATATGAATTGTTTTATATTAATATTAATATTTCATTAAGCCATATTAAAATTTGAGTTCATTACTGATTTCTCATTTTTAAAATTTTAGCAGGTATACCTCCCACAATTGCATAATCTGGGATGTCTTTATTGACCACTGCACTGGCCGCTACAATAACTTTTTTACCAATGTGTACACCATCAAGTATAATAACATTTGCACCAATCCAACAGTCTTCACCAATATCAATACCAAGTTTTGTTGCGCCTTGCAAATAAATTGGTATTTCTAAGTCCTTAAAATTGTGATTTTCGGAAAAAATTTTAACACCAGGACCAAATATAGTATTATCGCCGATGGTGACTCTACCTCTTACTGATAAAAACGTACTTGCAGCTATACCTACATTATTTCCAATAGTAATACCTTCGCCTAACTCACGAATAACACCTGTGCATTCAATCATGCTATTTCGTCCCAAGGAAAAGTTATTACCTATAACCATTCCTTTTTTACATAAAGCATTAATAAAACAATCATCCTCTATAGTCATACCACTTCCGCAAATAATATTTTTATGGGATTTTATTCTTACTCTTTTCCCGATAAAAACAAGTCCTTTTGAATTTTTAAATAACAATTTATGATACGAGCCTCTAATTACCATTATCATTTTATTAAACAAAATCATTATTAGTACACTAGATGTGAGATTCTCATCTATCTTATATTCTCTCTTTTTAATCTTGCTAATTAACCATGAAACAAACCTATTCATGCTTTCGCCTCCATCATACGTTGATATTTGCAAATAAGTTTGTCAGCATATATATCAATACTATTGTTTTTTTGACTTAAACATTCTTTAATCATTTGTTTTTCCAAATCGTCATCAGTGTAAAGACGTTTTATAGCCTTCTTTAATTCTAATTTGTTACCGCTCTCAAAAATCAGACCAGTATGGTTATGAATAATTAATTCAGGTATACCACCAATATCGGCCCCAATAACTGGGGTTCCGTATGCTTGAGATTCTATAATGGAAAGTGGGCAATTATCATACCATTCGGACGGATATACAGTAAACACAGCCTCTTCTATTAAGTCTCGTAATTCCTTTCCTTTTTTAAATCCTACATATTCTATATTCTTGATACCATGTAGGCTATCTGATAATGGACCACTTCCAGCAAAAATAAATTTAATTTCTGGAAGTTCTTTACATACTTGTATCAAAGTTTTAATGCCTTTTTCTATACTGATTCTACCAAAGTATAAAGCATATTTTTCTCCAGCTTTATGTTGACATGTGGTCACAACTTTATCGGAAAAATTATGCATAACATCAATTTGTGATGAATTAATACCTCCTTCTATCAATTTACCTGCCATAAACTTACTTGGACAAATATATTTATCAATTTTGTTGTAAGTTTTTAAAGTATGGTATATGTAAGACTCCACCATAGCAATAAAACTTTTCATTATTGAGTTATCTAGACACTTGTTTTTCATACAGTTCATGTATCGTCCGCTAATACATTTATCGCAAACTATTTCTTTTTTTTCTATGTATAAGCGATGATTAGGGCAAACAACTTGAGGATCGTGTACTGTTTGAAATAAGGGGATTCTCTTTTTCTTGACTTCATAAATAACTGATGGCGTAAGTTGAAAGTTAATGTTATTTAAATGAACCACATCAGGCTTGAAATCATCAAGTACCTTTCTTATTTTCTTCCTTGCTTCAAAAGAATATATGGTTTTAAAAGGATATATACATTTTGAAATAGAACCACCGTGAAAATCCATGTTACTAGTATAACTACCAACATTATTACCAACAATATTTCTCTCATCCTCCATTCCAAAATACTGTACTTCATGTCCAACTGATGTTAAGTATTCACCCAACTTAAATATGTATGTCTCTGAACCTCCGTTGGGGTAGAGGAATTTATTCACCATCAAAATCTTCATATCATAACCACCTCTACTTAATAAAAATACTAAATAATTAATATTAGCCCCATTAAATTTTATTATAATCAATTTTTGTTTAGCATCTTAAAAATATATTATAATTTTTTTAAATCATTCATGAAATTTTTTTCTCTAAGTTTCATCCTATATTTTCACCTATCATAATTAATACACATAACATATGCATTTTCTACATCATTCTTCAAATGCTCGGATTTTACCTCGCACCCTCATCTCCAAACAGTACCCCCACCGTTTTGAAAATAAGTTTTATATCTATGAATGTATTTCTTTCTTCTATGTACTCAACATCCATTTCCATCCATTCATCAAATCCAATATTATTTCTTCCTCTTACCTGCCAATAACAAGTTAAACCTGGTTTTGCAATTAGCCTTTGTTTTTGGAAAGCTGTAAACTGTGCTACTTCTTTTGGCAAACTTGGTCTTGGTCCAACTATCGACATTTCGCCTTTTAATATATTAAAAAGTTGAGGTAACTCATCTATACTTGTTTTCCTTATAAATCTTCCTATTTTTGTTATTCTTGGGTCTTCTTTTATTTTAAACATAGGCCCTGACATTTCATTATCTTTACGAAGCTTGTCCAGAAGACCTTCTGCATCCATACACATAGATCTAAACTTATACATTTTGAATTGCATGCCATCTTTTCCAACTCTATTCTGGGCAAAAAAAGCAGGTCCCTTCGAATCTAACTTAACCCAAATACCAACAACAATCAGTACTGGACTCATTATTAAAATTCCACATAAAGCACCTATAATATCAATTATTCTTTTAGTTATAAAATATCCTAAATTTTTATCGTATTCACGAACAATCTCTACATGTGTTACGCTTGAATTTCTTTCCAATTGTTGCATTTAAATTTTGCCCCCCCATACCTATTTATCTAACCACTAAATTTATATATTTTTCCCCATCAATTTATGATCAAATTGTAAATTCTTATTATACTAATTTATACAAATCAATTCAATTCATTGTATAACTTTTAAAATTTTATGGCAAGTTCTATATTTACCAAATTCGCCCACTAATATACATATAGTTCATTTTTCATCAAATCTCTAATTAATCCGCCTTTTTAAACCGCTTGTAAAGCCTTATATACCAACGTTTTATTATTCTACATCTATCGACTTAATATGATTTTTATACAATTTTGCTAATAAGAATAAAACAATAACTAGTAAATTTCAATATTATTTATTGTATATAATTAAAGATTTTATCAATATCCAACTTTATACATATAATTGTATTTTTAATGTGTAATTAATCGTAAGATTATATTCATATAAAATGTATATAACTTATTACTATTTACCTACAACCTATTAAAAAAAATTATAATTATAGATTAATAGTAATTAATTTTAAAAAACCTAAAGAGAAATAGATTATTAACGATAAAGTTTAATGATGGCAGTATTTAACGACATTTCAGAAGGAAAGTCTCCCACTCCTACAAGTGGGAGTTAACTATCCTAGCAAAATAAAACATCAGTGGGAGTTTAAATCTCCTTCTGAAGTTGTTAAACTACAGCTCCGCAGGAGATGATTTAATTGCCCTAATTTTTTTATACTTACTAATGATAATAAAGGCTACAATTGAGGAGTGAATAAATATGTTAAAAAACAATGTTAAAAAGACTATAACCGCAATTATACTGTTAATTTCTATATCAAGTCTTAGTCCCCTTCTAACTACTACAAATGCTACTACCTTAAGTACTAATTCTTCTAGTATTTCGAAGTCTATTACTTCTACTAAAATAATAAATGCTAAAACTTACAAACTAAATGTAACCGGAGCATCTGATACAGCGTCTGCCTTTCAGAAAATGATAAATTCTTTTCCTAGTGGGACTTCAATTAAATTACCAAGAGGTAAATATAAGTTTTCTAACACTATCAGATTAAAAAATGGCATGAAATTAATTGCATCTAATGATGTAGTAATTATTGGCACAGGAAAAAATACTTTATTTTCTACTGGTAATTCTAACAGCTTTCAAGGTATAGAATTTCAGAATTGCGCTACAGCTTTAAGTGTTTTTCAGAAAAAAGGGCTTAATGTAATGAGCTGTAGATTCACTAATAATATTCATTATGCGGCAATCAATTTTTACGGAGCTAGCTCCTCATCGGTCACTAATTCATACTTTTATGATATACATAAATACGGAATTTTAATTGATAACAACAGTTCTAACGTAATTATAAGTAAAAACAATTTTAACAACGCTAAAGTTTTTGCTGGTTATAGGTACGCTCAGATTAGCGGCCATGTTTATTGCTTAAGTGGTACAAAAATCTATGTTACAAACAATATTATAAAAAATAGTGGTGGGCAAGGAATAATCTTCTCCTACAACTCAGCGACTAAAAAAGGTACAACACATTCAGTTGCAAGCAATAATCAATGTATAAGCAATGGTCAAGAAGGCATTACAACTTATGGTGGAAATAAGAAACTTAGTAGCTTTAATACTATTACTAATAATACATGTGGTAAATAAACAACCTGAAAAAATTACGAGGAGTGATTAAAATGTTAAAAAAAAATATTTATATTAAGGTAACGACAATCATAATGCTAGTTTCTTTATCAAGTGTCAGTCCATTTGCAACTACTACGAAGGCTGTGGGTTTAGCACCTAGTTCTTCAGTTACTTCTGTTGATACCACCAGTCCTACTTTAATAGATGCTGGAACTTACAACTTAGATACAACTGGAGCAACGGACACTTCAGTTCAGTTTCAATCAATGATAAATTCTTTTCCTAGTGGCAGTTCTATACAATTGCCAAAAGGAACGTATAAATTGTCGAACATTGTTAAATTAAAGGATAATATGACCATAGATGCATCTAATGATGTTATAATTAAAGGGATAGGTAATAACACCTTGTTTTCTGCAGGTAATTTCAACAGCTTCCAGGGTATAGAGTTCCAAAACTGTGCTACAGCCTTAAGTGTCTTTCAAAAAACTGGAGTTAATGTAGTAAACTGCAGATTCACAAATAACATTGATTATGCAGCTATCAATTTTTATGGTGGAGTCAATTGCTCAGTTACAAATTCATATTTCTCAGGTATTCATAAATATGGAGTTTTAATTGATGACGATAGTTCTGATATTACAATTGACAACAATAGTTTTGATAACGCTACAGTTTTTGGTGGCTATAGTAGTGAACAAGTAGGTGGACATGTTTATTGTTTAAATGGAACTAGAATTACAGTATCAAACAATATTATAAAAAACAGTGGTGGGCAAGGTATAATCTTCGGTTATAATTCAACAACAGGAAAAGGTACAACGAGTTCTATCGCAAGCAATAATCAATGCGTAGGAAATGGTCAAGAAGGTGTCACTATTTATGGTGGAAGCAAAAAGGTTACGTGTGGTAATTCTGTTATTGGCAATACATCTATAAATAACAGGTTTAATCAGATAGAAGTATGGCAATCAGATAATAACACTGTACGATCCAATACTGTAGAAGAATCAATATTTGGTCGTGGAAGTTTAGGAGCTATTTGCCTCTTTGCTACAACTGGAACAACCTGCACGAGTAACAATGTATTGTCATCTCAAACAAATGGTATTGCAATAATTGCCGGAACAACGCACACCACCGTATCAGATAATTTTATAGCTGATACAAATAGAAGTGATGATATTAATAAAGCTGAGAAAGGTAATGGAATATTACTAGACTGGAATGGAGTAGCTGATCCTGCATACATAACAATAGAGAATAATAAAATAAGCTCCAGTAATGGTATTATAGCTAAAAGTGCTGTGTACTCAACTTCTAACGTCAATCACCATAACACAATAGATAGTAACCTAGTAACAGGCTATAAATATGGAGTGCACTGGTACGCTCTTGCCACTTGTGGGATATAAACTAACCGTAGATTTACCTCGCCCCTGAGATCAATCATCACCTGCGGTGCCGCAATAAACGACTTTAGAAGGAGATTTAGATCCCGCTTAAGATTTATTTTAACTATAGTAATTCACCGCAACATATAGTAGTGGTAGACCTTCCTTCTGAATTGTCGATAAGAGGAGTGATTTTATATTTTAAAAAATAATATAAAAAAAGGTATAACCGCGATGGTTATATTAATTTCTTTATCAAGTGTAGGTCCCTTTGTGGTTACAACATTTGCTGCTGACATCGCGGCAAATGTTTCCCAAACATCTAAGTCTACTAATAATCCTATAACAATAGATGCTGGTAATTACAACTTAGATTTAACAGGTAAATCGGATACTTCAGTCAGATTTCAAAAGATGGTAGACTCTTTGCCAAGTGGCAGTACTATAAATCTACCAAAAGGTACATATAAATTTACAAGCGCTGTTAAGTTAAAAAACGGGATGAAATTAATTGCCTCAAATAATAATGTAAAAATTAAAGGCATAGGTACTAATACATTATTTTGGACTGGTAATGATAACACTTTCCAAGATATAGAATTTCAAAATTGCTCTACAGCAATAAGTGTTCTATACAAAAAAGGACTTAGTGTAATAAGCTGTGGCTTCATAAATAACATTAAATATTCAGGAATTAATATTTATGGAAGCAGCGATTGCTCTGTTAAATATTCATATTTCTACAATATACATAAATACGGAGTTTTAATAGATAAGGATAGTTCGAGTATTACAGTCGATAACAATAGTTTTGATAATCCTAAAGTTTTTGGTGGGTATGCTAAGGAACAAATAGGTGGTCATGTCTATTGCATGAATGGTACAAAAGTTAATGTAACAAACAATGTTATAAAAAATAGTGGTGGCCAAGGTATAATTTTTGGTTACAATTCAACAACTGATAAAGGTACAACTAATTCAGTGGCAAAAAATAATAAGTGCACCGGCAATGGTCAAGAAGGTATCACTGTTTATGGTGGTAGCAAGAAAATCACCAGTGGAAATTCAGTTATAGGAAACACTTGCAAAAATAATAGATTTAATCAAATAGAAGTATGGCAAGCTAATAATAACGTTGTTCGTGGCAATACAGTTGAAGAATCAGCATCTAACAGTGGGAACCTGGGAGCTATATGTCTGTTTTCTGTAGTTAAAACAACCTGCTCTGAAAACAAAGTATTGTCCTCACAAAATAACGGTATTGATATAACAGCTGGAAGTTATAACTGCACTGTAACAGGTAATAACATAGCTAATACAAATGGGAGAAATAATACTGAGGTAGCAGAGAAAGGTAATGCAATATTACTTGATTCAGACGGAATATCTCAACCTCAATTTATAACAATAAATAATAATAAAATAAGTTCAAGTAAAGGAATTATTGATAAAAGTGGTATCTATTCAACCTCTAATTCCGATAACCATAACGAAATAGATACAAATACAATAACAGGTTACAAAGTTGGGTTCCACTCCTATGCCAAGATGACATGTGGTGTGAATTAAGCCAATTTTTTATTAAAAATTTTCATTGAAATAGTTACCAAGTATTAGTATTGAACCAATGGTTATACTATAGTACAATCAGGCTACAGCCTGTTGATGTTATATCAAAATTACTAATACGAAAATAAAGGGTGAATATATGAAACTTATAAAAAACAAAACAGTTATAATTGTGATAATAATATTAGTTGCACTAGCTGCATCGATATTTGTAATTATTACTAAACCAAAGAAGACAAACAAACCAGTACCTAATGTTAGCAACCAGAGTATTAAGAAATATTCAATTGACATAACTGGAAAAACTGATGTCACTACTGCCTTTCAGAAAATGGTAGATTCTTATCCTAAGGGTAGTACAATAACATTACCAAAGGGTAACTATAACCTACAGAATACTATTAAATTAAAAGATGGGATAAAATTAGTTGCTGAAAATAATGCCATAATCAAAGGCATTGGCAAAAATACATTATTCTCTGTAGGTAATGATAACAGTTTTAGAGGAATAGACTTTCAAAATTGTAATACAGCAATAAGCGTTGCTGGGAAAAAAGGACTTAAAGTAGCAAATTGCAAATTTACAAATAAGATTAACTTTGCAGCAATTAACTTCTCTCAATCAAGTGACTGCACGGTTATTAATTCTTCTTTCTACGACATACTTAAATATGGAGTATTGATAGATAAGGATAGTAAAAACATTACAATTGATAAAAATAAATTTGATAATCCTAAAGTTTTTGGTGGTTATTCAAAGGAACAAATAAGTGGTCATGTTTATTGTTTAAACGGAACAAACATCAAAGTAACAAATAATATTTTAAAAAACAGTGGTGGGCAAGGTGTAATATTTGCCTATAATTCAGGAACTGGAAAAGGTACCACAAATTCAGTGGCAAGCAATAATCAATGCGAGGGCAATGGTCAGGAAGGTGCTACAATCTATGGTGGTAACCAGAAAGTTACCAGTGGGAACTCTCTTATAGGAAACACTTGCAAGAATAACAGATTCAATCAAATCGAAATATGGCAATCAAATAACAATATTGTCAAAAATAATATTGTAGAAGAATCAAAAGCTGGCGTTGGAAACCTCGGCGCAATAACTTTGTTTGATACATTTCAAACAACCTGCATAGGTAACAAAGTATTGTCTGCTCAAAACAATGGTATTAATATAACCTCCGGAAGTTATAAATGCACTGTATTAAGTAATAATATAAAGAATACAAATGGCAAAAAAGCTAATGATGCAGTAGAAAAGGGTAATGGAATATTACTTGATTCAAATGGTAAAAAACAGCCTCAATATATTAAAATAAAAGATAATATTATAAGTTCAAGCATTGGAACCATAGCTAAAAGTGGTATTTATTCAACATCAAATACAGATCAACACAACAAAATAGATGGTAATAAAATAACCGGTTATAAAACCGGACTTCATGAGTATGCTAAAATGACCATTGGAAAATAATAAATCTTAACAATTCCAACCAAGAAGGTTTCAAGCCGGTAGGCTTTCAGGTAAAGTACAAATGCCTTGGATTTAATATTTATAGCAAAAGAAAAGAGATAATTTTTTAAATTATCTCTTTTCTTATGTCTAAATCCATTTTATCTTCTAACTCAATCTGGTCGGGTGTCCACCTGCTTAGTATTAATCCATATATAATCCAATTCACCGGGTTTGTGAAATAGCCCCCATAAATCTGGTATAGGAAACTAAATAAAAGTAAGTTTGCCAGGAGCATATTTCTCTTTATCCCTACATTAACAGTTAACAATGTAAGTAATAAAACAATGTATACTATCCCAAATACTCCACCCTCAGCTATAAAATATGGATATGATGCTGCAACTACTGCAGTCATACCTGTTGACGCAAAGACCTTCCTTGTGTTGTCTGTATTTAGATTTCCAAGACCTACTCCAATACCATTAGTTTTAGTTATTGCAGTAGAGGTGAACTTTTGAGTAACACCTACTCTGTAACTATTGGAATTATCTTTCCCATTTAACGTATCAACTGTTCTCATATAGATTGATGATTTGGTTACAACAAATAACACTGTCACAATCGTAAAAATAAATATTAATGCATATCCAACTAAGATATTTTTATAATTCATCTTTGCAAGTATTATTACAAATGACACAAATGTTATAGTCCCAATAAGCATTATTGTAGATCCGTAAGCTCCTGATAATGCTAGTAATGCTAAGCAATCTATAATATAGATTATGTATTTACTTCGTATCTTCCTAGCTTTTTCCTTAATAATTAGATACATTAATATAATAATTATAAAAGATAAATGGAATCCTAGTTCACTAGGTTCTACATAAAATAGATTTAATCTTACAAGGCTGTATTTATTTACAGTGTCATGAAGCCTCCATAAATAATCATTCGACTTAAAAAGGATTGCTATTGGTGTAAGTATTAAATAAATTCTACATACATAATCAATGAACTTTTTAATTTTAAAATCTTTAATTTTTTGAGATGCCAAAATCATTAAAGAAACGCATATAGTTACTTTAGAAATATTAACCATAAGCTTTTGTACATCCACATTTTCTATAATCATAGCTTGGAAAATACCATAACACACAATAGGTAAAGCACATATTAGTAACAGTGAAATATCTCTTTTTCTTTTAAATATAACAAAAATAATCCCAACTATGCCTAAAGCATAAAAAAGATCTAAATTGCCAGTTAAAGTTTTACTGACAAACGGTAAATTTGCAAACATCTGATGAAAGCAATACAATAAGGCCATTAATATTTCCATTTAGCTATTTCTCCATTTCTTTAATATTTCGATTATCCACCTATAAGTGAATAGCCTTCCTCAATTTAGTATACAATCTCTTTATATCCTTAGTATGTTTCTCCATTGTATAAACACCTAACAAATCAAGTATATTGTGATTAATATATGATAATTTTTGTCTGTATTTTACTAATGTTCTTAACTTACCGTATAATTCATCCTCTGATGCTTTGATAACAATACCCGTAACTTCAGGAACTATCATATCTTTAAATCCTACAAGGTTTGTTATAATTACAGGTACACCATAGGAAAATGCTTCTAGTGCTATATACCCAAATGTCTCATACCAAATACTTGGTACTATCAATAAATCTGTATTTTTGAATATATCCTCTAACTGCGAATAATCATAAGTACCCTTTATGTTTACTTTCCCTAAAAATTCTTCAGTGTTTATATTTACATTTTTACCATAGATGTTTAATTTCCATCCATTGATATTATTTATCAATAATTTTTCAAGTACATCCAGTAAAAAATATAACCCTTTATACTTTTCTATAGATCCGATATATGTTATTTTTAATGGTTCATTACTATTACTCTTCTTTTGTATTCTATTATCCTTTATATTTGAATGAGTAATATTAAGAACTCTACTATTTTCATTATCTATATATTTCTCATATGTAAGTTTTGCTACACTGCTATTATAATGGATAAAATCAATATTATTTAATATATCTACGTAATATTTTCTTAAATTAACATACGCACTCGCAGAAGGTGCACTTTCATTTTTTTTATCTTCTATCACTTTAGCATTAGATAGAGCATGGTTTTTATTCCTAACTAGTTTATGTTTATATGACCTTAATTTTTTTATAATAGAACTGTTCTTTAAATATCGATACAGCTTTGATTGCATTAAAAATACTAAAGAATTACTGTAGCCATTTTCATTACATGCTATACAATTTTTCCCATTATCATAATTCTTACATATTGACCCTTGCAAATTAATAAGATTAACTTTTGGACATATTCCAAAATAATCATGAGATGTGAATAAAGTTTTTATATTTAACTTCTTCGCAGCTTCAATAAGTTCTTTATTAAGGCCCATTAACGTGTGAATATGTATAACTTCTACCCCTAATTGTGTTAGAAAATCGATATAAATATTCACATCTACGTTTTTCAAAAAATCTTCAGGATTTGGTATTCCACTTAATAATGGAATAGAGATAGGATTTAATATCTCATATACCGAAATACCTTTATATGGCTTATTCTTAATAAGGCGTAATTTTGCATTAAGTAAAAAACTTCCAGGGTAAAGTAATGATACCTCGTCACCATTTTTAATTTGATTTTTCATAAGATCTACGGAATATTTAGTTAATCCTCCGCTGCGGAATGGAGGCAACCCTAGAGAATAATGTAAAATTTTAATAATTCAACCCCTCCTTGTCTTGCAAAAATATTTCTTCATAATCAGTAACAATCTTGTCCCAAGAATAAAATTTCTTAATAATATTTGTAGCTGTTAGTGATAATGTTTGAATTTCTTTTTCTTCAAGTTTTTCGGCTTTATTTATTATAGATTTTAGATTGCCCTCTACATTATTAAAATACAAAGCTCCTGTTTTTCCTACTTCCTTATTAAAATTAACATCCAAAAGTAGATTAACATCTGTACTTGATAAAGCTTCAAGTAGTGAAGGATTTGTTCCTCCTACTGAATGTCCATGGATATATGCGTAAGCCTCTTCTCTTATTTTCTTTAGAAGTTCATCATCATATACAGTTCCAACAAACTTTATCCTTTTATCATTAGTAAAGTTTGTAGCAGCAAGTAGCCTATCATAGAATTTATTTTTTTCAACATTTGTAATTATAACTAGATCTTTATCCACATCAGTTTTCATAAACTCTCTTATCATAGTCTCATAACTATTCTCAGGTACAAACCTTCCAACTATCAAATAGTATCTTTTTCTTTGTATTGTAAACTTATTAAGCCAATCTTGTATTACTGCATCATTTTCTTTTAGCTTTGATTTCGCAAGTTCAGCTCCATAAGCTACATATGTAGTCTTAGGATTATAATTCGTATACTCAGTTTTTATATACTCTTCTATGCCCTTAGAGTCACATATTTGTAAATCTGCATGTTTAACCATCAGTTTCTCTGAATATTTCCAATAAGCTCTTATCGGTTTAATCCATTTGCTTCTTTTCCATTCATGTCCATCAGGATTAACATAAAGACTTATTCCTAATTTTTTTAGTTTTTTTGTGTAAAAAGATAAAAATGGTCCAATACGACAAGCAAGAATAAGAATAACTGGATTATTTAAATTGTGACTTTCAATAAACTTTATAGATTTATTTAAAGCTTGCAAGTCATACATAACAGCTTTTGCACTCCCTATATCTTTTACATTTACATTAAAGCATCTAGCTTTGTTATAATAAAATTGTTTATCATTTGTAGCCAAACAAGCTACATGGTACATTATGTCTTGACTTTTTTTATAAAGAGTTAACTTATCTACAAAAGTTTCAAAGCCACCATACTTTGCTGGTATTCCTTTGGAACCTATAATGAATACGTTTGTCATTTGTTTGCCCCCCTACTTTTCTTTTATATTATTTATTATTTATGTTTTATATTATTATTTAGTTTCGTTTATAAATACGCCTATAATATTTGCATTGATTTTTCTCAAAATATCTTTAGCTTTCATCGCAGTTTTTCTTTCTGTTTGACCGTACTTAACCACAAGTACACACCCATCTGAATTTTTAGATACTGTCTTAGCATCAGCGCCATCAGTTAATGGCGATGTATCTAAAATTATGTAATCAAAATCTTCTTTTAACATTTCAATAAATTCTTTAAACTTTTCCGAGGCAAGAAGCTCCGCATAGTTTAACGACTTGATACCTGAGGTTACTATAGATAAATTCTTTTGCTTAGAAGTTTTAACTACTGTTTCAAATTTAATATCACCTGCAAGAAAATCAACAAGCCCCTTACCATTTAATAAATTAAACATGTTATGGATATTAGGATTCTTTTGGTCACAATCCACAAGAACAGTTTTCTTCCCACTTTCAGCAAGTGATAAAGAAAGATATGCTGCCGTTGTCGACCTGCCTTCATTTTTTTCTGCACTAGATATCATAATAACTTTACTTTTTATATCTGAACATAAAAACTGTATATTTGCCTTTAATTCATAAAATGCTTTAGCGTTAATATTATCTAAATTAAGATACTCTGCATTTTTTGTTTTTTTCATTAAATATCTCTCCTTTTTCTTCTAGATAACTTTCCAATAACATCAAGCTCTAAATATTTTTCTACATCATCTTTAGTTCTGATTTTTTCATCAAAATATCCCTTAAATGTTACAATAAATATTGAGAGGAAAAGTCCAAGTAAAAATGCTAATACAACATAACTAGATTTAAATTTACTATTTCCACTACCAGCAACAAATGAATTTTCCATGATTTTTAAAGGCTCTGTAGGATATATTCTCGTTACTTCTTTTGAAAATGAGCTATAAACTGCATTAGCTGTTTTCATAGAATCTTTTTGAGATTTTCCATTAGATACAATTGTTAAGAGCGGAGCATCAGCTGATGCTGTAACCTCATAGCTACTTTGCATCTCTTCAACAGGAACATCTCCATTTAATGCGGCACTTGCTTTTTCAGCAATTTTGGAAGAGTTTGCGATTGCCTCAAATGTACCAGTTAATGACTTCGCATCAACTATATCTGCTTTGTTACCTATAATAACGCTCATTTTTGTTTGGTAAGTTGCTTTCGAGTTTTTCATTGAATAAAAACCTATTGAAGCTGCTATTAATGTCAGAAGCAGCGTTATAAATAATATAGTCCATTTCCCTCTTTTTATAACATTTATAAACTCTTTATAGTCTACAGTAGTATCACTTTTCATTTAAATACCTCCATGGTAATTTTCTAATTCTAATATTATTTTATTTTTTTCACATTCTAAAATCTTTTATATTATTTTGTATCAATTTCATTTTTACTAAAAACAATATTAATGCAATATTTTTCGATTTCATAAACTTAATAATTAACTTAGGGTATTTCCCAATCACATTAGAATCTTTCAAATTCTTTTGAACCTCTTTTTCATTTATTAAGTTTAATACTTTATTCGATTTTTCTTTATAACTCATTTTATTTTTAGAACAAACTACGCTATAAAAATATTCCATTATACGATAAGTAAAATGAGTTGATTGGTATTCTATAGCAAACTTATCATATTTATCCCACTTTTTAAGTTTGTCTACAATTGCTTTATTTTCATCTTTTACAACATTCAAATAATTATCTGAATACTTTTGCCATACTGGATTAGAATTCTCAATTCTGTAATTATAAAAAGACTTGCCAATTACCATGCATTTGTCTATGTGTTCATAATAATTAGCATTAAATATTAAATCTTCTCCACGTTTATAATTTTGGAATTTTAATTTGTATTTTTTTATGATTTCTGCTTTATAAATCTTGTTCCACAATACATCTCCAATTTCTGCTTGTCTTAAAAGAATGTAATTGTCCAAGATTTCATTGTTAGTTGTGTAGATATTTTCTTCAGGTATTACTACTGTTTTTCTTATAGTCTCACCATCTTTATCTACAAAAACATTTGTCTGCCCGGATATAACTAAATCAACTTTGTTTTTATCCATACACTCATACATTGCTTTAAGTAAGTTATCTTGATACCAATCATCACAGTCGAAAAATATAATATATTTCCCCAAAGCAACATCTATTCCTATATTCCTTGCGGCCCATGTTCCTCCATTTTTTTTAGTAATTAATTTTATTCTTTTATCCTTTTTTTCATATTCATTACACATTTTTTTGGTATTATCAGTAGATCCATCATCCACTATTATTAATTCAAAGTCCTTAAATGTTTGGTTTATTACCATCTCTATACACTGGTTTATATATTTTGCTCCATTATAAACTGGAACTATAATACTTATCTGAGGCAATTTTTTTACCAAAGCTATCATCACACTCCTTTAAAGTTAAACCTTGAACATACGTTTATTAACTAAATGAGTTTAGAAAAGTAAACTACGGGTTTATCAACTAACCGAGTTTAGGAAAGTTAACTACGGGTTTATCTTCCTGAACGGTTTTAGACTTCTAAACGGGTTTGCTTTTCTAAACTTGTATAAAATAGAAAATACAAGAGCATAAGTCCTTGTTTTTATAAATAGCGCATTAACTTTATCTTTGAGTGTTAACTTACTATTACCTATTATTTCAGAAATTTTTAAAGAATTTATCTCACTATCAACTATCTTCTTAAAATCTATATATTTGCTTTTATCCTTTGTTTCAAAATATTGTATCCAATATTTATTATGTATTACCCACAAAGTTTTAATAAGATACACCCTGTAGTAATCAATTAATTTTTTAGTAAGGATTGGATCCTTCATTATATAATCTCTCATGATATAACAACCAGACATCAAATCCTTCATTGCCTTTATTGAAAATGTTGTTGTAAGTGAACTTTCTCTTTGCCTGTAATAATACAATGGCTCTTTCATCGAATAAATTTTTTTAGAATTTGCAAGTAATAAAAATGATACTGGAGTATCTTCACATACAACAAAGTTAGGAAATGAAATTTTATTTTTAGTAAAGAGTTCCCTTTTCTGAAGCTTATTCCATAAATAGCCCTTAATATCATTTAATAAAAACATCTTAAGAGCTTCAATTTTATATACATATCCCTCTTTATTCGTTTCTTCCGCTACTTGCGTATCCGCTCCTTGCGCACCATTCTCTTTTTTAGCATCATTTTGCTTATCAGTGTTTTGAATACTGGGCATTTCCTTATACAATATGTAATTGCAAATAACTATGTCTGATTTTTCTCTAATAGCTGCTTTGTACATTTTTTCAAACATATCAAGTTTTATGAAATCATCCGAATCAACAAATGCTATGTATTCACCTTTCGCTGCTTCAAGTCCAACATTTCGAGTTTCACTAATACCTCTGTTTTCTTGATTTATAATAATAATCTCAGGAAATTTCTTTTTATATTCTTTAAGTATTTCATAACACTTATCTGTTGATCCATCGTTTATTACAATAATCTCTTTATTATTTATAGTTTGCTTAATAACACTGTCTAAGCAT
The DNA here is from genome assembly GCF_018861705.1 of Clostridium psychrophilum. Lineage (GTDB taxonomy): Bacteria > Bacillota > Clostridia > Clostridiales > Clostridiaceae > Clostridium_AD > Clostridium_AD psychrophilum. The sequence goes on along the minus strand of NZ_JAHLEC010000002.1, from coordinate 122,516 downwards.
TCTCTCAAATATTCCTGTACATTATAAACAGGTATTATAATACTGACATCCACTCTGTTCAATGAAACGCCTCCTGATTAAAAGTCTTTTTATGAATTAGTTTCTTAACTTTATGAAAAGTGATGTCTTTTAATAAAATTCGTAAGTACTTGGAGTGCATATAACTTTTAACAATTAAATAAATTCTATAAGCTTCATTTTTTTTCTTGTAAAGCTTTGATTTAGTAAGTCCTTCTAATGCCAAACTGTATTTACTTTCCTGCTTAGGATCAATTTTAATATTTTTTAAGTCTTCTACTGATTCATTTTCATGTCCATATTTCACTCTGTCTTTATACATCTTAACTACTTGCTTAGAATATAAAAGCTGTTGCAATGAATTACTTTTAGAAATTCCACTTTTTCTAATCCTGTATCTAACTAAAATTTCATTAGTGTTGGCAAGTTCAAATCCGCTAGTTATAAGTCTTAGTAAAAAGTCGTAATCCTCTGCGCATGTAATTTCTCTGTATCCTTTAATCTTATCTGTACACTCTTTTTTGAAAAACCATGTTGGATGATTAAAAAAATCTACGTTAACAAGACAACTTTTAATCAATTTCATGTCCTCTGGCAATATTGCATCTTTGTATAATTCGTTACCTTCTTCATCAATGTTAATGCATCTTGCTCCCATAAAATCTATATCTGGATGACTCTGTAGATAGCTTAATTGTTTTTTAATTCTACTTGGCAATGATATATCATCTGCGTCCATCCTTGCTATAAAATCACCTTCTACATAACTTAATGCTTTATTTAAACTTTTAACTAAGCCTATATTTTTCTCATTTTTAAAATATCGTATTCTAGCATCTTTACTGGAATAATTCTCTATTATATTATCTAATTTTTTATTTCCTGGATTATCTAAAATAATGATAAATTCTAAACTTCTATAACTCTGTTTTAGAATAGAATCTATTGACTCTATTAGCCAACTTTCTTTTTCATTATATACACTCATAATTACAGACACTAATGGCTGCTTATTTATCTTCACGAAAACACCTCGCTAAATATTTTATTAGTTTTTTATAGTCAATAATTCTTTATCATATGTTAATTTCACGTTTTTAAAAATTACTGCTTAATTTTCACTAATGCCTAATCTTCACTGATCTTACCGCTGTGGTGAAAATATTTTTCTCATACTTATTAAATGCCAATACCCAAAATACGATAAAATATATTATTGTAAATAGGCCGCCAAACATCAATATTGATCCATATGATGTCAAACTAAATAAACGTAAAGCAAAAAATCCTGCTATAAATGAAATGGTCGTTGGAATTACTAATTTCAACATTTGAAGCCAAAAGGCTTTTATATCTAGCTTTATAACATATTTATAATATATATTATTTGCAACTGCATTTATAACCATGCCTATTGCTGTACCAATTGCACATCCCATTCCTCCATATTTTTTGACAAGTAATATTGATAAAACTACATTTAGGATCGCAACAGACAAGTATATGTATGCCTTCACTCTATGCATATTCATTGCTTCAAGCATTGTCGCAAATAATGATTGAATGATTGAAAAAATTTGCGGAAACATAAGCACTATTGCGATGAGATAACAATATGAATACCCATTTCCAACCCAATGCACAATAAACTGTTTACCCACTAAGACAAAACCTACAAAAATATAACTACATATGTAATATTGAATTCTGCCAACCTTTATTAGTAATTTCATTAAATCTTTTTTATTTGCCTCAACTGTCACCATCTTTGTTAATTTCGGCAAAAACATACTTGATAACACATTAGATAGTGATATAAAATATGTATTAAATTGTGTTGCTACTGCATATATCGCAATAGGTGCTGCACCAACAAACATCGCGATTATAAATTGATCTGTATTCCAATATATTTGATATGCTATTGCGCCTAAGAAAACGAAAAATGAATAATTAAATATTTGTTTAAATAAAACCTTATCGAATGCTCCAAGCTTTATTTTTAATTTTAGTATCTTAAAACAATAAAAAACATTAACAAGTCCTAACAATAAATTAAAAACTGTTGATCCTATAACCATCCCAAATGCTCTATAACCAAATAACAATATCATTATCATAATAGCTGGATTCATAATTGTTCTTAATAAATTAAGTAACTTTATATACACAAACTTTTCATGTGCTGTTATTATTGAATTAAATATACTTAAAGGAAACGATAGCGCGATATTAACAATAGCTACCATAAACATTGACTTTGTTAACATAACTTCATGGACGCTTAAGCTCTTACTCATAACTCTTCCTAAATTAAAATAAATTATTGTTCCTATTACCATGGATATCAAAGATAAAATCAAATACAATGATAAAAACATTCCATTGACTTTTTTTCTTCCATCCTCATTTTTTTCTACCATATATTTAGAATTATATCTAATAACTGCATTTCCAAATCCAAGATCTAGAAGATAAATATATGCAACTATCGAGTTTACTAAAGAAAATAATCCATATTCAGATTTTCCTAGTTTTGTTAACATAAACGGTGTATAAACCAATGAAATTACATTACCGAGTATTATAGTAATGTACATTATGACCATAGCTTTTCTCATACCATTCTTCAAATCTAACCTTCACCTCTATTTCATTATCTCTATTATTTTTTCATAATTCTTCATAGCGAATGAATTATCATATTCCTTAACCTTAATATTTTTAAGTTCTTTTATTAAACTAGGAATTTCATCTATATCATCCACAAATCTAATATAATTTAGATCTTTTAACCACGCGTAAGTGTCTTTAACTTTATGATTGTAATTTGCGATAACAATACAGGGTGTAGACGTAATTGCACAAAACACCATTCCATGTAATCTATCAGTAATCACTAGTTCAACTTTCTTAAATTGATCCCACTTTTTGTTTAATTGCTTTTCTCTTTGATTTTTATTAACCATATATTCTAAGACCTGATTATCTTGATTCTTGCATTCGGCCACTGTATCGGTAATAATTATCTTATCAAAATTACTTTGGACATCATTTTTAATCTCATCTTTCTGCTCCTGTGTTAATACACCTTCTCTATCTTTTCTAAGGCTTAATAGAGCACCCGACCTATGATATACTGGATTAGTTTTATTTAAATACATAACAATATCTGGCGTCATAATTACATTATTATTTGGAAAAGCTTCTTTCATAATGCTATATGATGTTTCTTCTCTCGCAATTATAGTAAAGTCTTTATGCTGATTGTAGATTGTTTTAGTCTTTTCAAGTTCATTTTTCCCATTCTCAGTGTCTTTAAAATAAATTGATTGTGGAAATAAGATAATCTTGTTATCTTTAAACTCAGATATAATCTTTCGTCTTGCTTCTTCTTCCCAAAAATATTCGTTTCCTAAGTTTCCGCCACCATGTAAAACAAAAATATCGTCTTTTTTAGCATTCACTTTTAAACTTTTCAAGTTTTTTAATAAATCTGCAGTATTTATCTCTATAATTGTATGATTTTTAAAATTATCCCCGAGTATCTTGTTTTCTGCATAAACAATAGCTTGATCGCCTAGGTTACCATGGTTTGGCGTTCCTACAAGGAAAATATAATTTTTATCATCCTTTGTTTCGTACATGTGTTTTGTCTCTTTATATCCATTTTCATATTGTTTGTGATATTCAATTTTATTTATAACTTTTTTCGGAATAATGGATTTTAGTAAATTTGTGATTTTTGTCTTTAATAATTTATGTCTAGGATAAATAATAGTATACAAATTAGGATATTTACATATAAGCATTAGAGACAATTTTTGTTTTAATCCCATTTGATTACTATTTTTTATACTAAAATAGTTTCCATTTAGTTTTGTTAAAATTTCATTTATTTCCATTACAAAATCATTCTTTTTGTAATCTAGTGACAAAATATCATTTAAACAAAAATGTATTCTGTTAAACATTTGCTTATCACACATGTCCGAGAGTAATGGTTCTAAGCTTTTTATATATTCTAAACACCTTATGTTGGCATCATAATAATCATATCTTTTACGAGCTGTGTTTGATCCACATATACTGTCCCCTCTGAGCAAATAATAATACTTAGGACTTTTTATATCCACAATTTTTTCTGATTTTGAAAATAATTTGTAAGTAGTAAATATATCTTCAAAATATTTACCTTCTGGATACCTTATATCTTCAAATAATTCTTTTTTGTAAAGTTTGTCCCAGGCAAAATTCTTCATGCCACTATACTCATCAAGAACTAATTCTGACAATGCTTCACGTCTTGTAAATATCAAAGCCTTTTCACTATCTGAAATTGTTGTTATTCTACTTCCCTGAACTATATATCTACCGCAAACTGAAATATCTGCATTATATTTGATTAGGGCATTATATAAAGATTCATACATATCATTTTCAATCCAATCATCCGAATCAATAAATCCTATATATTCACCAATTGCGATATCCAGTCCAGCATTTCTTGCAGAACTTAATCCTCCATTTTTTTTATGTATTACTTTTACCCTTTTATCTTTTCTTGAATATTCCTCGCAAACATTTCCACAATTATCAGGAGATCCATCATCCACAAGGATAACTTCAAGGTTTTTATATGTTTGGCTTAATATACTGTCAAGACAGTTTTTGATATAAGCTTCTACTTTATATATTGGTACTATAATTGAAATTAAGGGGTTTTGCATTAAATTTCACTCCTAACTTTTACTTCTTTGATTGCTGCTATATTTACTTTTTTATACTCATTAGCAATATCCATTAAATATATTCCATATCCACCTTTTAAAAGTGGTTTTGCGAGTGTTTTGAGTTCTTGAATATTTATCCACCCTTTTCTATAAGAAATTTCTTCAAGACATGCTATATAGGTACCTTGAGTATTTTGCACTGCTTCTACAAAACATGAAGCCTTAAGCATTGATGCATGAGTTCCCGTATCAAGCCAAGCAAGTCCTCTCCCAAGTAAATTAACCTTAAGCTTTCCCTCGTTCATATACATTCTATTTAAATCGGTAATTTCAAGTTCTCCTCGCTTAGAAGGTTTTAATTTTTTAACTTTTTCTACAACTGTATTGTCATAGAAATATAATCCGGGAATAGCATATTCAGACCTTGGATATTCAGGCTTTTCTTCAAGTGAAATCACTTTTCCATCTTTATCAAACTCCACAACTCCAAAGGCATTTGGATTTTTAACATGATATCCAAAAACAATAGCGCCATCCTCAAGATTTGATGCTTTACTAAGGCTTTGAGAAAAACTTTGACCCCAGAATAAATTATCTCCAAGGATCATCGCCACTTTATCATCACCAATAAAGTCTTCTCCGATTATGAAAGCCTCCGCGAGTCCATTGGGTTCTTCTTGAACTGAATATTCTATAGTAAGCCCTAGTTCACTGCCATCATCGAATAATTCCTTGAAAGCAGGCAAATCTCTCGGCGTTGAAATGATAAGTATTTCTCTTATCCCAGCAAGCATTAAAACAGATAATGGATAATATATCATTGGTTTATCATATATAGGTACCATTTGTTTTGATGATGCCTTTGTAACAGGATAAAGTCTTGTGCCTGATCCTCCAGCTAATATAATTCCCTTCATATATATACCCCCCTTGTTAATCTTTTTGTAAAAATTTATCTTGCTCCCTCATCGCCAAACAGTACTCCTACTGTCTTAAAAATAAGAGTTATATCTAGCCATGTATTTCTATCTTCTATGTATTCAACGTCCATTTTCATCCACTGCTCAAAACTAACGTCACTTCTTCCATTTACCTGCCAATAACAAGTTAAACCTGGTTTTGCTACTAATCGTCGTTTCTGAAAAGATGTAAACTGCACTACTTCTTTAGGCAAACTTGGTCTTGGTCCAACTAGGGACATATCCCCTTTTAGTATGTTAAAAAGTTGTGGAAGTTCATCTATGCTTGTCTTTCGTACAAACTTACCAACCTTTGTTATTCTAGGATCATCCTTCATTTTAAACATTGGTCCTGACATTTCATTTTCTTTTTTAAGTTTACCTAAAAGGACCTCTGCATCAGTACACATAGATCTAAATTTGTACATGACAAATTTTTTACCATTTCGTCCTACTCTATTTTGAGCAAAGAAAACAGGTCCCTTTGAATCAATCTTTATCCATATTGCTACTATAATCATCACTGGGCTTATTACTAACAAGCCGCATAAGGCCCCTAAAATATCAATTATTCTTTTAAGTATAAAATATCCTATATTCTTCTTATATTCATATGTAACCTCTTCCTTCGAAAATCTTGATTCTCTTTGTGGTTGTTGCATCTTGCGTCCCCCCTTGTTGTTGTGATAAGAATTGGCAAAAACACAAGAAAACATGAGTTAGCGTATAATTGCCACACCTTTATCTATTTGAATATGAACTTTTTCGAATTCATAGTTCTTATTTTCCATTAACACTAGCTACTTTGTTATATAAGCCGCTAAACTTTTCATTATCTTTTAAAGTTTGAAGATACTCCATAAATGGGACTTTTAACTTATCTCTTTTTAAAGCAAACTCTACTGTTGCCTCAAGAAATCCTAATTTATCACCTACATCATATCTACGTCCTTCAAATATGTATGCATACATATCTTGTTTAGATATTAATGTCTTAAGTGCATCAGTTAATTGAATTTCGCCACCTTTACCAGGTTTTGTTTCATCCAATATATCAAATATTTCAGGTGTTATTATGTATCTACCAAGTATAGCTACATTTGAAGGTGCATTGTCTACTGCCGGTTTTTCAACTAGGTCATTTACTTTATACACTTTATCTTCAATTTGAACTCCATCAACTATGCCATATTTATCTACATTTTCTTTAGCTACTTCCTGAACTCCGACGATTGTCGCATTCTTTTTCTCAAAACAATCCATTAACTGCTTTAAGCATGGATTTTTAGCATCAACTATATCATCACCTAGCATTACAGCAAAAGGCTCATCTCCTACAAAAGCTCTTGCACAATTAATTGCATCCCCAAGTCCTTTAGGTTCCTTTTGTCTTATGAAATGTATATTTACCATGTTTGATATGTCCCTAACCTGTTTAAGAAGAGCATCTTTATGTTTAGTCTCAAGGTTTAATTCTAATTCTACTGATTTATCAAAATGATCTTCAATAGATTTTTTATTTCTGCCTGTTATAACTAGTATTTCTTCTATACCAGAAGCAACAGCTTCCTCAATAATATATTGCATTGTAGGCTTATCAACTATAGGTAGCATTTCTTTAGGTAATGCCTTAGTTGCTGGTAAAAACCTTGTTCCAAGACCTGCTGCTGGTATAATTGCTTTTCTAACTTTCATATGATAAATCTCCTTTGTTGTCTTATTTTAATTTCATTTTCAAGGTAAGTAATTTTAAGGAATAAGTTACAAAATTATAGTTAATTTACATATTTATTATAATTTCAGTAAAATGTAATTTTATCTCAACCACGTTTTGATAATAGTACACCTTCTAATTGTTTTTTATGTAGTCCCATCATTCTGTATCAATATACTTTAAACTTAATGTTATAGTCTCTATACATTTTTTATCAGTTATATGCAATATAAATATGCATATAACATATCTATTCTGTATATTTTTTTATGTAATTAAGAACCTAAATAAGCTTTTTTACTTTTATTATATTAATTATTATACCATAATTCTACAAAATGTGTGTTAATGTTTTATTAAGTTTATGTTATCTTGACATATTAGTATATGGTTTTACTACTTTTTTATGCTAAATGCATATTTGTTATATAGTTTCTGCATATCTAAAATTATATTATTTAATTTAATTAAACAATATTCAATACAGCTAAATCATCTCCTGGGTTGCTGCAATATTATTTCTTAAATTATTGTATTCAGATTTTTATAATGTATTATTATATTATACATAAAAAATACACATTCCTTTTAATATAGGAATGTGTATTTATATATCTCTCTGTATCATTATATTTTATTTATATATATCTGTACCAGTATATTTTCTTGGTTTAGTCTTTTGAAGAGTACTATGATGTCTACTATATAAAAAGTAAATTGCAAGTCCAATTGCGAGCCAAGCTATAAATCTAATCCATGTTTCCAGTGGTAATGCTGACATTAAATAGAGACAAGCAATTATAGTAAAAATTGGAACAGCTGGTACCCATGGACATTTAAACTTTCTCTCAACATCTGGCATTGTTTTTCTTAGAACTATAACACCAATGGATACAAGAATAAATGCAAATAATGTACCTATATTACATAGTTTTATTATCTCCTGTAATGGTAAAAGCCCTGCCATAACTGCAGCTATGCACCCTGTTATTATTGTGCAAAGTGTTGGAGTTTTATGAACTGGATGTACTTTTGAGAATACCTTTGGAAGTAATCCATCTCTTGACATAACCATAAATACTCTTATCTGACCATAAAGGAATACAAGTAATGTTGAAATCATTCCTATTACTGCACCAGTTCCAACTAGTGCTGCTCCCCAGTTCATACCGAATTGTGATAATGCATCTGGAATAGCATTGTTTTGACTAATTGATTTGAATGGAAGCATTCCCGTTATTACAACTGCAACTGCAACGTATAATACAACTACAACTGCTAGGCAAATACCTAGGCCACGAGGCACATCTCTCTTTGGATTTATGGTTTCTTCTGCAGCTGTTGAAACTGCATCAAAGCCAATGTATGCAAAGAACATGATTGAAGCTCCTGCCATAACACCTGACCATCCATAAGGTGCAAATGGTTTATAGTGAGCTACACTAATGTGGAATACTCCAAGTACTATAAATAAAACAATAACGCCTATTTTAATTAAAACTATGACATTATTCAATTTTACACTTTCTTTTATACCAACAAACAAAATCCATGTTACAAATGCTACTATAAGAACAGCTGGCAAATCGATAATTCCACCTGCTGAAGGTCCTGTGGTTAACATTTGCGGTAAATTAAGTCCCGCGGATTTTAATAATCCCACAAAGGTTCCTGACCACCCAGATGCAACTGCAGCTGAGGATACTAAATATTCGAGCATTAGATCCCATCCTATAATCCAGGCTATAATTTCACCAAAAGCAATATAAGAATATGTATATGTACTACCTGCAACTGGGAACATTGTAGCAAGTTCTGCATAAGTAAGAGCGCAAAGTCCACTTGTTACTGCAGCTACAATAAATGATAAGACAACTGCAGGACCCGCCATATGGGCACCAACACCTGTGGAAACAAATATTCCTGTACCAAGAACTGCGCCTATTCCAAGTGCCGCTAGGTCAGTCGCTGTAAGATTCTTCTTTAAATCAGTTTTTTTGGCCGCATGAAGTTCCATTTTTAGTGTTTTTTTCTTCCACATTCTTTTCCATATGTTCTTCAAATTTTTGTCTCCTCGTTTATGTTGTTTTTATTTTTTTATTCATCTTCTTCGAAGCTGTTGTAGATCCTTAGAAGCTGTATCTACTCATATTTCTGTAACAACTTAAGTACTTCAACTGATGCATTAAACTTTATTTGAGCATCGTCGCTTTCAATAGCATTTTTTATATTTTCTATAGCCTTTGGAAGTAACTTTTCTAACGATTGCTTTAAATTAATATTTCCACTTTTAGAAGCAATTTCAGATAAAAAAGCTTTAAATTCTCCTATACGATGTTTTAAATGTGCAACATAATTTTGTGCACCCAAGGATTTCCTAGTTGCTTCAGGTAAACTAGCCCTACTAATAGGATTATCCTTATTAATAAATTCAACTTTTCTTTGGTGAGGGTAACCATCATTTGCTTTGCCCGCATCATAATAATATGAGCTTGTAACTTTGGCTATGTATATTTTCTCTCCATTTGGTATTATACAAAGATCGTCAACCTTCATATTATTAACAAAATGGTTTATAACACCAAGTTTTACATTTGAACAAGAATAATTGTTTTTTGAAAGCTCTGCAAGAATTTCGCTTTTAGACATGTCTGTTAAATCAAGTAAATTACTCCATCCTATTGCTATTATGTTGTTTTCTAAAAACTCTTTCATCCTATTAGTATTTTCAGGATTAGTTCTTACTAGCCATAAATCATTAAACTCTATCAATGTGCCCCCTCCAGTGTTTAGTTATGTAATGTTATTACTTAATATAAAACATTATATAACTAAACTGACTAAATGTCAACTAAACCAGATTATTGTTAACTAAATGTCAACTAAATTCGACTAAAATATACTGTCAATCAAATTATAAAAAAGCGAGCTAACAAACTGATACCAGTTTGTTAACTCGCGCTTTTAATTCATAAAATATTTATTGTTTAGGAGACTTATAAGACTTACCTAATGCTGCTTCTGTAGTAGCTATTATAAACCAAAAATAGGTTGTTACTTTAGGCAAAAACAATAAATTGTCTGATAAATTCATAAGTAAGAAAACAATCATACTTGCCATTATACCTGTATAAAATGGTATATAAAACTTATCTTTAGTTGTACTATACAGTTTCTTAATTCTAAATAAAACCGTTATTATAATTCCGATGAAAGAAGCTATTCCTAATATGCCTAACTCACTTTCTAATTTTAAATATGAATTATGATTTGGATAGTTTCTGTATCCATAATATTTTAATTCACTATACTTGCCTATATATTCATTATATCTAGTGACAAAGTTTCCATTACCAACACCTAAAATTGGATGATCCTTTATCATATATAATGCTGTTTTCCAAAGTTTAATTCTTAATTCGTTTTGATGTAAATCAAATGTACCTACAATTCTTTGAGAAACAGACGGTATGAAAGAAAGTAATATAGCAAGACCTCCTAAAGCGAAAATCCACTTAATACTATAAATTAGAGTAAGCACTAATAATCCTATTCCAAGACCTAATATCGCATTTCTAGAAAAAGTCATTACCATATTAATAATTACTAACATTGATAGTAATATATACATTATTTTTTTAGTCTTATTCTTTTCATAAATACTTAACATAATCGCTGGAAAAATTATCAATATTAAATATGCACCAAAAGCATTTGGGTTTGCAAATGTTGATGTTATCCTTGTAATTACTCCACTAGTATATGCTCTTCTAAATGTTGCATTCAATGCAAAGCCTGTGAAATACTGCAAAATCCCAATACAACACAAAATAAAGGAAACAGATATATAACATTTTAATAAAGTTTTTATTTGTTTTTTGCTATTAAATTCATATTTTATAACAAAATATAAAAATACATAAGTTATAAATCTTGCACTTTCACTTAATGCTAACCCTTTGTTTTTTGCATAAATAGTAGATAAAAGCATTATACCAAGTAATAGCGTAATAAATATACTTAATTTGTCCGTAAAAAAGTCTATGATACCATCTTTAAAATTTTCTCTACTACTTTTGGAAACTAATAAATTTATAACATATAGCAAAACTATTAATGCCAAAATAAAATCAGTAACTGCTACACCCTTAAATACAACTTCTTGTGGAATCAAAGGTAATAACATGATATAAGCACATATTAATAAAAATGAAATTTTTCGATAAAAGTTCATTTTCCCCCACCTCTTTTCAAAACATAATACTCTTATTAGTATCATGTTTTTATAAATGCTGAACATTGACTATAGTATTATTTCCTCCTTTAGATTATATCCTTTTTTTTTACACTTTGCACTATTTAAGAGAATATTATATCGTACTCTCTTAATATAAATTGTTTTATTTTACTTTTGAAGTACAACACTATCGTTGCCTTTTTTTACATGATAAAGTGTATTATTTTTAATTGATTTACCTCCCCCTTCAAATAGTTTCCCATAATTTTTATTGAAAATATCATTAGTTTTAAATATATAAACATAGGTGTATTCTTTTCTTAATTCTTTTGCCCAATCATTTGCAGAGATATCTTGGCTCCAAACATCGCCTTTATAATAAGGTTTCCCAAGACTCCAACTACATGGATACAAGTTAGTTTGTAGAGGCGTTATATTATACCTACTCACCCAATAATCATAACCATTACTTGCTACAGAAATAAAGTAAAAACTATCTGTTTTGGGATTTACTTCACCCTTTACCCTATTTATTGGTGCATAGCGTTCGCGGCTCGCCACCGTAGACTTTGTTGAACATGGTGCTAATAATATACTGCTTACAATTGGTGTTACTCTTATAATTAATAGTAAAAACAATAATATTAAACACGTTACTGATGTCTTAATATTAATAAGACCTGTTTGCTCTTTTAAACATATAGTTACAACTATAAAAATTAAAATTCCTAAAAGATAAGTGCTTGCATACCTTGAATAGGATGCTAACTTAATTGCCTCATACTCCGAATATGTAAACAAATATAAGATAAGTAAAGACAAAGTATATAATGCTGCTCCAATAAATATGCTAATAGTTGCAAGTTTTAATCGTGCTCTTTCCTTTTGGGGACTTACAATATCAGTTAATATAATTGATAATGCTATAAGTATTACTATCCAACCCATAAATGATATCTTTAATGTATAGTTAGTTAAAAAAAACTCAGTGAAAGCATTAAAAAAGTTTTTTATTGTTATCATTTGGTAATGTGGTGCACTTCCATTAAATAATCTTTTAATATTGACAAGGCTAATTGCACTTGTATCCCAGGCAACATCAGTACTGGTAAGTTTAAGATATGCCGACCATGAATATTTTGATATTAAGCAAGCTAAAATAGGACAAATTACTAATAACATTTTTTTAAAAATATCTAGTTTTGTCCTTCCATTAATATAGAGCATTAAATCCTTTCTTTTTATAAATAAAAGATCTACAGCCATTATAATAATTGATATAATTGCGAGTCCAAATCCCGCAGCCTTTGTAATTGTTAATACAAATAAGGCTAAACTTATATTAACTATTTTAAAAGTGTCCATTTCATTAACATAATAATTAATTAGAATACTTGCAAACATTACTCCAAGAATTGCATCCACCATTATATTGGTGTAAAAATCTTGAAAGAACGCCAAAGGAAGTATTAATACAAAAATAAACCTAATAACTATTTTACTAAATTGTTTCCATTTCAAATTACTAAAAACAGGTAACATTAAAGCAAAATATAACATATTCATTGCCCTATATAGGTTCCCATCTGTAAAACTTCCAGATAATTTTACCCAGAAGTATTCAAGTAACGCTGTTGCAGGTGGATACCCCTTAAATATAGTTGTTGCCTCTGGATGATTACCAAAAGCATTAAATATGTACATATTTCTAACTACTGTTCCCCAATGAGAAAATTCATCCCAAGATGTAAGCATTCTTCCTCTTTGCGTCCACCATGCTAATACAAAAAACAAAATAAACATTACAAATCCAGGGCTTTTTGCAATATCTATTACCCTCTCATTGTTTTTTAAAATATAATAGCCGCAAAAGATTACGCTAAATAAACCAATTGCAGCTACTATATATACTCCCATGTTTAGCAACCCCACTAGTCCAAAAAAGTATAAAATGCTTATAATCATAAAAGTCCAAAATGAGATAGTTATCTCAAACCTTTTATTATATTTTAATGAAATCATAATTGCTCCCGAACATAACATCAATAATATGAGTATCAAATGCATATTATATCTCCTCTGAAATATATGTTTTCCTAAAAACCCATTCTTTTTGAACTTTATAACTCATTATAGAAAGCAATCCATCTACTATAACCTTCATAGCAACCACAGAGTGCCCGAAAATGTGATAAGTAACTGACACACTTAATCCTGATATCAACATAAGTATTGAGCACAATATATAATATCTTACTAACACCAATTTATCATAAGCTTTATGTTTGAATACCGTGTTTTTATTTAGATTATAATTAAATAAAGAAGACATAATCCTAGCAATGATAGTTGATATTAGAATAAAATACTCCGGTGTTAAGTTATAAAATAGTTTTGCAAACATGGTAAATAAAAGAATATCTAATATAAAAGATAAAAATGAAGATGACATAAACTTAAAGAATACCCCATAAATCTTTATTGAATCTACTATTGGATTGAAATGAGATGATTTATTGTCTTCTATATATATAGTATTAATTCCAACTTCATCTATATCAATATCTTGATGTTTACATTCAAGTAGCATATTAGTTTCATACTCAAATCTTTCTCCATTAACACTCATTAAATCCGATGCAAATTCATGAGATATAGCTCTTAGTCCTGTTTGAGTATCAGTAACTTTTATCCCTACTAAAAAACCAAATAGTTTTCTAGTCATAATGTTTCCAAACCTACTTCTAAAGGGTATATTTGATCTTGAGAAATTTCTAGCTCCTAATATTAGTTTATCAGGATTTTCAATTAGCTTTCTAGACACTTTAATAATATCCTCAATGCTATGCTGCCCATCAGCATCAGCCGTCACAATCCCAACACATTCATTACAGTTATTAAGAAAATAATTGAATCCTGTTTTAAGAGCCCTACCTTTACCCATATTTACAGCATGAACTAATACATGGCATTCCTTATTAAGCGAAATTTCAACAAAAATTGGTTTATACTCCTCGCCGCAACCATCATCTACTATAGTTATATTTGTAAAACCTGCTCCTATAAGATTATCTACTAAAATTAGTAACTTGCTATCTGGGTTAAATGCAGGTATTAAAATTGAAATTCTATTTAATATATTAAGTTTAGTGTCATTCATTAGACATCCTCCTATCAAACAATCCTCTTTAGATTATGCCCAATAAATCACTAAACAAACAAAAACTACCGAAATGCATCGTATGCATTCCAGTAGTTTTATTTTTGTTAATAACTAAGTTATTTTTTTTACAATTTTAAGAGCCTCATAAAGATTTCTAGCTTTGCCTAATAACCCTATAACATTTTCTATATTCGTCGGGCTATTTACGGAAATAACCATGCAATGCGATCCAATACCTGCTTTTATACCGTTCGGAGAATCCTCCAGTATTATACATTCACTGCTTTTAAGATTTAATCTTTTAACTACATGTTCATACACCCAAGAATTAGGTTTACTAAATTTCATATCATCACCATATATAATGTAATCAAAACTATTAAGGATTCCTAATTTATCTAAAATAACTTCAGCGATTTCTTTAGATGTTCCAGTAGCTACTGCGCACATAAGCCCACTTTCTTTTATATAATCTAAAATTTCATGCAACCCTTCTATATTTGTTAGTTTTCGCTTGATAATTTCTATAAAATATGCGTTTCTAATTTTAAGTAATATATTTTCATCATCTTCAATATTATAAGTCGACTTAATCATTCTTATGGCCTCTATATGATTTTTTCCCATAATTGTTTTAAAAAACTCCTTACTCATACATAGACCATATTTTTCAAGCAATTTATTACTAGCCTTGAAATATGCTGGTTCAGTGTCAGCTATAACTCCATCCATATCAAAAATCAATGCTTTTACCATATTTCCTCCTATCTTATATAAAATACCGTATATTTAGCATATTATTATACTATATATATGGTACTTTAATGCTCTTATCTATTGTTTAGCAGATTGTAATATTACTTATAAAAGCCAGTACACTTTGAAAGTAAATCTTTTATTATTTCATAACAAGGTATATCCTCGTATAAAATTTTATATAAGCCATTAAGTAAATGTAATTCCTCTAAAGTTAATTTGCCAGTTACCTCTAGTTGCTTTGCAAGATTATATCCAAACTTAATTGCAGCATAACCTTCAACAGTTATACCTTCTGTTCTCATTTTTTCCATTGCTGTGCTTGCTTTCATTCCTTCTCCTATTACCTCACCTAAAATTCTATTTCTGCCTGCTTCCCCTGTAACTTCAAGATCTCCCATGCCTGGTAATCCGATTGCAGATTTATAGTTTCCACCAAGAGCAGTTACTAATAAACACATTTCTGATACAGCAAATGTAAATAAGGCTGATTTAGTGTTGTTATGAAGAAACCCATTTCTTTTTTTCAGTCCTTCTGCCATTCCTAGTGATACAGCATATGCGTTCTTCATTGCTGCACATACTTCAGTCCCAATTACATCATTATTTGTTTCAACATTATATACATCTGTATTTAAAAGTTTCTTCATATAGTTCGCATATACAATATTTTTGCTAGAATAAGTTACTGATGTAGGTGACTTCCATAACACTTCAATAGCCTTGCACGGACCACCAATAACAACAAATGATATCTCTTCTTTTAATTTTTCTGGCAGAATTTCTTTTAGTAATTCAGGTAATATTACAATTTTGCCTTTATTATTATGCTCAAATCCTTTTGATACACTACCAACTATTGCTCCTTTATGGAGAAATGGTACAACACGTTTAAAAATTTTTCCTAACGCATCAGATGTTATCGCCATAATTATAAGGTCAGTGCCATCCATCGCTTTTTCTAATTCACATTCATAAAATGTATTTACTTCACTTGGAAGCTTATACTTATGTTTAGGATGTGGCTTCCCCTGTTTCAAATCGTCAATTATTTTATTATCAAGTTCTGTTCCCCATAAGTTAACTACATTCCCATTCTGGATAAGTGGCACTGTTAACGCACTTCCCATTGCCCCTGCACCAATAATAACAATTTTAGCCATAAAATAACTCCTTCTTTCATTTAATTTCAGATTAGTAATCTTTAAATACTACAAATCGTAACTATATTATAAAAAATACCGTATATTTAGCATATTATTATACTATATATACGGTACTTTAATGCTCTAATTAATCAGCTCCAAAGGAGCTGTAGCATCTCCTGTGGAGCTGTAGCATCTCTTTCAGAGATGCCTTAACGACTTCAAAAATGTCGTTAAGGAGTCATGATTATTTTTCAATTAATGTAACCCATGTTTATTGTTTTAATAAATTTACTACTTTAGCTACGACATTCTCAACAGTAAATCCATACTTTTCAAAGAGTGTTTCAGCTTTACCTGAAGCGCCAAATTCATCTATGGATATTATATCTCCATCGAGTCCTATATATTTGTGCCAACCAAAGGAAGATGCTGCTTCTACTGCAACTCTTGCCCTTACACTGCTTGGCAATATTTTTTCCTTATATTCTTTACTTTGTTTATCAAACAACTCGAAGGAAGGCATGCTTACTACTCTTGCATCTATTCCCTTTTTCTTTAATTCATCTGATGCCTTAACTATTAGTTCAACCTCTGAACCAGAAGCAAGTAATATTACATCAGGTGTTTCTTTTTCAGAATTCTTAAGAATATATCCGCCCTTAAGAGCCTCCTTACTTGAGCCATTATATAATGGCAATGATTGCCTTGTTAATACAAGAGATACTGGTCCCTCTGATTTTGCTATTGATAGATACCAACCTGCAGCTGTTTCCTTAGAATCAGCTGGTCTAAATACTGTCATATTTGGCATAGATCTTAAAGCAGCTAATTGCTCGATAGGTTCATGTGTTGGTCCATCTTCCCCAACCCCTATACTATCGTGAGTAAGCACATAAGTTATTGGTAATTTCATTAGTGCTGAAAGTCTCATAGCACCCTTCATGTAATCACTAAATACAAAGAATGTAGATACAAATACTTTTAAACCACCATGAAGATATATTCCATTAGCAATAGCAGCCATTGCATGTTCTCTTACTCCAAAATGCATATTTGCTCCAGACCTATCCTCAGCTGAGAAATCTCCTCTATCCTTCATATATGTTTTGTTTGATGGAGCAAGATCTGCTGAACCACCAATTATGTTTGGCACAAGCTTTGTCAATCTATTAATAAGTATTCCTGATGCTTGTCTTGTTGCCATTGGTTTATCAAAACTCCAGAAACTTTCATCCTCTAATAAATCACTGGCTATTTTACCACTAAACCAAAGTTTCCACTCTTTTGCAAGTTCTGGATAAGTCGATTTATAGCCTTCGAATAACTTGTTCCAAGTTGCTTCTTTAGCTTTTGCTTTCTTATTAAAGTCTTTCATATTTGCTTTAACTTCTTCTGGAACTGTGAAAGGTTCATAATTCCATCCTAGATTTTCTTTTAATGCGATTATATTATCTACTCCAAGTGGTTCCCCATGTGCGCAAGCTTTTCCTTGCTTAGCAAGACAGCCATATCCTATTATGTTTTTTACTATTATAATTGTTGGTTTCTTATCTTGTTTTTTAGCAGAATTTATAGCAGTATTTATATCGCTTGTGTTGTTTCCATCAGCTACCTTTATAACCTGCCAGCCATAAGCTTCATACCTTTTAGCAACGTCTTCTCTAAAAGCAATATCGGTACTTCCTTCTATCGATATGTTATTAGAATCATACATCATTATAAGTTTTCCAAGTCCTAGTGTTCCTGCAAGAGAAGAAGCTTCTGATGAAATCCCTTCCATTAAACATCCATCTCCAGCAATAACATAAGTATAATGATCTACAACCTTAAAATTTGGTTTGTTAAATTTCTCTGCGAGATAACTTTCAGATATAGCCATGCCTACTGCATTACAAATACCTTGACCGAGTGGTCCAGTAGTTGTTTCAACTCCATCTGTATGTTTATATTCTGGATGACCTGGCGTTTTACTGCCAAACTGCCTGAAATTTTTTATATCTTCAACACTTACATCATATCCAAATATATTGAAAAGTGAGTATAGAAGCATGGATCCGTGTCCTGCGGATAGTACAAATCTATCTCTATCTTCCCATTTTGGGTTTTTAGGATTATGTTTCATTTGCTTTGCCCATAGAGTATAAGCCATTGAGGCACATCCAAGGGGTAACCCTGGATGACCTGAATTTGCTTTTTGAATAGCTTCTGCTGAGAGTATTCTTATTGTATTTATAGATAAATTGTCTACATTCATTATTGAATCCTCCTTATTATTTACCAAAAGTTTCTTTCCAATCTTTAGCAAATTTTTCTATTCCAGCATCTGTTAATGGGTGTTTTATCATTTGTTTTATTATTTTAAGTGGAACTGTAGCAATATGAGCCCCTGCAACTGCTGCATCTGTAACATGCATTGGAGTTCTTATACTTGCAGCGATTATCTCAGTATCAATTCCGTGTACTTTAAATATTGTAACAATAGTTTCTATTAAATCCATAGCATTAGCGTTTATATCATCAAGTCTTCCAAGGAAAGGACTAACAAAAGATGCTCCTGCTCTTGCAGCAAGTAAAGCTTGTCCTGCAGAGAATATTAATGTTACATTTGTTTTTATTCCTTCTTTTGAAAGTACTTTTACAGCCTTTAAACCTTCGCCAGTCATTGGAATTTTAACAATCATATTTTTATGGATTTTTGCTATTTCTCTTCCTTCTTTTATCATTCCTTTTGAATCTAATGCAATAACTTCTCCACTTATAGGTCCGTCAACAATAGATGCTATTTCTTTTATAACTTCATTAAAATCTCTTCCTTCTTTTGCGATTAAAGATGGGTTAGTAGTTACCCCACAAATAACACCCATATCATTAGCCTCGCGAATATCGTCAACGTTTGCTGTATCTATAAATAATTTCATAATTAACACTCCTTCATATTTTTTATTTTATTTTTTATTTTATTTTTTGTATTTTCTATTTTACATCGTATGTAACTTTCCCTGTGCCATAGACACTTTCCCAATCACTAATAAACTGTGTAACACTTTTGTCTGTTAATGGGTGGGAAAGAAGATCACCCATAATAGCCGGATTAACTGTTACTGAATGTGCACCACAAAGAGATACATCCTGAACTTGCTGTACATTCTTAAATGAAGCCGCAAGCACCTTACAATTTAAATTATAATTTTTAAACAATGTAACTATTTGTGATACAACGCCTGCACCATTTCCACTTATACTATCTATTCTATTTACATATGGTGCTACAAATTCAGCTCCTGAAACCGCAGCGATTAATGCTTGCTGAGCTGTAAACACTGCAGTAGCAGTTACTTTAATTCCCTTAAGCTTTAATATTTTAATAGCCTTTATTCCTTCTGGGATAACAGGAATTTTAATATATAGGTTACCCCCAATAGTCTTATTTAAGTATTCTGCTTCTTTAACAATCTCCTGCGCATGTGTACTAATAACTTGTACATGTAACATTTTATCTTGTCCTATTGTTTCTCTTATATTTTTTAAAATTTTTATAAAACTTTTATTTTCTCTAGATATAATCGTAGGATTTGTAGTTACACCGCTCATTGGATATAAGTCAAAAGCTTTTTTAATTTCATCTAAATTAGCTGTATCTAATAAATATAACACGTACCTCACCCTTCTTATAATTTTCTCGTAATTAGTTGTATATTTCTTCTAATACATCCTTAACTCCACCTAATGATTTAAAAATAAGTGTTGGTTGTATTTCAGATTCAACTAAATCCTCAAGCTTTGCTTCACCTGATAAAACAAGAATAGTTACTGAATCATTATCTTTACCAATGGCGATATCGGTATAAAGTCTATCTCCGACAAAAGCAATTTCTTCCTCGCGAAATCCAGTATCTTTAAGCACAAATTTTAGTGTGTGATGAGACGGTTTACCAAAGAATTCTGGAACCACTCCTGTAGACGCCGTAATCATAGCACATATGGCTCCACAATCTGGGATGAATCCATCTTCAGTTGGACAATTAAAATCAGGATTTACACCTAAGAAGGTAGCTCCATTTCTTATATATTCACAAGCCTTAGATACATTTTCATATTCTAATGTAGTATCAAACCCAACTACAACAACATCCGCCTCCTCTGTAACAACATTAATATTTGCATCTTTGAAATCATCTTTTAAATACTGAGTGCCTAAAACAAAAACTTTCTTATCTGGCATATTCTCTTTTATATAATTGATAATTACATAATTTGAAATAAGCATCATATCATCAGTCAAATTGTATCCCATTTTTCTAATCCTATTTATATAAACCTTTGCATTTTTAGAAGAGTTATTTGTAAAAAATTTAAATTTAATATTCTCTTTTTCTAGCTTCTCTAAAAATTTTATAGAACCCTCGAGTATTTTGTCGCCTAAATAAACAGTACCATCAAGATCAAGAATAAAACATTTTACCTTTTTTAAAACATCTATTGAGCTGTCTTTTGAATCAAGTATCCTGTTTGTCATACCTCGATTTTCTCCTTTCTAACAAAATCTCTAACCTTATATGCAGAGTCTTCTAATAGTCCAAGATCCCATAAAAGATTTAATATTGTATATCTTGTCCTAATCTCTTTTGCATTAAGTACAGCATTTACTAAATCCTTTTCATCAATTCCAACTTGTTTGGGATTATAAGGAGCTCCTGCTGCTATTAATATTGATTCAATTTCTTTAGCTGTAGGCATTTGTTTAATAACACTAATAATTTCATCAAATTTCTCATTTATAATATTAATTCTTTTTATTTTATCTTCTATAGAATTCAAGTTATCTTTTTCATTTAAAGTAATAATTCCAGTTGCTGCCTTTTTAAAAAGCTTTTCCACATTTGCTTTCCATTCCTTTTGGTCAAACTTGTTAGCTTTAAAAATAGCAACTTCGAAATTAACGTTAGAATTCAAGAATAGCTCACGCAATTTAGCTGTTACTACTGTAGCAATTCCTACTTTTGTTCCATGAAGCAATGCCGTTTTACCATCGAACGCAAACATCATCTCCCAATAATGTGCCAAATGGTGCTCTGATCCTGATGCAGGTCTAGTCTTTCCAACATAACTCATTGCAATTCCTGCTCCTATTAATGCTTCCATTAATGCTTCCATTGCTATATCTTCTCTGTTTTTGATCCCTTCTACATTTTCTATACATTTATTTAGAGAATCACTAGCCATTTTATATGCTACTTCACACAAATATTCATCATTTATTATTTGGCTTATTTTCCAATCATTAAGAGCCGAATACTTTCCAAGTATATCTCCAAGTCCTGCTAATATCATTTTCATAGGAGCCTCTTTTAATATGTTAATGTCTCCGATAATAGCTACATCACAATTAGAGACGCAAGTGGTTTTAAGATTATTTAATATTAGTGCTGAACTGTCTGATGCGAATCCATCCATAGAAGGTGCAGTTGCCACAATCATGCAAGCAATTTCCAATCTATAACTTACGAATTTTGCTAAATCATTTAATGTTCCTGAACCAACTGTAACAATTATGTCAGTATCCTTTTCTACTTGTATCATAAGTTTTCCTATAGATTCCTCATTGGGAATAAGATCCGTGTCTTCTACATGATATACATACTTTTTAAAATTCACATTTTGTTTTGTTAAAATCTCTTCTACTTTATTTCCTGCTACTTTATTAGTGTTAGTATCAGCAATCACCAATACTTTTTTATATCCTAATTCAGCAAGTATTTCAGGTAATTTTTCAATAGCATCTTTCTTTATCAAAACTTTTTTTAAGCTAATGCTATGGGGTTTACCACACTCACAATCTAACGTGCCTTTTAAAAAATCATTTATTTTAAGATTCCCTACATTTTGTACTGTTAACTTCATAACAACACTTCCTATTCTAATATTTTGCATATGCTTTTCGTTTACATAAAAATCATTTATATATTAAGTGTTTTATAAATTTACCTTTCTGTATTTCTCATCCATTTCATTTACTAATGAAACGTTTTTAGATGACCTTCCTTCTGAAAACTCACATTCAAGCCATGTATCCAAAATCGTTTTAGCAAGCTCAGGTCCAACAACTCTTGCACCCATAGTAATTATTTGAGCATTGTTACTTTTCCTTGCCCTCTGCGCCGAATAACAATCACTGCATAAAGCTGCATATATACCTGGGATTTTATTGGCAGCAATGCACATTCCAATGCCTGTACCACAAAGAAGCATTCCCCTATCGAAACCATCGTCTATTACTGCTCTACCAACCTTCTCTGCAATTATAGGATAATTAGTTGTATCTTCTGCAGTGCTTGTACCAATATCAACATATTCAAATCCATTTTCCTTCAAGTGATCAATTAAAACCTTTTTAAGCTCAAAAGCAGCAATATCCGATCCAATAGCAATTTTCATTTTATCCTCCTACTTCTCTTTTTATTTTGATTTATAAAAATATAAATATCCACAAGTAATTTATTTTCAATAAAACTTAGTTTTGTTTTATTAATTTAATATTATCATATTTTTATTTATTTTGAAAACTCTAAATTGTTTAACTATAACAATTTAGTACCGTTATACTCTTGTTTCCTTATCATATCTATCTCTCTTATCGTTTGTTACCATTTTATAGTTTTATTTTACTGTTTTACTGTATATTACGCTTATTGTAGTTAATGTTTTGTATTATTTTATATTTGTATACGTATAATACATTAGTTTTCATTATGTTTATACTGTTTTCTACTGGTTTTTACTGTTTCTATTACAATATGCATATAGTAATAGGTTTTCTTAAATCTAATTATTTATAATTAATTTTTTTGTATTTAATATTGAAGATGCACTCATAGAAAATTCATCAAGTCCGTATTCTAAAAGTGTAGGTACTGCATTTTCATCTCCTGCCATTTCTCCACACATTCCACACCATTTACCTTCTGCATGGGCAGCCTGAATTGTCATCTTAATCAATTTGAGCACTGCAGGATGCATTGGATTATAAAGATAAGCAACTTTTTCATTCATCCTATCTGCTGCAATTGTGTATTGAATAAGATCATTAGTTCCAATGCTAAAAAAGTCTACATGTTTTGCAAGTTCATCCGCACATACTGCGGCTGCAGGTATTTCTACCATTATTCCAGTTTCAAGCTTTTCATTGAAAGCTTTGCCCTCTGATTTAAGCTCTTGCATGCACTCCTTAAGAATTCGCTTTGATTCTAAAAATTCATCAAGAGAACTTATCATTGGAAACATTATTTTCAAATTACCATAAGCTGATGCTCTTAATAATGCCCTCAATTGAGGTTTAAATATATCTATTCGTCCAAGACAAAGTCTGATTGCTCTTAATCCTAGAAAAGGATTCATTTCTTCTGCCATAGGAAGGTATGACAGCTTCTTGTCGCCCCCAATATCAAGTGTTCTTATTACAACTGGTCTATCGCCCATCTTCTGCGTAACATATTTATATGCTTGAAATTGTTCTTCTTCAGTTGGAATAGAGTCTCTATCCATATATAAAAATTCGGTTCTAAAAAGTCCTACCCCGTCTCCTCCATTTTCAAGCACTTTGTTTACATCCTCAGGTTTTCCTATATTGCCTACAACTTCAATTCGTTTACCATCTTTAGTTCTTGTTTTTATGTTAACAAGCTTTTTTAATAGCTCTCTTTCTTTCTCAAATTCATATTTCTTCTGTTTGTATTCATCAAGAGTTTTTTTGTCTGGGTTTAATATCACAATACCCTCGCAACCATCAGCTATTACATTATCTCCGTTTTTCACTCTAGCTGTAATGTCCTTCATTCCAACAACAGCTGGGATTTCAAGTGTTCTAGCCATTATTGCAGTGTGAGAAGTTCTACCACCAATATCAGTTAAAAATGCAATTACTTTACTCTTGTCTAACTGTGCAGTATCTGATGGGGTTAAATCTCTTGCAACAACTATAGTATTTTCTCCTATTTCATCCATTTTCCCATAGCTTTTTCCTGCTAAGTTTGATTGTATTCTGTCTCCAACATCTCGAACGTCTGCTCCTCTTTCCCTCATATATTCATCATCCATTGCAGCGAATATACCCATATACTCATTTACTACATCTTGAAGAGCCTTTTCAGCGTTAATCATATTATTTTCAATACTCGCCTCTGCCATGCCAGTAAATTCTGGATCATCTAAAAACATCATATGGCTTTCAAAAATAGATGAATTATCTTTCCCAACTTCTTTTTCCGCCTTTTGGGAAATTATATTTAACTGTTTTCTAGTGAGCTCTATTGCAACACTTAATTTGTTTTTTTCAGCGGCTACATCATTTATTTTCGTTTCTGTAATTATTATATCTTCGTTTGATTTAATTGCTGCTTGTCCTATAGCGTATCCTTTTGAAGCTGATATTCCTTTTATCATTTTAATTCCTCCCAAAATATAAGTATGTTAATCATTAGTAAGTAGATTTCATATGATTGTAAAACAATTTAAAAATATTTTGGAGGTGCTTTTAACTACCTTAAAAGCACCTCCAAAATATTGTATTTAAATAATATTATTATCCAACGGTATTTTCAACTAGTTCTACTAAATTAAGCACTGCTTCTTTTTCATCCTTACCATTTGCATTTATTGTTATAGTGCTTCCTCCAACAATACCAGCAGCTAGAATCCCCACCATGCTTTTCCCATTAATTGTTTTTCCTTTAAAGCTAATGCTAATATCACATAAAAATGTGCTTGATCTTTTTACAAAATTTGATGCAGGTCTTGCATGTAATCCAGTTTTATTTGTTACAAGAACGTCTTGACTGAACATAATCTTACCTCCTTTTACAATCTAACAAATTCTCTACAATAGTTGCGTATTAATCAATATTTGTTTAAAATACTCTCGCTTTATTAAACTCAGTATATACTAATTTAAGCTATCATTATTATATCGCCAATTCCTATTTTAGGAGTTCCATTTCCTTTTAATTCAACCTCTCCACCTAATTGTACGCAATCATTTCCTGTGAATCTTAGTGTACAATGTCCAAGCTCTAAAAATGTTTTATTTGCTTCCTCTCCTACTGCTGTTACAGAGTATACATTTTCTCCTATTGTGATTTGATCGCCTATCTCAATTATCCCATTCATCTCTTCTATTGTGTGAAGCACAGAACACTCAGCCATTTGGCTAGGAGCATTATTATTAAAAATAATAACAAAATTATCGTCTAAAAATTCAGCAACCATTTCTCCCAAAGCTGTAACTTTTGATTTATATTTCAATGTATTCACCTCCATGCGATTTTTATGTAGATACTTTATACCTATAGTAATGTTGCAATTTCTCATTATCTTATGGTATAATGACTTCGGTTATTTTAATGTATAAATAATTACTAATTTATTTATACATGATTATTAATTATTTTCTTACGAACTGAGCATTCTGGAGAATGTTCAATTCGTAAGGATTTTTTTATTAATTTTATTGAAATAATCCAGCTGAAAAAGCATATGCTATTAATACTGATATAGGTCCCGTTATTACCCTAGAAAACAGTACCGCCGGTACCCCTATTTCAATTGTTTCAGGTGTTGCTTCTCCTAAACTTAATCCTACAGGTATAAAATCACAACCAACTTGTGGATCAATTGCAAACAATGCTGGGAGTGCAAATTGTGGTGGTATATGGCCGAGTCCTATTTGTGTTCCAACGACAACTCCAACAATTTGTGCTATTACTGCCCCCGGTCCAAGTATAGGTGATAGAACTGGTATTGTGCATATTATTGATATTAATAGCAATCCAGGTAATGTGGCTGCAAATGGAGAAATCGTTTTCGCAATTACATTTCCTATTCCTGTTGCTGTAATGATTCCCATTATTAAACTTACGAATGCCATGAATGGTAGAATGTTTTTTATTACAGTATCTATTGTATCTCTACCTGCCTGATAGAATATTCCTACAACTCCCCCTACTCCTTTACCTAGTCTTGTAAGTAATCCTACTTTCTGAACGGGAGCTGAATTTGTTTTAGCTTTAGGTGTTTCTTCTACAACGACAGTTTCCTCTTCCCCTTCAGCTACTTCTCCATCATATAATTTAATGTTAGCTTCTTTAACACCTGATACATAAATATCTTCTTGTATAAATTTAGCTAGAGGTCCCGTCTGACCTGACGGGAGTAAATTTATTGTAGGTATTCTTTTCTTAGGATATACGCCACATCTACAAGTTCCTCCACAATCAACTACTGCAACCATTACCTGATCATCTGGTACGCCCGTTTTAAATCCATCTACAATCTCAGCACCTGTTAATTCTGCAATTTTCTCTGATATTGGGCTTATTACTCCACCGCATACATTTAAAATAATATGTTTCTCTTCCGTAGGCTTTATTATTAATGGGCCTCCCCAACCAGATGATCCTTTTACAACTTTCACAGCTTTATACATAGTATTAATTCCCCCCTCTATTTTAAATTATGCTTCAGCTACCTTTGATTCTTTTGCACGTTTCTGTTTTATCATCATAAATGTTATTTTTTCTGTTACAATTCCTCTGATTAAAATTACAATAACACCAACAAGAAAATATCTTACTGCTAAGTCTCCTACAGGTAATCCAAGCTTTGTAATACCTGCAGCTATTCCCATATATACAAATAATTCAGCTGCATTTGCATGTGGAAATAATCCTGTAATAGGGTGACAAAATGAAATACATGAATCGAAAAATGCTGGTTTATACTTTTCATCTAGAAATCTACCAAATGAATAAGCCATAGGATTTGTTAAGAAAAACATTGCTAGAATCGGAAACACTGTATATCTAGTAATAAAGTATTTTGTTGATTTTTGAGCAAATTTATTTACTTTCTCTTCTCCTATTAGTGCAATTAGTGCATTAACTGCAGTAATCAAAACAATAAGAGTAGGAATGATGCCTGTTACCATTCCCATGAATGTTTTGCCTCCTGCCTGAAATAGTCCAATAAATGCTTGTGCGCCTAATGCTAATTGATGCATTATATATCCCCTCTCTCTATTTATATTAACCCCCCTATTATTTAGGGAAATTTTCTAATTAATAAGCTGCTCCTCAATAGATTGAATTGCTATTGCCATAGAAGATTTTTTATATTTTTTATTCTTTTGGTGAAACGTTTTCAGAGCACATACACTCATACCTACATATTGGTTAGCTTTCTTAAATCTTGAAAAAACAGTTCTACCTTTCATTTCTTCGCAGTCTACAATAATTCCATCCTTATTAGAAACCATAATGAGGATGCTTCCAGCTGCTATCCTACCTTTTCTATTACCAATGCCTATAATCCCTTTTGTTTTTAATAAATTTAATCTTTTGTAGTAATTTACACTTTGCAAATAAGTTAACACAGTTTGCATAATCAAAAGACAAAATGCAAATAACACTAATTTTATCACTGTAGATCACTCTCCCACTTTATAATTGAATATAAGCTTTGCACAACTGTAATTAGTAATTAATACATTTATAAATCTACCATTAATAGCTCCGATAATTGCTTCTACTTTTTCGTCTCCTCCAGCAACTCCTATAACCCTATCAATGTTTTTAATATCTTCCAAATGAGATCCAAAAACTTTACTATTGTCCTTAAATTGCTTCGAGTTTCCGTTTATATCGAAAAACTGAAGACATATATCTCCTACTGCATTCAACCTTTTAAGATTTTCCAACTTTTCTTTGTCAAAATATCCTGAAGCCATCATGGTTGATTTTTCTGTGGGTGCTCCTATACCAACTATGGATATATTGACTTTATTAATATACTCTAATACATCGCTAACACTTTTCTCTTCTTTAAGCTTCTCAATAAGATCAGTATCTGATATTATAGCAGGTACATGAAGTAATTTGAATTTTCCGTTGAATGCTCTCGAAAGACTCATTGCAACCTCATTTGGATGTATATCAATACCAATCTGACCTACACCACCAATTAATGGTACAAACATTGCGTCTACATTACTACCTTTACTTACAAATCTACCAATTTCTTTAACTGTTGTTCCCATGGAAACTCCAATAATATCAGTGTTTCTAATTATTCGTTCAAGATATTTTGCAGCCATACATCCTAAGTCTGAAGTAAGACCTTCTTCGTTATCATTAGTAATTAACACTTCTTTAAGTCCATATTTTTTTTCTATACTGCTTTCTAAATCTTCATAGTTTGATTGTTCAGATTCCTGAATTTCTATCTTAACAATACCTTTTTCCATTGCTTCTTTTAGTAATCTAGAAACTGTAGGTCTTGATATTCCTAGCGTTTTAGATATTTCATTTTGTGTCATGGATTGCATATAATACAATTTACAACATTTTATTAAAAGCCTATTCCCACCAACTATTTTTTTCATAATTATATCTCCAATGTCATACCACTTTTACATATGTTCTATTTCTTGCATATGTTCGATATGAATGTTATGTAATTATGATGATACACATTTTTGTGTGAATTGTCAACACATTTTATAGTCAGTATCCCTTATAAATAAGGCATTCCACTTTTTTAAACATCCTTTGATTTTTTTTTGAATCAAGTTCTCTGCCTTATACCTCTACTTTCTCTTTCCCAACAAAATCTTTAACCTGATTTGCAGCGTCTTCTAGAACTCCAAGATCCCATAGAAGATTTAATATTGTATATCTTGTCCTAATCTCTTTTGCATTAAGTACAGCATTTACTAAATCCTTTTCATCAATTCCAACTTGTTTTGGATTATAAGGAGCTCCTACCGTTTTTAATATTGATTCAATTTCTTTAGCTGTAGGCATTCCATTAATAATGCTAATTATTTTATCTGATTTTTCTTTTATAATGTCAATTCTTTTTAATTTATCTTCTATAGAATTTAAATTATCTTTTTCATTTAAAGTAATAATTCCAGTTGCTGCCCTCTTAAAAAGCTTTTCCACATTTGCTTTCCATTCATCTTGGTCAAACTTCTTAGCTTTAGAAATAGCAATTTCGAAATCTATATTTGAATTTACTAGAATCTCACGTAATTTAGCTGTTATTACTGTAGCAATTCCTACTTTTGTTCCATGAAGCAATGCTTTTTTGCCATCAAATGAAAACATCATTTCCCAATAATGTGCTAAATGGTGCTCTGATCCTGATGCAGGTCTAGTTTTTCCAACATAACTCATTGCAATCCCTGCTCCTATTAATGCTTCCATTAATGCTTCCATTGCTATATCCTCTCTGTTTTTTATTCCCTCTGAATTTTTTATGCATTTATTAAGAGAATCGCTTGCCATTTTATATGCTACCTCACACAAATATTCATCGTTTATTACTTGGCTTATTCTCCAATCATTAAGAGCTGAATACTTTCCAAGTATATCTCCAAATCCTGCTAAAATCATATCCATAGGTGCCTCTTTTAATATGTTAATATCTCCAACAATAGCTACATCGCAATTAGCAGCACAAGTGGTTTTAAGATTATCGAGTATTAGTGCTGAGCTATCTGATGCGAATCCATCCATTGAAGGTGCAGTTGCTACAATCATACAAGAGATTCCTAATCTATAACTTACGAATTTTGCTAAATCATTTAAAGTTCCTGAGCCAACTGTAACAATTATGTCAGTATCCTTTTCTACTTCTATCATAAGTTTTCCTATAGATTCTTCATTTGGAATTAGATCCGCGTCTTCAACATGATATACATACTTTTTAAAATTCACATTTTCTTTTACTAGAATATCTTCTACTTTATTGCCTGCTACTTTATAAGTGTTAGTGTCAGCAATTAACAATATTTTTTTATATCCTAATTCAGTAAGTATTTCAGGTAATTTTTCAATAGCATCTTTCTTTATCAAAACTTTTTTTAAGCTAATGCTATGGGGTTTACCACACTCACAATCTAACGTGCCTTTTAAAAAATCATTTATTTTAAGATTCCCTACATTTTGTACTGTTAACTTCATAACAACACTTCCTATTCTAATATTTTGCATATGCTTTTCGTTTACATAAAAATCATTTATATATTAAGTGTTTTATAAATTTACCTTTCTGTATTTCTCATCCATTTCATTTACTAATGAAACGTTTTTAGATGACCTTCCTTCTGAAAACTCACATTCAAGCCATGTATCCAAAATCGTTTTAGCAAGCTCAGGTCCAACAACTCTTGCACCCATAGTAATTATTTGAGCATTGTTACTTTTCCTTGCCCTCTGCGCCGAATAACAATCACTGCATAAAGCTGCATATATACCTGGAATTTTATTTGCAGCTATGCACATTCCAATACCTGTGCCACAAAGAAGTATTCCCCTATCAAAACCATCATGTAAAACTGCTCTACCAACCTTTTCTGCAATTATAGGATAATTAGTTGTATCTTCTGCAGTACTTGTACCAATATCAACATATTCAATTCCATTTTCATCCAAGTGATTCATTAAAACCTTTTTAAGCTCAAAAGCAGCAATATCAGATCCAATAGCAATTTTCATTTTATCCCCCTACTTCTTTTCTATTTTAAATAAAACATGTTTATGTTTTCTAATATCATTTCTGTTTATTAAATATTATCATAACTTTATATTATTAGAAAACTCTGAATTATTCGTCTACAGTAATCTAATTTCATTATCCTCTTGTTTACTTGCAATATCATTGCTTTTTATTGTTTTGTACCTTTTTATTATACTATTTTACTGTTTCATAAAAAATTATATTTAAAACAGTAAAATAAGTGATTGTTTTATATTGAATTCATATAATTATATTATTGCTTATTGTACTTTTTCCAATTTTATGCTAAGATTTCATATGATATCATATTAAAATTAGGATAAATTAATATCCGTATAGAAAGAAGGTTAACTTATGACTTCCTACGAGCGGCGCCAACAAATTTTAGCTCTGCTATCCGAGAAAAAAACATTAAACAACGAAGAACTTCAAAATATTTTTACCGTATCCCCAAGCACCATAAGAAATGATTTAAGTGCTCTACAAAATAAAAAGCAATTAAGGCGAACTCATGGTGGTGCTGTTTTATATGAAGATAACGATCAAAATATAAGTTTTAAATATCGTCGAGGTAAAAACCAATTAGAAAAAAGTATCATATGCAAGAGAGCAGCAGATTTTCTTGAAGAGGGACAATGTATAGCCTTGGATGCATCTTCCACTGCACTTCTTTTTACAAAATACTTAATTAAGTTTAAGCGTTTGACCGTTGTTACTAATGGCCTTTATACAGCAATGGCATTAAAGGATTACCCTAATTTAAAAGTAATACTTATAGGTGGTCTTGTGAGTTGCAATTCAGGTTCAATAGAAGGCATCCTTGGAAAAGAAATAATCTCAAAAATAAATATTGATACAGCCTTTGTTTCTGCACATGGATTTACACTTGATGAAGGACTTTCAGATTTTAATATATATGAATGTGAAATAAAAAGGTTACTTGTAGAAAGTGCATCCTCAACAATTGCATTGTTAGATTATTCTAAATTTGAAAGACATTCCACATCTAGTTTTGCAGAAGCAAGCAAGATACACACAATAATTACAGACGATAAAACACCTATTGATATATTAAAAAAATATGAGCAAAACAACATAAATGTAATTATTGCAAAATAATACAGTTTTAAGGGATACCAGACGGTGTCCCTTTTTAAATAAATGACCATTTTATATGAAACGTAACATCGAATGAAACCAATGTATAGACCTCTAGATAGACACTCCAAAAATTGGAATGCCTATCTAGTAACAGATTTTTTTACTATTCACCTATTATGATGATTTTACATTTACGAGTACGAGATCTTGTACGATCGAAATCTACAAAATAAACATAACCTGTTGGTCCAACTCCTAATTTTCCATTATCAACCTCTAATGTTTCGCTGGAACCAAGCAATGTTGCTTTTAAATGTGCATCACAGTTTAAGAGGGCAGAACGATCACCATTTGGAAGATATGCCTCTGCATCTGGCCATGATTCAACATCTTCATAATGCTTTTTGCCAGGATAGTTGTATTGCCCTTCTGCAGTATTGTCTGGAATGATTTTTTTAAGGATATTATTTAAATCAACTTGAAGAAATTCATCACCATTTTCAGTATAATCATGAACAAATTCCTCAAAGAATACAGAACAGGTAGTGTGTGGAGAAATTACAGTACAGATACCATTTTGGATTTTGCTTTTTTTGATTGCTTCTTTTACAGAAGGAGTGATATCAAAGAAACTTGGGGTCCCTCCTTTAGATGTTAAAATAATTTGTTCTTTATAAATACTCATACTATGACCTCCAATTTTTCCTTTAATATTTACTTTTTTTCGCTTTTAGCTTTCACAATTGCCTGTAGCATTTCTTCTATTCTTAATCCTCTGTCTGGAGCATTAAGTATTCCACTTGTTGCACCAGTTCCATCAGCACCATAAATTATTGCCCTATAAACATCCTCACCCGTACTTATTCCTGAAGCTTGCATAACTAAAATATTTTCATCAATCGCTCTTATCTTAGCTGTAGTCTCAGTTATATAATTCAAATCGCTAGTTTTTCCAGTTCCTATTAAATCAGTTGGTTCACATAATAGTATATCAGGGCCTAACTTAGCAATAGCAATAGCTTCCGCTAAAAAGTCTGCACAAACTATTGTGATAATTTCTAATTCTTTTGCTCTTTTAATAGTCTTTACTAAATCACTTAATTTGAGAGAGTGCTCTGCATGATTTAAAAATACTGCTCCTGTACCAGCTTCCTTTAATGATTCAGGCAACACAAGTCCCATTCCACGTCCTGGAACTAATGAATCCATATGTTGAGCTGTTACTATAAGGTTTTTTGTATGAGCCTTGATATTAGCTAAATCCGCAAAAGGAGCAGTAAAAAATATTTCTACCCCGTATTTTTTAGCAAGATTGTCCGCAATAAGCGCTAGCTGTAAACTTTCATCTCCATACAAATATGATTTTGGATTGACTACAAAAAACGGTGTTTTAATTTTCATTTTTTCACCTCATCATTAAATCTTTTTGTCTGGAATACACCGTAATAGTGTTCTAAGCATTCTTTCATGCCTTCTGTTTGTGCATTTCGTAATTCATAATAATCATTGGATTTAGTAGTTTGTGCTTTGTTAAATGCAGCAGTTACTAAATCCGTATAGATGTTTATTTTGCTTATTCCTTCTGTAGCACATCTTCCAAGATTTATATCTCCTGTTGATGACCCTCCGTGAAGTACCAAAGGCGTATCTATAGCATCTCTAATTTCTTTTAATCTATCAAAATCTATAACTGGTTTTCCTTTATAGGCTCCATGAGCAGTTCCTATAGATATTGCAAGAGAATCTACATTTGTAAGCTTCGCAAATTTCTTTGCCTCTTCAACAGTAGTATAAATGCTATCGCTATCATCATTGCTTTTATAGCCCTCTCCATTACCAACGTGACCTATTTCAGCTTCTACAACCACTCCTCTTAGGTGAGCATACTCCACAATTTCTTTTGTGTTTTTAACATTATCCTCAAAGGAATCCATAGAATCATCTAACATTACTGATTTAAACCCTTCATCTATAGCTCTCATTATTAATTCTTTAGTAGTACCATGATCAAGATGTAATACTACTGGGACCTTAGCCTTTTCACCATAGTATTTTCCTAAAACTAATGCCTCATCAAAGGATAAGACATCCTTATGTGCTTCTGCATATGACAAAATAATTGGTAAATTCAATTTTTCTGCAACTGATATATAAGCTTTAATAGAATTTTGATCCACAAAATTTGCTGCTGGTATAGCAAATTTATTTTTTCTTGCCACCTTAAATAATTCTTTTGATGAAACTAACAAAAAATCATCTCCTTAAAAAATTAATGTATAATAGCTTTTTCATTATGATCTTAAAATTATCAATATTCTTATAAACTATGACGATCTAAAGTTTTTGAAAATCATTCTTATCAAGGATTAAATATTCATCATTTCTATTATATAGAAATGATGAATTTACCATATCAACTAATTTCTTATTTTTTTAAATAATTACTTTTTTGTTTTATGTTAAAAAAATCTATCTTGTAATGCTCTAAGTTGTACAACTAATGATGAACCATCAAGATCAATCATATCGTAAGTAATAACTTCGCCCTTTTTAACATTAACTTTTAAAAGAGTTTTTCTGTTAATAAGTCCTAATGGAACTGCATTTATTTCTTTCGCTATTTTTGCACTTTCAATAGTTCCGTATACTGTATATCCACCAATACCATCTAGAGTTTGTCCAGCTTTTAGATCTATTTTAGCTAATGTAATTACTTCTGAAACTGGTCCACCTATAGGTACTATTGTTGATTGTTGATCAAGAACACATCTTACAGCTGATAATGGAGTTTCAAGACTACATAAATGATATGGTCTGTAGAGTACATAATTAGGTCCTTTACCCATACTTAAATATTCCATTTCTGCTCTTACTGCAGGTAATTTACTTGATACTATTACGAATACTCCTGGTGCTACTCCATTTACAAATTCTACTGTTTTATTCCTAGTTAAAATTCCACCTTCTGATTTTAATCTGAAAAGTTCTGGCAAGTCTTTTACTACTGCTGAAGCACCATGTGATCCTCTAATATCTGGAAGATAACCAGTGGCATTTGACATACAAGTTAATTCTACCATTGTCTTAGTACCATCTTTAAATGATGTTAACATATGAGGACTAACTCCTCTTCTAATTGCTTCTTCCTTAACAGTATCAGGATTACAATCAAAATCTAGTTTATTATTTTTTCCTTTTCCAACTACATTAACGTCAAATCCCATGGAATCAGCGAAATCATATAATTCTTTTACTGCGCCAGGTTCATCTCCTGCTGATCCTGTGTAAACTACTCCAGCATTATCTGCAAGTTTTTTTAATATGGGTCCTATGCAAACGTCAGTTTCAACATTAAGCATAACAATATGTTTTTTATTATTAATAGCATCTATAGCTACTTTTGCTCCTACTTCTGGAACTCCTGTAGCATCTATAGCAACATCAACCAAATTACATTTTGAAGCAATCTCAGAATCTTGAGTAACAATAAATTTACCTTGTTCCATGTACTTATTAGCCTCAGCAACTGAATTTGCTACTGCTATGTTGTCTTCACTAACTCCAGCGCTTAAATATGCATCTTTTGCACTTTCAAGATTAATATCTACAACAGCAGATGGAGTTACACCTTTCATCAACATAATTTGGCTAACCATACCTTTACCCATTTGTCCTGCTCCAACAACACTGATATTAATTCTCTTACCCTTTTCCTCTAATTCTCTTAATTTATAATTTAATCCCAACATAACTCAACATCTCCTATTTTATTATTTTTATTGACTTCTAAGATTATACCTATGAATCAAGTGTGTACGTTTTCTTATATTGAACAAAAATACTATTAGTATAATTTGATTTGTAACTTGTTGTTGATTACTTTTACGTTTGTTCAATTACAATACTTTTGTTCAATTTAATAGTAACCATTTAGATTGACTTTGTCAATGCATTTAAATAATATATTTGCAATATTTAGAATTATTAAATAGAATTATTTTTATTTCAGTTATTCTATGGTATATTAATAGAGTACAAGTAATCGTTTCTATATAGCGAAACTTCTTTACTTCTATATCTTTCATTGTTAGAATATATAATCATAAGATATTTTTACTATCTTATGATTTTCAAAATATGACATATCAAAATTTTAATCCGTGTTTATATAAATAGTTTTAATATGTAATATAGTTATTAGATGTACTTACAAGTCTGTTGTTAGTTTAAATAAAAAGATTAAATAAATCATGAGGTGAAAGTTATGAAAAACAAGCAAAAATTAATCAATAATCTGACCCAAATAATAGACAAATATAGTACAAATGAAAAAGTAAAAAATTGTATACAAGAATTATATGTACAAAAGAAAATGCCAGTTAGAACTGTCTTGTTGATCTTTAACAAGGAAAAGTTTTTTGATAGTTTATTAGAAATAGAACTAGGTATATGGTGTATGGGATTATATAAAGCAACAAAAGATGCTCTAATAGATTTAGAAAAGTACTATACAAACGATGAAATACTAGGACTAATTAATTATATTAATAAAAATGATTTTGCAATTGAAACTAATGAAATAATACTGCACAATATTGAGGGAAAAATAATAAAAGGTAAAACATATTATTTTTGTCCATTTATAAGCTTTTATGACATTTATAAATTTAGTACAAATTCCTTAATTACTTACAATTCTGAAATACAGATGAACGTCAACCGTACAAAGTTTAAGAATAAAAATATAAAGCAGGAAAATGTGAATTATGAATCCATAGATGATATATCTAAATTGGTTGAGATAGATGAACTCCCCCCCAGTATGATTACTTTAAATATAAGAAAATCAAAATTTAATTCTGATAATATTATTTACAACCAGATAACTAAAAATCTAGAAATAAAACTTTCTTTTATAAAAGATGCTTACGCAGATAATATTGATGGATACCACAGAATGCTAGGAATAGTAAATGGTGTTGTTACTGCTAATGCAAAAAATATAAAACTTGAGGGTGGCTTAATGCTACTTGTTACAAATTATACAGAAAAAGAAACTCAGAATTATATCAATATACAAAAAAAGCAAAAGTATATTAACAACCATAAAACTAATGGTTGTATTAAAGATGATACTATAAACATTTTATATGATGGTTTTTAAATTAAAAATATTAAACACATAAAAAAACGCGGGTTAACAAACTGATACCAGTTTGCTAACTCGCGCTTTTAATTCATAAAATATTTATTGTTTAGCCGACTTATAAGACTTACCTAATGCTGCTTCTGTAGTAGCGATTATAAACCAAAAATAGGTTGTTACTTTAGGCAGAAACAATAAATTGTCAGATAAATTCATAAGTAAGAAAACAATCATACTTGCCATTATACCAGTATAAAATGGTATATAAAACTTATCTTTAGTTGTACTATACAGTTTCTTAATTCTAAATAAAACCGTTATTATAATTCCGATGAAAGAGGCTATTCCTAATATGCCTAACTCACTTTCTAATTTTAAATATGAATTATGATTTGGATAGTTCCTGTATCCATAATATTTTAATTCACTATACTTGGTTATATATTCATTATATCTAGTGACAAAATTTCCATTACCAACACCTAAAATTGGATGATCCTTTATCATATATAATGCTGTTTTCCAAAGTTTAATTCTTAATTCATTTTGATGTAAATCAAATGTACCTAAAATTCTTTGAGAAACAGACGGTATGAAGGAAAGTAATATAGCAAGACCTCCTAAAGCGAAAATCCACTTAATACTATAAATTAGAGTAAGCACTAATAATCCTATTCCAAGACCTAGTATTGCATTCCTAGAAAAAGTCATTACCATATTAATAATTACTAACATTGATAATAATATATACATTATTTTTTTAGTCTTATTCTTTTCATAAATGCTTAACATAATCAATGGGAAAATTATTAAGATTAAATATGCACCAAAAGCATTTGGGTTTGCAAATGTTGATGTTATCCTTGTAATTACTCCACTAGTATATGCTCTTCTAAATGTTTCATTCAATGCAAAGCCTGTGAAATACTGCAAAATTCCAATACAACACAAAATAAAGGAAACAGATATATAACATTTTAATAAAGTTTTTATTTGTTTTTTGCTATTAAACTCATATTTTATAACAAAATACAAAAACACATAAGTTATAAATCTTGCACTTTCACTTAATGCTAATCCTTTATTTTTCGCATAAATAGTAGATAAAAGCATTATGCCAAGTAATAGCGTAATAAATATACTTAATTTATCCGTAAAAAAGTCTATGATACCATCTTTAAAATTTTCTATACTGATTTTTGAAACTAATAAATTTATAACATATAGAAAAACTATTAATGCCAAAATAAAATCAGTAACTGCTACCCCCTTAAATACAACTTCTTGTGGAATTAAAGGTAATAACATGATATAAGCACATATTAATAAAAATGAAATTTTTCCATAAAAATTCATTTCCCCCCACCTCTTTTTCAATACAAAATCGTTCTAATGATTTTATGTTTATTTTAAAAATTGAATAGTAATCCGATAAACTTAATTACTATTCAATCTTATTTAATTACTATTTAATTCTATTGAACTACTCTTTTGTATTCTTTACATTCTTTCTATTCTTAATCATTAAAAAGCTCTCTTTTACATCTTCATTAAAGAAAATATATTCCAAAATCGCCATACTAATTATAAAAATAAACGCTTTAATTAGTGATGGTACAGGAATTATTCTAATAAGCTCATAGCAGATAACATATACTATAAAATGAAATATCTCATTTTTGTGTATTTTAAGTCCGGTAAAATCTTTTGAGGAATATACATACCATACAAATAAGGTAATGTCAGTACAATATGCAATTAACACAGCTTGTTTTAATACATATGATACAAATACGTTTAACACAAATGCTAATGCTACCATCTTACAAGCAACAATTAGATACTCTCTGCCTCGCATACCCACTTTGTAAAGATTTGCATATAAAACACTTGTTAAAGTAATAAATGGTATACCTATTATTAATATTCCTAGTACTTCCAATGATGGTACATATCCTGGTAGGAAGTTTTTCACGATGAATTCCAACACAAAATAACCACCAGGTGCAAAACTGCATATTAATATGATATATTTTTTAACCTTTGAGACAACCGTATCGTCTCCCTTATTTCTTGCAAGATAAGGGTAAAATAGAACCGTGACTGAGTTTATTAATACTAAAAACAAACTTAACATTGATACCGCAAAAGAATAATATGCGAAATCATTAACTGTAAACTTTATTTTAACAAACCATCTATCCAATGTAACAAATAGAAGACTTACAGCGTTCGCTATCATTATAGTAAAACCCATACTTGTTATAGATTTTATTTCTGAGCGTTCTATTTTTTCTGATTTTTTTGTTGAAAAAATAATCAAAGCTCCACTAACTAGCGCTATAAGTAAATTCCCAATAACTTGAATCTTCATATATAAAACTGGTGATCTTATAAGTAATATAACTACAAGAATAGATGCTAGATTTACTATATTCTGTGCTATTCTTACTACTACATATTTGTTAAATTCACCTGTAGCTCTATATAATAACGAAATAAATAACACAATCTGCCATGGCATTATATAATATACAAAGTAAGTAAACGCTATATCTTTAATAAAAAATGAGACAATAAATAGTACTACTACTACAACTGTTACTATTTTTAACATAACATAAAAATAGCCCTTTATTTTCTCTTTTTTTATATCATCTATATCTTTACCACCAAGTATTAAATACATTCCATCTGAGAATCCAAAATGCATCATCCCTGCATATGAGATATATAAAGTAAATGTTTTTAGATAAGCATAAGATTGTATATCAAAGACCTTTGGTATTACAAGTCCGCTAAGTATACCAATCAATATGCCAAAACATTCTACAAGTATTACTCTTAATGATTTTTTTATATTCATATAATTTCCTCTAATTTCATTTAATTTAATATCCACTAATCTAATCTTGTTTAATCCAATCTCAACTTAACATTAATTCATCTCCTGGGTCGCTGTAACATCTCTTATAGAGATGCATCATCTCCTTTATGGAGCTGCAACGACTTCAGAAGGATATTTAAACTCCACTAAAGTTTTATTTTGCTAGGGTAGTTATTCTCCCACTTATAGAAGTAGGAGACTTTCCTTCTGAAATGTCGTTAAAATTTGAAATTCATAATATGTTTGCCAAGTGCATGGCTTTCAGCTTCTGCCTCAAACACTCTATAATAATCTTTAATATCATAAATAGGTGTTGCATCTAAAACAAGTTTTGATATATCTGCTCTAAAATCTGGTTTTTTAAGAAGCTTTGCTGCAAACTCAAAATCTTTTACGTTGCTTCTTGTAACTCCATAAAGCTCTAAACCTTTTTCAAGTATCTTACGTGTATTTATCTTTACAGGATTTTCAGATACACCTGCAAGAACTAATTTAGACCCTGGAAGTATACTGCTAATAATCTCGTCAATTCCACCTTCAGCTGCCACTCCACCTATACATTCAAATGCAACATTAATTTTACTTTCCTTAATAATTGGATCATTTGAAAGATAAGTTTGTACACCTTCATATTTATCTAATTTCTCTTTGCTATGTCCTATAACTATAATAGGGCCCTTATGTACCTGTTTAAGTACACAGTATAATATATATCCAAGAATGCCATCACCCCAAATACCTATAACATCATTGTCCTTTAATATTGTTCTACGAATTTGTGAACTTGCTACCGATATAAGCTCAGAAAAAACCGCAATATTAGAATCAATGTCATTTACTATTTTTACAAGATTACGAGCTGGATATGATATATAATCCTTTGAAAATCCATTATAACTACTCGATGCAAATAACGCTTTAGGGGAGTAATTTTCACCAAGCCTTGGATTTTTCGATAAAGCAATATCAAACTCATCTTGTTTATCTTTATCTATCATAATATTAGGAACTAATGCAACTTTATCTCCCTTTTTAAAAGAATTAGTAGGGTCATTAACAACAATACCTATAGCCTCATGTATAAGATTTATAGGATATTTTAAGTTTAATGTCCGTGCGTCACGACTTCCAAGGTAATACCTTAAATCAGCTTTACAAACAGCGGCTGTTTCTATTCTCACCACAGCTTCCCCAGTATTTACTTCAAAATCACCTATATAAATTTCAAATCTCCTGGACTGGACTATTTTAAATCCTCTCGTAAACATTATATAGTCTCCAATTTACTCATTTTTATTATAGATTTTAGCAGAAGTAAATCTTCGAGTGTAGTGATTTTAATGTTTAGTTTATCTCCATTTACTAAGTGAACTTTTTGACCACAATTCAATATTAACCTACAGTCATCAGTAGAATCTTGAAGTTCTGAATTGGCTACATTTTTATGCGCATTATATATGGTTGAGTATACAAAACTTTGAGGAGTTTGACCTATATATAACTCTTTTCTAACAGGGATAGATGATATAGTTTTGTCATCCAAACTTTTAATTATAGTATCAGATGCTTTTATAACAGTATCTACAGCGCCGTATTCCTTTGCTCCTTCAATATTGTCAGATATTATTCTATGAGAAATTAGTGGTCTTGCAGCCTCATGAATAACTACAATGTCATCTGGAGATACATCTTTCTCAATTGCTTTTAGGCCACTTAGAACTGATTCCTGTCTTGTTGCTCCACCGTCTACTATCCATTTTATTTTATTTAGTTCGAACTTTCTAGTCCATATTTTTATGTCCTCATGCCATTCTTTAAGGCAAACCACTGCTATTGCATCTATTTGCTCATGTATATCAAATGCCTCAATTGTATGCACAACTATTGGTTTACCATATATATCAATAAACTGCTTGGGTTGATCAACCATTCCCATTCTAGTACCTTTTCCACCAGCAAGTATTATAGCTATATTCATTAATATCTACCTCCTATTTTTTATCTGCAAGATTTAATATTAAATTCCACACTCTTTTGCAACTATCTCCATCCAAGTAATGATAAAAGTTCTTTTGTGCAGCTTTTCTAATTTCCATAAATTTGTCATCTTCCAAAGAGACATCTTTTACATAATTTATTAAATCATCGATGCCCTTTAGTTTAGGCCCAGGAGTATCTATTTCTTTTTTAAAATCTATAGCAAGACCTCGCTCTTTATCATACTGAACTACATCGTATGGTAAAAAACAAATTGGTCTATTTAATACTAAATAATCCACGTAAATCGAGCTATAATCTGTAAGTACCATATCAGACACCGCGAGTACGCTTTGAGTAGACATTTCTTCATTAAAATCTATTGTTACAATGTTCTTCATATTAGCGAATATTTTATCATCAAGTAACCTCTCTAAGTAGTGAGGGCGATAAATCATTTTCCAGTTATTTTCTCCCATAAACTTATCGAACTTCATCCAGTCCTTTTCAGTAATTGGGAATTCTTTATCTATTTTATACCCTCTCCAAGTTGGACAAAATAATAAAATCTTTTTACCTAATGTGTTATATTTTGAATCAA
Source organism: Clostridium psychrophilum (assembly GCF_018861705.1). Taxonomy (GTDB): domain Bacteria; phylum Bacillota; class Clostridia; order Clostridiales; family Clostridiaceae; genus Clostridium_AD; species Clostridium_AD psychrophilum. The sequence goes on along the minus strand of NZ_JAHLEC010000002.1, from coordinate 79,505 downwards.
ATTTGTTTCTACATGCACTAATATATTCTTTATCAAACAACATGTCATTCCTTGGTAATCCTAATGGCATATAATTTGGAAGAGCACATTTATCAAGTTCCTCTGACCTTAAGAAATAAGTGCTATCTCTTTCTGAGAGTGTTACAACATTTTTTATTTTAGTTCTAATACCCTTATAGATATCCATAGTTACTTTAGTGTTAAGTTCATTATTCCCTGGAGTGCTTTTAGTTCCATATCCATGGCTCATGAAAACACCATCTTTGGCTTTCCAAAATACGCTTGTTGTATAATCTGAAACAACAACAGAATAATTCTTTAACATCTGACTTCCTCTTATAATAGTATGTAGAAGTTTGTTATATTTATAAAAACTGCTGTATTCTACTACAATATCAGTTCTATCATCTTTTAAATTTTTTTCATAATAATTATATAATGCTTTTATGTTGTCTTCAGTCTGAGATGTCAATAAAATTCTCTTTTTCAAAGTTATCCTCCCCTTATTAATTACCAGCTACTATGCTTTTATGACTTTCGTAGCTACACTTTATACTTTTATAACGTTATAAATCTTACGTTAATTAAAAATCTCTAACTTCTCCATACTTATAGTAATGCTCTGCCACTGATGCAAAACCAAGGCAAAACCAAACAATATATGCAGCTTGGAAATTTAAAAGTATAAATGACTGTAACAAGCTTACAACTACTGCTACCACAATAGGAAGAATGCAACATATACGCAATGCTATTGGAATATCATCAAATTTCTTTAATATATAAAAGCAAGCTGAAAATAAAGCTGCTAGGTATAATATTAATCCTCCAAGTCCCCATCCCATCCAAGTTTCAAGAATAAAGTTATGTGCAGGACGTGGTGATGGTTTTTCAACAAGTATTTGTTTTCCAGTTGATTTTTGCGTTACTGGAACTACTTCCTTATAGGCTACAGCAAATGTACCAGCTCCAAGTATTGGATCTTTTTTTATTGCAGTCCATGCCTTTGCCCAGAATAACCCACGAATTTTATCACTGGCCTCACCATTTGCTTGGACTTCATCTCCATCATCAATATCAGCTGGTGGTTGCTTGAGTCCAGGAATCCTACTTACAATAGGAGAAAATGATCTGTATACATTACTACGTGATCTCATAAAGTTTACTGACGCAGAAAGTATAGTAACCAAAACACATGCTAACATAAATAATATGATTTTCTTCCATGAATACCAACTAAGTCCGAATACTAATAGAAACGAAGCTACAAGAACGCCTCCCATAACTACCCATCCCATTCGTCCTCCTGAAAGGAATGCAAAAACCATACTTATTCCCATATTTACATATGCTACAGGCGTTATCCATGAAGGTAATCTTTTAGCCTTACTTTCTTTTATTGCCCATACTGTAAAGGTCATAAACATGATACAAACATACATATATATATTTATATTGTCTAAAAATTTAAGTTTTCTAATATCTGAAAATCTAAGACAATCCACTAATTCCATTAAATTTAATGCAGTATAAATAAATAGTATCCCACATAATAAAGAATTTATTTTAGGTTTATATTCGTCCATCAAGAAAAATACTATTGAACCAAGTATTAATGATCTTATTGGCCATGTTATAGCTGCAAAGGATAGATGTAACATAAAACGTGCTCCAAAAAGTATAATGAAATATATACCAAATGCAAACAATGCCCAAAATACCTTTTTTGAAAATTCGGGAAAAGCATACTCATGTTTAAGTAATCCACGATAAATAAACATATGTACAAACAAAACTATAGCAATTATTTCTGATAATGCAATGTTTACAGATGACACTGGAAACAGTACTACAGTACCAATTATTAATAAACAGATAACCTCGACAACCCAAAACTTTTTGTGAAAAGCTAAATTAAAATTCATCCTATGTTCTCCTTTGTTGCTTTAAAATTATGTTCTCTATTCTACATACAAACTCTTTTCTATTATACTTAGCTAAACATTCATAATAATTTTTCTTAGCATATTTAGTATAATTTTGATTACATTTCTTTATAGCTTCACATATTGAATTCGGATCTTTTTTAATGCATAAAGCTCCATTTTCATCATCCTTAAATATATCTATTATTCCACCTTGATTGGTAGTAATAATAGCTAGTCCATTTCCCATTGCTTCTAATATAGAAATAGGTTGACCTTCATTTGGATAATATGTTGGCAAGCAGAACACATGATTATTTTTAAGTAGAGTTGCCTTCTTGTCACCCTTAACAAGTCCATGATAAGTAACGCTATCTCCAAGTTCTTTAATCATTAAATTAACTGTATCAACTATTTCCTGCTCTATCCCACCAGCTAAGTTTAGGTGGAATTTATAATTTTCTTTTTTAAGTTCTATGCAAGCTTTTAATAAATCCAAAATACCTTTACTAAGCATTAAGTTGCTTAGATATAATATCTGTAATTCTTCTATATTTTCATTACTAGTTAATTTCTTATTAAAATCTTCTTCATTTAACATATATTCGTCCTGAACACCATTCTCGCAAACAAAAACTTTGCTTTTGCCTAATATCCCATCAAACATTTTAGTCAATGAATTCCCTAGAACTATAATCCCCGTGCTCTTATTAAAATATGACCTTAATCTTTCTTGTTTTCTTGCATCTACTGAGTCATACATAATCCGAACAAATCCACCATGAAAATGAAGAAAACATTTAATTTTTTTGAATTTAGCAACATTTATAAATGGAGTATACTTTAGAAACCCCAAATAACTTTGCGCAGCTGTAACATATACTATATCAAATTTTTCAAATAATATTTTATAACAACCAATAATTATAGGTCTAATACTATTCATAACTTTTTTTAAACTAAACTTACCTTGCGCTGCAAGGCTTGTAAAAGTTTTTTCTGCATTGCTATCTATAAATTCAACTTCATGCCCATTTTCTTTTAAACCAGCTAAAAGCATTTGATTAGATACAGACATACCTGTTATAGGGTCTGGAAATGGTCCAATCATTAAAATTTTCATTTTCTTTCCCTGAGTATTCATTACTTTCTCCATATAAACTTGTTAATTATACTTGTATATCCTTGAATAATATTAACAACCTTTATCGCAACGTTAATATCTGTATAATCATGAGCTTTAACAGTTTTTTCTCCTAATGATTTTTGAGTAGTAATTATTTCAATAGCTTGAGTTATACTATCTGCTGTAATTCCACCAAGTATTATTGAACCTTTATCTATTGCTTCTGGCCTTTCTGTACTTGTTCTTATTGAAACTCCTGCAAATTCCATAATATTTGATTCTTCAGCAAGAGATCCACTATCTGATAATACACAGAAAGAATCTTTTTGAAGTTTATTATAATCATAAAAACCAAATGGTTTTAATTGTCTTATATTTTTATGAAATTTTATCCCTTTTTCTTCTATCTTTTTCCAGCTTCTTGGATGAGTTGAATAGATAACTGGCATATCATAAGTCTCAGCTATAGTGTTTAGAGCATCAGTTATGCTTTTAAAGTTTTCATCATTATCTATATTTTCTTCTCTATGAGCACTAACTAAAATATACTTGTTCTTAACAAGCCCTAATTTCGTTAGTACGTCACTTTCATCAATTTTACCTATATATTTGTGGAAAACTTCTGGTAGTGGTGATCCAGTAACAAAAGTATATTCCTTTCTCATTCCTTCTGATAACAAATATCTTCTTGCATGTTCTGTATATGCCATATTGACATCACTAGTTACATCTACTATCTTCCTGTTTATTTCCTCAGGTACATTTTGATCAAAACATCTATTTCCTGCTTCCATATGGAATACTGGTATTTTTAATCTTTTAGCAGCAATAACGCTTAAACAACTATTTGTATCTCCAAGTATAAGAAGTGCATCTGGTTTTTCCTTAACTAACATCTTATAACTTTCAGATATTATGTTTCCCATAGTTTCACCAAGATTTTCTCCTACAACTCCTAAGAAATAATTTGGTGCTCTAAGTTCTAGTTCTTTAAAAAACACATCATTAAGTGTGTAATCCCAATTTTGTCCTGTATGTACAAGAATATTATCAAAATACTTGTCGCAAGCTTTTATAACTTCAGATAGTCTTATTATCTCAGGTCTTGTTCCTAGTATTGTCATTACCTTAAGTTTTTTCATATATTTATACCTCCAAATAAAATGTGTCTGGTTTTTCTGGATCAAAGCATTCATTAACCCACATTATAGTTACTAAATCGTTCTCACCAATATTTACGATAGAATGAGTGTAACCTGTAGGAATATCTACTACTTCCATTTTTTCTCCACTAACTTTATATTCAATTATTTTATCTGTCCCTATATTTCTAAATCTAATAAGGCCCTCACCGCTAACTACTACAAATTTTTCATTTTTAGTATGATGCCAATGATTTCCTTTTGTAATACCAGGTTTGGAAACATTTACGGAAACTTGTCCACTTGCAACAGTTCTAATAAATTCAGTAAACGATCCTCTATTGTCTTTGTTCATTTTTAAATCATATGAAAACTTATCTTGTGGTAAAAAACTTAAGTAAGTACTATAAAGCTTTTTAGTAAGTTCATTTCCCATATTTGGTATACTTAAATCGGATCTGCTCTTTTTAAAACTTCTTATAGTCTCTGCAAGATCTCCCAATTTAATATTATGTACAACAGGCACACAGCAATACTTGCCGTTTTTAGTTTCACTACCTTTTATTGCACGAGAAAACTCATCTAATACATCATCTATGTAACAAAGCTCTAACTCGACATCTGGATTTGATATCTGTATATCTAAGTCATTTGCAATATTATAGCAAAATGTTGCTACTACAGTATTATAATTAGGTCTACTCCACTTACCAAAAAGATTCGCGAATCTATAGACTAATACCTTAGCTCCTGTTTCTTTATTATAATCAAATAATAAATCTTCTCCTGCCTTTTTACTAATGCCATAAGGATTATCTTTTTTTGCCTGTATGGATGATGTTATTAGTACAGGTGCTTTATTATTATTTTTTTTAAGAAGTCCAAGTAGCTCTGATGTAAATCCAAAATTACCTTTCATAAATTCACTATCATCCTTTGGGCGATTAACACCGGCAAGATGAAAAACAAACTCACATTCTTTAGTATACTTTTCTAAAAGTGACTTATCAGAATTTATATCATATTGAAATATATCTGTATAACCTTTATTTTGAAGTTGTGCTATAAGATTTTTTCCTACGAATCCTTTTGCTCCCGTAACAAGTATCTTCATTTTTTTCCTCACATTTCAATTATTTTATTAAAGTTATTCTTTATAATATTTTTGTTTCACTTTTATATTTATTAACACCTTTATAATATTTAATGAAGTTAGTATAACATTGTAATACTAACTCCATTCATATATTAACTTATTACTTTCCATTTTTATCTTTATTCTTTAAATTTATTTATTTCATATTTTTTAATTCTTCTTGAACATAATCAAGTTCAAGTAATTTAGCTTTAATTTGTTCTACATTTAAAATGTTAGTATTTTTAGAATTATATTCTTCTTCTTTAGAAAGTTTAGGATTGCCTTCACTGAAATATTTATCGTAGTTTAAATCTCTTTTATCTGCTGGAACCCTGAAAAATCCTCCCATGTCCTCTGCAACTACATATTCCTCTTTAGTAAGAAGTGTTTCATAAACCTTTTCTCCGTGACGTGTACCTATTATTTTAACTTCTTTCTTAGAACCAAACAATTCACTTACTGCTTGCGCTAAATCTCGTATTGTTGATGATGCGGATTTTTGCACCATTATGTCTCCCGCTTTACCATTTTTAAACGCAAATATTACAAGTTCTACAGCTTCTGTAAGACTCATAAGGAATCTAGTCATATTAGGGTCTGTTACAGTTAAACTTTCGCCATTTTTTATCTGATCTATAAATAGTGGAATTACTGATCCACGTGATGCCATAACATTTCCGTATCTAGTACCACAAATAAGTGTTTTATCTGGTGATACTGTTTTAGATTTAGCTACAAATACTTTTTCCATCATAGCTTTTGAAATTCCCATAGCATTTATTGGATATGCTGCCTTGTCTGTTGATAGGCATATTACTTTTTTAACTCCATATTCAATTGCTGCTGTAAGTACATTATCTGCTCCTAATACATTAGTTTTTACAGCCTCTAGAGGGAAAAATTCACAAGATGGAACCTGTTTTAATGCAGCTGCGTGGAATATGTAATCTACGCCATGCATAGCATTTTTTACTGAAGATATATCACGTACATCACCAATATAGAATTTAATTTTATCATTTTTATATAACTTTCTCATATCATCTTGTTTTTTTTCATCTCTTGAGAATATACGGATCTCTGCTATATCTGTATCTAAAAATCTTCTAAGTACAGCGTTTCCAAAAGAACCTGTTCCTCCTGTAATCATTAATGTTTTACCTTTAAACATATGTATCTCCTCCGATATTAAATTATTATCTATTTGTATTTACCAACTTGCTTTTCTGGTTTTTTAACATGATATTATATAGTTGTTAACATGTTATTATGTATTTGTCATCAAGTTATTATATATCAAAATGCTCATCAATGTCATCTTTCAAAGTATTTATCAATTTTGTTTAACAATTCTTGCTTATTAAAATTATCATCATAATAACTTCTTGCGTTTATTCCAAGCTCAGTTAATCTCTCTGGTGACTCATTAGATAATTCAATTATCATATCAGCAAGTATCTTTTCATCACCTGCTGGGCTACAAAGGCCTGAATCTGATTCTTTAATTATTTTATCTGTCTCACCATTAGCTGAAGCAATAATAGGCAAACCACAAGCCATGTATGATTGAAGTTTTGCAGGGATTGTCATTGAAAACAGTGGACCACCTGTTAAGCATACAAATGCCGCATCGCTTGCTGCCATAAAATTTGGTATTCGAATTGGACTTTGTTTATCAATGAAATTAAACATATCACTTAGGTTACTTTCATTTACAAGCTTAATAAACGATTCTTTATATCTACCATCACCAATAATATTAAATCTAATCTTTTTACTATGTTCATTTTCTTTAATGATTGTTGCCGCTTTCGGCAATATATCTAAGCCCTGCGCATTACCGATATTGCCTGCGAAAGTTATGTTAAAGAAATCATCATTTGGAATTTCTTCAATATTTGTTTTTTCTAAATGCTTATAAAAATCTTCTGCATATTGTGGCCAGTATTCTATTTTTTCTATTGGCACGCCACGAGTATTAATTGATTTTACAAAACTATTTGATGTAGTAAAAATCTTTGTGCATCCTTTATATATGTAATCAACCATTTTGCCTATAGCACCTATAATGCGTTTATTGGTTATACCCGTAATTATTTCAACATTCTCAGGCCAAAGGTCCTGAACATACAAATAGCATGGTATATTTTCTTTTTTTGCATACCATACTCCAGGCAAGGCTTGTGTCATTGGTGATACTTCAAATATAAATACATAGTCTGCTTTTATTTTAGTAATCATTTTCCAAAAAAATCCAGATACAACAAAAGAAAAATAGTTTAAGGCAAGCATTATAGAATTTTTTCCTCTGGGCACAAGTGGTATTCTGATTACTTCAATACCATTATACATTTCTTTTCTCTTCTTAAACAGTCCATACCCATTATAATATTTACCCTTTGGGTAATTAGGTATTCCAGTTATTACTGTTACTTTATATCCTCGCTTAACCCATTCGCTGCAAATATCATTTATACGAAATTGTTCAGGGTAGAAATATTGTGCTATAACTAAAATATGCTTTTTCAACTCAATATCCACTCCTTTTATTTCTATATAAGTTTTCCTATAAATTTAAACTGATTCTGTTACTTCTATTGATTGTTTAAGATCTCTAACTCTATAATTTTCTTTATATGTGGACATGCTCTGATCATAAACTAAATCTCCAAATACCTTACCATATGTAGCTACCTTTGGTCCAACAAGTTTTAATATTGGATTGAATGCTTTAGTTAATTTAACTCTCTTTCCATGAGCCTCTGCAATCAACTTCACCATTTCTGAGGTTTTAACATATTCACTATTTTGTGGGAAAAACATTCCACTCTCTTCATTGGATATCAAAAGTTTTATAAAATTACACAAATTATCTATATGAAGCATGCTTCTCCTATTATCAATGTCAGGAAACATAGGCAATTTCTGAGCGAGCTTTGCAAGTCTTGGATAATTTCCTTTAGATCCCTTTCCATAAATCATAGGTGGTCTAAGAATAACAATTTTAAAATTATCACTCTCTAAAAGTTTAATTCCTTCTTCTGCCTGAAGCTTACTGTTTCCATAAAAATTACTTGGATTAGGTTTTGTGTTTATGTCTATAACCTTTTTTTCGTTTATGTTACTACTATCACCATAAACAATTATACTACTCATAAAAATAAACTGTGCTACTCCTGCTTTTTTGGCTTTAGTAGCAGCCTCTATAGTAAGATCGCGATTCACTTTATAATACATGTCTTCCATCTTAGGATCTGATGAAACGTGTGCTATGCCTGCAACATGAAATACAACATCATACTTTGTAAAATCTTTTTCTTTCCATAGATTATCCCTCATATTTACTGTATCTACCGAGTATTCATCAGGGAATTTTTCTAACCATTTTTCAAGTGATGTGCCTATATAACTATTAGCTCCTGTAATAAGTATTTTTTTCAATTTGATATCGTCTCCTTCTTAGCAGAAACATCTTTGTAGCTCTAGCCTACTAGTATTCTGGAAAACCACACATCTAAAAAATAGCCTCTGTCATCTTAGATTTCCTTTTTTTTATGTCCATCATCTAGAATTCCTTCTGCTTTAATTACTTTAAATACCGTTAAAAATAATATTTTTATATTAAGCACAAACGATTTATTCTTTAAATAATAAACGTCATATTCTGTTTTTTCAGAATCATCATTAGCATCTCTACCATTAATTTGAGCCCATCCAGTAACTCCTGGAGTTAATTTATGAACTCCAGCTTTTGTTCTCATATCTTTAAGTGCATATTGATTGTATAAAGCAGGTCTTGGTCCCACAAAAGTCATATCTCCTTTTAGAGTATTGATTAATTGTGCGAGCTCATCAAGACTAGACTTTCTTAAAATCTTTCCACTGAGCGTTACGTAACTTTCTGAATTATCAAGTTTATCAGTTGCTACATTAGGAGTTCCAACCTTCATTGTCCTAAATTTATAGAGTTTAAATAACTCATTATCTTTTCCTATTCTCATCTGGGTAAAAAATACTGGTCCTTTTGAATTCAACTTTATTATTATCCCTATAATTAAGAATAATGGTGATAATAAGACTAATATACATAAACTTATTATAAAATCTAAAAATCTCACCATATCATCCCTCCTAATCTTTTATTACTTCTCCTCAGAACTAACATCCTTTTGTATTGGATTCTTATTGTATGTTGGCACTATATCTTCTATTTTTTCATATAATAATTTCAGATCATTTTTCTTAATAATTACCTTAAGATCTTCCATCTTCTCTTTCATTACACTTAAATCACTAAATGTTGGTTTTCCTATAAAAATCTTCGCATGTTTAGTGTTAATAAGTCCTTCTTCACTCATTAGTAGTTCTTCATAAAGCTTTTCACCTGGTCTTAACCCAATAACTTCTATTTTAATGTCTACGTTTGGTTCAAACCCTGAAAGTTTTATTAAATCCCAAGCTAAATCATAAATCTTAACTGGTTTACCCATATCAAGTACGAATATTTCTCCACCTTGGGCATATGCTCCTGCTTGCAATACTAATTGTGCTGCTTCAGGTATAGTCATAAAGAACCTAGTTATATATTTATTAGTAAGTGTAACTGGACCACCATGAGCTATTTGATCCTTGAATAATGGTATTACAGATCCATTACTTCCAAGTACATTACCAAATCTTACTGCTACAAAACGTGTTTTACTTACTTTATCAATAGATTGTATGATCATTTCACACATTCTCTTAGTAGCTCCCATAACATTTGTTGGATTTACTGCTTTATCTGTAGATATCATAACAAATCTCTCAGCCTTATACTTATTTGCACAACTTGCTACATTAAAAGTACCAAATACATTGTTTTTTATAGCTTCCATAGGACTTTCTTCCATTAGTGGAACATGTTTATGTGCTGCTGCATGGAAAACTATATCTGGTGAAAACTTTTCAAATACATTATCAAGTCTTTGTTTATCTCTAACTGATCCTATTAACACTTGTAAATCTAATTTTGGATATTTGTACTTAAGTTCAATTTGTAGATTATAAGCGTTATTTTCATATATGTCAAAAATTATTAATTGCTTTGGTTCAAATTTTATAATTTGACGACACAATTCTGAACCGATAGAACCACCACCACCTGTTACTAATACTACTTTACCGTTAATATAGTTTGCTATACCTTCCGTATCAAGTACCACTGGTTTACGTCCTAATAAATCTTCAATTTCAACTTTCCTAATTTGGCTTAATGAAACTTTTCCATTAAGTATTTCATACATACCTGGGATAATTTCTATCTTGCAGGGCGTCATTTTACATATTTCTAATATTTGTTTTTTATCTTCATCTTCTATAGTTGGTATAGCTATAAGTATTGTTTCTATTCCTTTTTCTCTTACAATCGCTGGTATATCTTGTCTACCCCCAAGAATTTTTACTCCCATTATATTGTTGCCTTTTTTGTATTCTTCATCATCAATTACAGCAACTGGCATATATTTACTTTGATTGCTAAGTTTCATTTCTTTTATTACCATAGCTGCAGCTGCACCAGCACCAACTATCATTACTCGTTTTTTATCACTTTTATCAGAATTATTTATTATACTTTCGAATCTACCGTAAATTCTAAACGACATTCTAAAACCAAGTATAAATAGAATACTAAATGCACACGCTATTATGCTTACGCCAAAGGCAAACCCACGCCCAATAATTCTAACAAATATAATAGTTGCTACGTTCGCAGTAAGGCACGCACCAATAGCCAGCATAAACTCATCTATACTCGCATATCCCCAAAGACTATCATATAGTTTGAACAGATAAAAACAAGCTATGTATATTACTGTTACAATTAATGCGGTCTCCTTATAACTAGTCGAATAGAACATAAAATCTCTGTAATTATATCTAAAAAAGAAACCTAATATATATGCCAAGTTAATCAGTGCCGCATCGCAAAGAATTAATAATGGTTTTTTCCATTGTCCAAAAGCTTTCATATTATCCACCTCTTATTAAAATTGTGAAACCATGATAAATATAAATTAATATGTAAAAAATAGTTTTCACCGTACAAGTTAGTATACCATAATACCTTCAAATATGTGTTAATCTTTTATGAAACTTATATCTTCATATTATAATATTACTTTTTTTGCTATTTGATAAGTTCTGGTGCGTGACTTGTAATACGAGTTTGAGAAGAGAAATTTCATTTCCTATTACAAGTCACTTCCTATGAATTACATACAAATATGTCGTTTATAGATTCGTAGAGTATTGTACCCCTACATGTTTTATCTTAGCTCAATTACACTTGTGCTGCTTTTAGTGTTTTAAGTTTTTTAATGCCTCATTGCTTGAAAATATAATATCTTTTTTAGATTTTATATAATCTTGACATCGTTTGAAAATTTCAATAAGTTTATCGTAATTCCCATTTAACTGAGATTCATATAGAGCATCCCTATATTCTTTATTGTATTTCTCATCAATAGCTATTAAATCAATATTGTTTTCTAGACATTGTTTGAGTAAAAGAAACCTCCCTATTCTACCATTGCCATCTTGGAATGGATGGATTTTTTCAAAATTACTATGGAAATAAGATAATTCATACAAATTAATAGTTGAAGCTTTTTTAGTATTATAAAGATCAATAAGTCCTAACAATAAAGGTTCAACTTCATGTGGCTGGGCTAATTTTATTTCGTCTAAACCACTAAGCATATTAGGAATTCTTTTAAATCTACCTGAAAACCCCTTTTTATCATCAGAAGTACCATTTTTTAGTAATTTATGATATTCTCTAATTAACTGTAAAGATAATGGCTCGTCTAATGTTTCAATTATAAAATCAAAAACATCTAAAGAATTTCTAGTTTCAATAACATCATCTAAGGTATGGATACCAGAAACTATATTTTTGTCTGCTAACTGATTTAATGCGTCTCTATTAAAAGTACTGCCCTCTAATTTATTAGAATGAAACAAAAATTCAATTCTTAAAGCGTAATAAAAAGAGTTTGGTACTTCTTTTAAACCAAGTAATAACGTTCTAGTTAACTTCATAATAATTCACCTATCTTTCTTATTATTTATTAAAATAACCTCTATTTTCAATTTTTTTTCGTTTCTATTGTAAATTACTTTCTATATAATACATACAAACACAGATAGTTTATGTTTTCATAAAGTATTGTGAATTTAGTAATAGAAAAAATTCTCTAAAAGAGATGGATCATCTCCTTTATGGAGCTGCAACGACTTCAGAAGGAGATTTAAACTACCACCGAAGTTTTCTTTTTGCTAGGATAGTTATCCTCCCACTTATAAAAGTAGGAGACTTTCCTTCTAAAATATCATTAATACCTTTTACCTTTTGGTTTTACTTTGCCTTCCCTTTGGAATGTAAGTAGGGCATTTAGTTCTCCCCCTAGTAATATTATTATGGAGGTTATATATAGCCACACCATAATCACTATTACTCCTCCTATGCTTCCATATATACCAGAGTAGTTATTATAATTATTTACGTAATATGCAAATCCTAACGAGGATACCAACCATCCTAAGGTACTTAATATAGCTCCAGGTAATACCTCTCTCCAAGTTAATTTTCTACAAGGAGTCAAATGATATATTGCTGCAAATGTAAGTCCCATTCCAATTAACGTTACCAAGTATCTTATAATATCCCAGTTCAATATAAAATTGCTTGGTAAATCAAATTGTGATGCAATAGTTCTACCTAACATTTGTCCAAATACTACTAATGCTACTGAAACAATGATTGCAGTCGCAAGTCCTGCCATAAATAATATAGATATTAAAATTATTTTCCAATAAGGCCTTGTTTCTTCCTCATCATATGCTTTGTTTAATCCCTTTATTATAGATGTGAAACCACTAGACCCAGAGAGTATTGTACCTATTATGCTTATTGATAATAAATGTCCAGCTTTTGCTTTGGACACACTAGAAATTATTGCATAAATCAAATCAAAGGCACTTTTGGGCATTACTTGGTGTAGATATACTAGCACATCTGTATTTTTTAAGTCACTATACCCAAGCAGGGTAAGAAGTAATAATAAAAAAGGGAAAAATGATAATAACAAATAGTAAGCAAGCTGAGCTGCCAAAGCAGTAATATCATCATCCATAACTCTTGAAACATATTGTTTCACATAATTTAGCATATGAATTTTCCCCTTTCTCTAGTTGCATTGAGATGCCAGCTTAAGTAACTCGCGAAGACTTTGTGTATATGGTGTTCTAATAATAAATTATTTAATAATAAATTATTTAATAATAAATTATTTAATAATAAATTATTTAATAATAGACTATTTAAAAACAAACTCTATAGTTATTACATGAGAAAATATTCTGTAGACTCATTATATACTTTTTTTTACTTTTCTACCTACTTTCATTTATAGAGTTTTTTTTAATATCGAATTTATACTAACACTATAATAGAAGGCTTAATTCATATCTCCTTATATTTAAGTACTATTTTGATGAATATATTATAAATATAATACTCTCTCATTATATTCACTCTGTTATAATATGCAATATAGTAAGATATTATTAGTTAAAAGGAGTTGATAATATGAAGTTAGCACTTGCTCAATTAGATATTGCTTTTGAAAATAAGTCTAAAAATAAAGAAACTGTGATAAAATTTGTTAACCAAGCTGCAGATGAAAAAGTAGATATGATCTTTTTCCCTGAAATGACTTTAACAGGCTTTTCTATGAATACTTCTTTAATAGGAGAGAATAATAATGAAACTTTAAAATTTTTCAAAGAGTTGAGTTATAAATTTAATATTTGTATAGGTTTTGGTTATGTAGAAGGAACTTTGTGTTCTGAAAATAAGTACTCTGTCACGGCACCCCCAACCACTGGGGGTGTGCCTATCGTTCCTCTAGTCGTGCCTCTAGTGGTTGGGGGTGCCCCCTCTGGTTTAGAGCTTGTAAACTATAGTAAAATTCATCCTTTCTCCTTTGGTGATGAAACTAAATTTTATAAAAGTGGGAATGAAATCAAATCCTTCAATGCCTTTGGTTTTACTATAACCCCTTTTATATGCTACGATTTACGCTTTCCAGAAATATTTCAAATAGCTTCAAAAACTGCGACTTTAATTACTGTTTCAGCTAATTGGCCTTGTAAGCGCCGTGAGCATTGGATTACTCTACTAAAAGCAAGAGCCATAGAAAACCAATGTTATATTGCTGGAGTAAATCGAGTTGGTCTAGGTAATGGATTAAACTACAGTGGTGACTCAATGATTATAGATCCACTTGGTAATATAATAAGCACCTTATATAATGAAGAAGGTTTAGTTATTGCTGATATACATTATAATGAAGCAATTAAGATTAGGGAGAAATTTAGACTTAAAGATGATAGAAAAGAAAATTTGTATCGAAGCATGTACTAAGATAGCACCTAATTGAAGGTTCATCATGTAGGCGTTAAGATAGTAAGACATTTGTTAACAATCTCTAAGTTTACTTCATGAAAAATTACTAACGCACTCATTCGACCTCCTGTCTCAGAAGTGCTAGCAACTCTTCCTGAGTTGCTTACGTAAATTTTTCATTACATAAACTAAGATTTTGTAACACTCGTTTTATACTATCTGTCACTATCCTGCATGCTTTCACCTTCAATGACTATATGTTAAGTTATTGCGTACAATTTTTCATTACATAAGCTAAGACTTTGTAGGACTCATTTTATACCATAAGTCACTGTCTTACGTGATTTCAACTTCAATGACTGTATGTATAAATGGTCACTTTGAGTTTTTTATAAAAAGGCTATCATTATATTGAATATAAATATACATAACACTTTGAAATGTTCTAGTATAGTTAATCTAGGATGCTTTTTTAAATTTCGCTAAGCCTATAACCTTTATCCAAAATAACCTTCAATGTAATAAGAAATAAGAACGATTCTTTAGCCATTCATCTACTAATTTCATCTATAAAATATGAGTATTACGTGCCATTAATTTAGAGAGTTATTACTCACAATTAATACGATATTTTGATGAAATTCTTCTAATAAAAAACGACAAAGTTGTTGAAATTTCGTTTTAATATTTTTCTTTTATAAAAGCTAAATTGTCATATATTGCACGGGGATTTGAGTAGGAAAACTGGGTGATAACAGATATTTTGAGATTAACTGATTTTTAGGCAGGTAAAACAGTTGTGTTTCTTAATGAAATTTGTTGTTTTAAGTTAAATTTCGAAATATACAGAAGGTATAAAATAGTCACAATTATAATATATTTTCAGATAATTAAATATTTATCCACAGAATCGAAAAAGTTATCCACTAAAAGAGGATAACTTTTTCAAATTGTTCACTAAAAAAAACCATATTATGATAATAATACAATATTTATGAAAATTTACTCTATTTTGTAGAAAAGTTATCCACAGGCTTAACTTATTACCAAATTAATTCTGAAATACCATTTCTTATTTTTATTCGTTATTATTTCAATATTTATAAAACTATCTCTTATTTGTTTAATATGCAAAATTTATATTATTTTGTAGGATAATCTCGACCTTTATTATAACCTGCGAATATTAAAATTTCAATACAAAATTGTTAAATTTACAACACTTTATTTTACCAATAAACTTGTAATTACTATTAATATGATTTTTGCTTATATACCCAAATTTCAATGGTAAAAAGTGAATTAAATTATCATGTTTTTTAAAAAATCAAGTCTTTGAGGCAATATTGAAAAGATTATTTATATTACTTTAAATTTTCACGCAATTAAAAATTCATCCACAATTTTAAAAAAGTTATCCACGGAATGAGGATAACTTTGTCTAATAACCTGTTAATAAAACCATATTATGATAACATGTACAATTTTTACAACAATTTATCTGTTTTTACAGTTTAGTTATCCACAGATCTGAAATTCATATTAATGATTTTAGTTTTACTATATGTCTATAGTTACTACTATATGTCTATAGTTACTACTGTTTATTGTTAAATTAAATGAGGATGTTAACTGATTATAAAGATAAATAATTTGGTAAAAATCAAAATACATTTTAGCCAATAGTGCCTAAAATAAAGGTCTGAGCATATATTATTACTGTAAAATAATTAAAATTGGAGATGAATTTTTATGAAAGGAATAGATATATCTGTTTACCAAGGAACTGTAGATTTTAAAAAAGTAAAAAATAGTGGAATACAAATAGTTTATATTGAAGCTACAAAAGGACTCGCTTATGTTAATCCTCTTTTTAAATCACAATACGCCGGAGCAAAGGCAGCGGGACTTAAAATTGGATTTTATCATCGTTTTGAAGCAAATGATCCAATACTAGAAGCAAAACATTTTATAAAAATTATCGACGGGCTTTCTCCCGATTGTAAATACGTTATAGATGCAGAATCATCATATGGAAATAGCATAACAGTTTTAAGTTCTAAAGTAAGACAATTCGCAAATTATTTAATATCAATCGGTAAAGATGTTTGTCTTTATACAGGAGATAATTTTTACGCAACGCATTTAGACAATTCAGTCAAAAATCTGCCATTGTGGATAGCTCATTATAGAGTGACAAAACCAGATGTAATTAAATATATAGGATTTCAATATTCAGATACAGGAATTGTAGATGGAGTAACTGAATTTGTTGATTTAGATGAATTTAGTTCTGGTATATTTCTTGGACCAGTCCCACCTGTAGTAGTTATAAATGCCGTTGTACGATCTTTTCAACATGCTGCCAATTTAGTAGGACTTAAAGATAAAAATGGGTCTAAGCTCGTTGAAAATGGAATCATAGGAACTCATACTAACGAAGTTATTGCTAAGGTGTATGTAACTAAAGGAGCCCATAATGAATTAGTACGATGGATACAACAAAGACTTATTGCATCAGGATTCGGCTGTGGTCCAACTGGAGCTGATTCGTATTTTGGTTTAATCACACTCGCTGCTGTGAAAAAGTATCAAACATCAAAAAAATTAAAATCTGATGGAATCGTGGGGCCACTAACTATAAATAAACTTTTGAGATAACAAAATATTAAGCTAGTTAATAGTACAAGCTATTAATCACTATAGTCACAATTTTAAGCTTAAATTAAGGCACAAGATATTTTTAATACATCTTGTGCCTTTTGTATATTTAAATTACCTAGTCTATAGTACCAGCTTATCTAAAGATTACTCTTTTTATTTTAGAGTAATAAATTAATCTTATGCATCTAATGTAGTCTTCCCTTTTCCATATTGACCTTCCCAATCGCTAATAAAAGTTTTTATGCTTAAATCTGTGTAAGGATGGTAAATTAGTTTCTCAAAAAGATCCTTATTAACAGTAACTGAATGTGCACCTGCTAAACATACTTTGTGTACCTGTTCTACATTTTTAAAACTTGCTGCAAGAACTTTTGTAGAAATATTATTTATATTAAAAAGTTGGACGATATCAGAAACAACTTTTGCCCCATCTCCTAATATATTATCTATTCTATTTATATATGGTGCTACATAATCAGCTCCTGCATTTGCTGCCATCAATGCTTGTTGGGCTGTAAATATTGCCGTAGCAGTTGTTCTTATGTTTTTACTTTTTAAAATTTTAATGGCTTTTATTCCTTCAGGAATTACAGGAATCTTTACAGACACATTTTTACCTGCAAATTGCTTAATATATAATGCTTCCTTAACTATAGTTTCAGCATCAAGGCTTAAACATTGTACATGAAGCATAAGATCTTCACCTATCACTTCTCTAATCCCTTTAATTATTGATTTAAAATCCCCTTTTTCCTTAGCGATAATTGTTGGATTTGTAGTAACCCCTTCTATAGGATACAAATCTATAGCTTTTTTAATAAAACTTATATCCGCTGTATCTAAAATATATTGCATAAAAAACATCTCCTTTTAATCTATTTAATTATTATAATTTTTAAAGATTGATATAAATATTAATGTTTGTGATATGCTATGAGTATATTGTACCAACATTTATATATAGTTGTCAACCGTTTTCCAATTGTATAATATTTGAGCATGTTTATGATCAAGTTGTAATGATAGATTTTTGATTTTATTAATGGTAATGTATATCTTAATTATATATAGTTAAGATATAATTAAGATAGTAATCAATATTAAACATTTAAAGTCAATTACATATATGTGAGGAGTTAAAATATGAAATATAACAGATTGAAGGATATAGAAGAATATATATTGTATAGTGATACGGTTTCTTTGGATAAATTATGTGAGGCTTTTAGTGTTTCCAAAAATACAATTAGACGAGATATACAAAAGCTTGTAGATAAAGGATCTATTAAAAAAATTTATGGGGGCGTAATTGCAAACGAAAAAAAGATAATTGCATTTGAGGAAAGGAATGTAAAATATATATCTGAAAAAATACTAATAGCTAAGTTATCAGCCACATTTATAGAAGATGGGGATATAATTTTTATAGATTCAGGAACAACAACGATTAACATAATCGACTTTTTAAAAGACAAGAAAAATGTAACTATATTAACTGACAATCTAAAAGCTATAATCAAGGCATTTCCATATGACAATTTAAATATAATTTCTATAGGAGGAAGCTTAATAAAGAAGACTAACTGTTTTACAGGGGTTAATACCTTAGAACTTTTGAAAAAATATAATATAAACAAAGCTTTTATGGCGACTACTGGCATTTCAATAGTTAAGGGTGTTTCGGATTCTTCTCCTCTAGAACACGAAATCAAAAAATTAGTCGTGCAGCAAAGTGATGAAGTATTTCTGCCAGTTGATTCTTCGAAGTTTAATGTCTCATCTCTCATGACCTATTGTAATCTAAATGATATAGATTATTTAATAACTAACGAAGAACCAAGTCCTGAATATTTAAAATACTTTAAAGAAAATAATGTGAAAATAACTATACCAAATTATCATGAATAAAAATATAGGAAAACATAGAGTCATCCTTTAAAAGGATGACTCTATGTAATAAAAAATACTAAAAGTTTATCAATGTTTAGAAAATACAGTAGTGAATACAAAATAACACTAGTTAATTACTAGCATCAATGCCAATCTATAAAAGCTATCACCTGGTATATATGTATTTAAAAAATATATATATTTGTATTATAAGTATTGCAGGTATGCCGATTACAAATTTATTATGTTTGGTTTTATGCCTAAACAAATGCATCCCAAGAAATATACCCAAAGCACCGTAAAGAATAGCTATAGTAAATAGTGTATTTTCTGGAGTTCTCCACTGCCCCTTTTGTGATTTTTTCTTATCCGAATACATTATAAAAATTCCATATAAATTAATTGCTAAAAAATAATATAAAAAATATTTCATGTTTTCTCCTCCATTTAAATTCAAGTGCTTTAATTATATAATAAATAACAGATTAAATCACATAAAGCTTACATTAATTACTACTTTATTGTTATTAGTTTTAAGCCAATGATTCCACTTACAATTAATACAACACAAATAACACGCATAATGTTAATTGGCTCTTTAAACAAAATAACGCCTAAAACTACTGTACCAACAGTTCCTATACCAGTCCAAACTGCATATGCAGTTCCAAGTGGCAGACTTTTTAGTGCTAATGATAAAAAATAAAAACTTGCAAGCATTCCGATAATGGTTAATAAACTGGGTAATATTTTCGTGAATCCTATCGAATATTTTAACTCAATTGCCCATTCTATTTCAAAAAATCCAGCTACCACTAAATAAAACCATTCCATAATTACTCCCTCCTAAACTAATATTTCGTGACATCATTTTAAATTGGACAAAATAAAAAAGCCTAAAGAAATATTATTACAATATCTCCCAGGCTTTTATCCTTCCGTGAACACAGATAACTGTGTGTTTTCTCTCGGACCAGCCAGTTAAAAACTGCGGAACCCTAGAAAACCAAATAAATATTAAGTTTTAACTTATATATCAATATAACCATAATAAATTAGATAAGTCAAGGTACTCCGGAGAACTACAGGGTTCTTCTTACGTGTACTCTAGTTTTACCGTACTTCCTCCCTTACCTTGTTCTGCTGGAGTTACTATTAGTTTTATTGGTACTCTATTACGAAGCTCCTCCACGTGACTTATTATCCCTACGGATAATGTACTTGAATGAAGTTTTTCAAGAGAATTCATTACTACATCTAATAAATCCGTATCTAGTGTTCCAAATCCTTCATCTAGGAAGAAGAATTCTAGTGGGGCACTCCCCTTTAATTGAATCTGAGAAGAAAGTGCAAGCGCAAGGCATAGCGAGGTTAAGAAGGTTTCTCCTCCGGATAACGTGTTAGTTTCACGTCTTGTACCTCCATTGAAATCATCTCTCATAATAAATGCGCCCTCAGCATCAAGCTCCAATGCATAACGTCCTCTTGTTATATCTTTCAACCGTTTTGAGGCCTCCATGGATATATATTTAAGTTGCTTCGTGGCTACATACTCTACAAATTTTTTACCTTGAATTAAAGTGTCAAGTTCTCCTATTAGGCTAAGTTTGTGCTCTACTTCTTTTTTCTTTGTTAAAAGGGTTTTAATTTCTTTTATCTTTCTTTCCATTTCCTCAAGTGCTCTAAGCTGCGCACCTATTGCCCCAGTCTTTTCTTCTAAGACTACACCAATAGCTTGCCTTTTTTCCTTTATTTCTTCATAGATAGTAACGTCTATTTCTTTTCCATTAAGTAATTTTTCTACTCTTAGCAAATTATCTAAGATTCCACGTTTAACTTCTTCGTACTTTTTAATTTCCTTTTCTAGTAATGCCAAATCTCCTCTTGAAATTAAATAAAGAGATACCCCCTCACTAGTTTCAAAATAGTTTTCTTTAAGAGACTTTTCTAATTTGTCTTTTCCCTCATCAAACATCCTTAAAAGCATATCTTTTTTATCTTCTTCACTGGTTTTTTGTGTTTGTACAGTTTGCTTTTCTACAGTTTCTTTCTCATAAATTTCTTTTAAATTAGCCTCTTTATAAGTTATATCTTTTATTTCATTTCTTACCTTTTCTACTTCAATTATAGGTGTTTGCTTCTGTGTAGGCGTGAATCCACAAAGTTCAACTATTTGAAGCGTCAAACGATCTATTTCTGCCTTTTTCTCCTTGCCACTTGTTATTATTTCTGTTTTTGAGCTACCAAGGTCTCTTAAAAACTTGTCATTGTCAACTCTTTGCTTTTCAACGTCTACTAGCTGAGTTCTAAATTTACGTGATGCTGTATTTAGCTTTATAACTTCATTATCTATGACTTTAATTTGTGAAATTTTTTCTTTTATAGACATTGATTTCTCATTACTACTTAGTTTTTTGTTAAATAAATCTTCTTCTTTTGATAACTCTTCTTTTAATAATTTATAATTTTCCTGTAATAGCTTTAGTTTAGCGCTAGAAATAGACAATTCTTCTTGTAATCCTATTAGTGTTTCACTTTCTTTTCTTAAACCTTCTCCAAGTTTGCCCTCATCTATATCTGCTTTGCTTTTTTCATCTCTCAATTTAAGTAATGATAAATCCAGTTCAGTCTTTTGTTTATTGTAAACTTCACTTTTTTCTTTAAACTGGAGTACTACTAATTCACTTGTTTTTTTAGCCTCTTGCAGTTCTTCAATCTTAACATCCTTAAGCTTATCCGTAACTAAATCTAGTTGATTAATTATATTTTCTTCATCTCTCAAAAGCTCTGCAAATTTTATTTGATCTCGTTGAAAGTTTCTAAATACATCATCTAAATCATCCTCTTCTTTTTGCTTTGAATTCTTAGCATCGTCAAAGGTAACATCTTGTACTAGATTTGCGACTTGTGGATGGTGCAATGAGCCACATACAGGGCAAAGGTTTCCTTCTTCTAAATCAGAAGATAAAATTCCTGCCATACGACTTATCTCTATTTCTTTTATATTAGCTTCTATAGTCTTAATTAATACTTTCTTATTTTCTATATTTTCTTTAGTATTTTTTAGTATTATCTTAACCTTTGAACTTTCACCATGAACAGTACTGTACTTTTCTTCAAGTTCTACCCTTATTTTATTGTTTTCTACAGCTTTTTCTAGCAGGTCTCGTGATGTGCTATACTCTTCCTGCTTTTTTAGCAACAAATTATTATCTCCCGGGAAATTATTCGCTATTTCTGCGCCTTTTTCTTCTAAAAGGGCTAATTTTTTCTGCTTTTTTTCCTTTAGTATTAAGGCTTCATTATGTTTTAGCTTTGTGTTAGATACATCTTTCTGTAAGGCTTGAGCTTTACCCTTAAGCTGCTCTACATTTTTTTCTGCAGTTGTTACTTCTAGCTCACTACTTCTTGTGTTATAAAGTTTTTCCCTATATTCGGGTAATATTTCTATTTCACTTAATTTTACCTCAGATACTTGTAAATCCTTTTCTATTTTTTCTCTACTGGTATTAATTAAGTCTGCATTTAAACTTTTTTCATTTATCAAAAAGGTGATTTCTTTATGTTTTTTTAGAAGGATATCCTTTTCTTTTGCTAGATTAATTATTTTCTCTTCAATATAAGTAGCTTGTTTTAGACTTACTTCTTTCTCAATCAAACTAGGTAATTTATCATTTTTAGTTTTAAAGGCAACATCATATGAAGTTTTTGTAATATTCAGCTTTTTACATATAACTTCAAATGCACTATTTAATTTATGAAGTGTTTCTTTGTTAATAAAAAGGCTTTTACTCGCACTAGTTACATTATCCATATATGGTTTTACATTTAAGGCTAAACTCCCTTTAGTAAATTTCTCTTTCTTATCTTTTATTTCATCTTGTTGGAGTTTTAACAAAACTTCCTTTTGCACATACTGCTTTTTTTCTTGTTGCAGCTCCCATATGGTTTTATATTCCTCATACTCTTTATCTAAAAAATTTTTCTGAATTTTAATCTTTTTTTCTTCTTCCTTTAAAGTATCCAGTACGGTTTTTATCTCAGTGCGAGCTTCTTCCCCTACATTCTCGTAGCCCTTCATTTCTCCCTCAAGCATAGTTTTAGTATTTAAGTTTTTGTTTCTAACTGATTTTATTTTATCGTAAAGCTTTGTTCCGTATTTTTCTAGAGCAAATATTCTCTCGAGCATATTTCTTCTTTCTTTTCCAGTAAGCTTTAAAAATTCATTGAACTTACCTTGAGGTAATACTACAGACCTTGTAAAATCCTCAACTTTTAATCCTATAATATTTATTATGTTTTCTTCAACGTCTTTTGGCCCTTCTGCTAGAACATTATTTTCATCAGGGTTTTCTTTATTTACTTCTATAAGCCTTGCATAAGCAGTTTTAAAATATCCAGTTTTTAATCTCTTTATACTTCTTTCCGCTCTATACATTTTTCGTAATTTTCCAAGCCCTATCTCAAAATCAAAACTTATTTCTACCACATTGGTCTCTGTATTTACGAATTCCTTAGTGTCTCTAGATACTTTTCCATAAAGAGCTATCGTTATTCCATCTAATATGGTTGATTTACCACTAGCTGTTGGGCCGAAAATCCCGAAAAGTCCCTTTTCCGTAAGCTTTGAAAATTCTATAGTTTGCTGCTGTACAAATGAATTCAATCCTTTTATTTTAAGATTTACTGGTTTCATTTTTCGGTTCTCCCTCCTCGTCTAATGCTATGCTTAAGAATAACTCCATTAACTCGCCGGATGGCTCTAGTCCTCCTTTAGCACGTGTAAAATATTCTCTAAATAATTCTTCCATTGATTTTTCCCTTAGGCTTTCTTTTAATTCGTTAGCATCTTCAATTTCTTCAATTATTGGCTGAATAGAAACTATGTCAACTCTTAGTCTTTTCATTTCCTTTATATTCTCTGTACTTATTATTTCCTTTGTCTTTATTTCAAGGTATACCCAAATATTCTTTTCGCCTTCAAGTTTGCATTTTTCTAAGGCATCTTCCACGCTATCACATTTCCATACTTCTATAGGCTTGTAGTTTCTGAATTTTATATCTGATATATTAGCCTCTTCGCCAGCTTTTACATCTACGATATACGCTCCCTTACTATAGTTTATTTCACTTTTACTATATTGAATTGGAGAGCCAGAATATCTTATCTTGCCTTTTGTGCCCGGAACCTTTTGTGGTCTATGAAGATGACCTAGAGCGCAATACTGCGCTTTTGCTGGGAATTTTGATGGAGCAACTGAAAGACTTCCCCCCAGTTGAATACTTCTCTCTGATCCACTTTCCTCTCCCCCCATAACATAAAGGTGAGACACTACTAAATTTATAGTATCATCTCTATATTTAAGTGCTAATTTGTCAAATAACTCACCTATTCTGTCTGAATAACTTTTTTGTCTGTCTTCATCATTTAATTCAACTGATAAAACTTCATTTAATCTTTTTTCACTTGGATATGGAAGTGTTATTATAACTGCCTTTTCACCTCGCACACTAAGTTCTACATACCCTTCGCCGCTTTCTACTACTTCAAAATCGTACTTATGCTCAGTGTTAAATTCTCCAAATACCCCTTGCCTTGCTATGCTTTTAGGTTCACCTAATAGAATTACTCCATGCTCATATGCAAGAGGACTTGCAGCTACTAATCTCTCTGGGTTATCATGGTTACCTGCTATAACTAATACTGCAGTTTTCCCACCACTAGTAATATCCTTAAGGGTGCTATAAAACATTTTTTCCGCTTTTGCTGGTGGATTTCCATTATCATAGATATCTCCAGCTATAAGTACTAAATCTATATCATTATCTCTAACTATTCCAATAAACTCTTCTAAAAATTCTTCTTGTTCCTCAAGCCTGCTATACTGCTCTAGGCTCTTTCCCAAATGCCAATCTGAGGTATGAAGTATTCTCATAATTGTTTGCTCCTTTCTTATGCTTCTTTCTTGGGGACGGTTAACAACTATTTGCTGTTTTCTTGTTCCCTTTTCTTAGGGACAGTTAACAACTATTTATTGTTTTCTTGTTCCCTTTTCTTGGGGACAGTTAACAACTATCTATTGTTTTCTTGTTCCCTTTTCTTAGGGACAGTTAACAACTATCTATTGTTTTCTTGTTTCCTTTTCTTGGGGACAGTTAACAACTATCTATTGTTTTCTTGTTCCCTTTTCTTGGGGACAGTTAACAACTATCTACCGTTTTATTTTACTTCTACTGCCTCATCTGTACTAAATGAATATAGGTATCTCTCTTTAATATCTTTCTCAAGAGTAACCTCAAGTGCCTTAGCATAATAATCAAGTTGAGACTTATATTTTTCTATTAATGAATTTGTATCTCCCTTTTTTACAATGTCTGTTTTATAATCTACAAGAATTATTCCACCATTTTCCTCAAAATAGCAGTCAATTATCCCTTGAAGCATTATTTTTTCCTCTCCATATGTTTCGACAGGAAGGTTTTTGTATATATCTGTACTTCTAATTTCCATATGAAATGGAGCTTCTCTTTGCAACATATTTAAATCATAAGCCTTTATCATTCTTCGACCAAGACTTGTTTTAAATAATTTCACTAATTTATCAATGCGAATGCTTTTGCCCTCTTCTTCTGAAATCAATAATTTTTCTACAAGAGTTTCTACTTGTACTTTTATTTCATTTAATGTTGTAACTTTATTTAAGTCCAATTTTTGAAGTACTGAATGCATTGCTGTTCCTTTTTCTGCTGGAGATAAGCCCTTAACTTCTTCAAGAAACTTGGGTTTACTTATAAGTCTTGGCGCAAACATATTGCTAGAGTCTTCCTCTGTAAGCTCCACATTGAATTTTCTTTTAAGCTCCGTTACGGTAAGTACTGTAGGCATCTTTGTAGACATATCATATTTATAAATAAATCCTAGTCTTTTTCCAATCTCGTCCATACATTTCTCATCTATTGGTTTTTCCTTAAGTGATGCTAACTTTTCTGTAGTACTAATAGGGGTTTCTTCTTCACATATATCATTACTCAATACATCATCTCTATTCCAAAAACGCACTAAAAAACTTGCGGGATGGTCTAGTAAATGAATACTAGTATCATCTATTTCTATACGCTCCCTTAATGGTTTCCCATCAATATGTCTAATAATTGCTGGTATTATCCACTCTAAATAACTTCTACCTTTTAGGATTTCATATTCTCCTAATTTCTCACTATTTTCTTCTAAACTAGAACTCATTCTAGTTAAATTTTTCTCTATATTTCTCATTGACCCAGTTATAATTAACTTTTCTTTAGCTCTAGTTAATGCTACATATAGAACTCTCATTTCCTCGGCTAAACTTTCTATCTTTATAGTCTTTCTTAGTGCTTGTTTAAGTACTGTAGGATATGAAATTCTCCTTATAGGATCAACAAAATCTGGACCGTATCCTAAATCATGGTGAAATAATATGCTCTTATTCATATCCATTAGATTGAAATTTTTCCCCATTCCGCTTAGAAATACTATGGGGAACTCTAACCCCTTACTTTTATGAATGCTCATTATCCTAACTACATTTTCATTTTCACCTAATGTTTTAGCGCTACCCATGTCTCCACTACTTACTTTTAGCTTATTTATGAAGTTTATAAAATTAAACAATCCCTTGTAGCTAGTTTCCTCATATTGTCTTGCCCTTTGGAACAGAACTTTTAAATTTGCTTGTCTTTGTGATCCTCCTGGCATGGCTCCTATATACCCGTAATACCCAGTGTCTGTATACAAATACCATATAAATTCATCAATAGGCATGTACGTGCAGATTTCTCTAAAGTGATCCAATTTTACTAGGAATTTTCTAAGCTTATCTACTATTGATTTTTTATTACTAGATTCTTCATCTTCGCTAATAGAATCAGCTTTCTTATCCCCCGCATTGACTTCTTTATTCTCAATCTCTGTTTCTTGATTATCAGACTCTGTTTCTCTATTACCTGAAAAGTTAACCATTGCCTCATAAAAGCATATTTCTCTTTGGCCAACCCTTATGTCCACTAGCTCTTCTGATGTAAAACCCCCTATTGGAGAACGAAGCACTGCGAGCATTGGTATATCCTGTCTTGGGTTATCAATAATTTGCAAAAGACTCATGATTATTTGTATTTCTATTGTGCTAAAATATCCCGTGCCTGTATCTGCATAGACTGGTATATTCTCAAGCTTTAATTGTTCTAAAAATGAAGGTGCCCAAGCTGAGGTTGCCCGAAGTAATATTACGATATCCTTATAGTCTACAAATCTATAGTCCTTAATGTTTTTATCATAAACTTTAAAGGCATTTTCATCGTTATGTAACATTAATTCTTTTATTCTTTTAGCCACAATTTTAGCTTCGAGCTCAATATTCGTAGGCGTTTCATCTTCATTAGTGTTGCCCTGTCCCTGATTTTCATGTTCACCTTCGCTCTCATTAGTGTTGCCCTGTCCCTGACTTTCGTGACTTTCTTCATCATTTTCTGCGTCTTTAACTTCTTTTTCGATAAGATGTAATTCTACTGGACCCCCTACTGTTCCTGGACCTTCAAGATCGTCAAAATGAGCTCCTAAATTTAATGCTTCTTCATCCGTATAGTCAAGATCTCCGATATTTTTGCACATTATTTGTTTGAAGATATAGTTTACTGCATTTATAACACAATCTCTACTTCTAAAGTTTTTATATAAAGTGATTTTTCTAGTTTTTGCTCCATCATCTTTTGAATAGCTATTATATTTTGCTAAAAAAAGTTCTGGTCTTGCTTGCCTAAATCTATATATACTCTGTTTTACATCTCCTACCATGAATACATTGGGAGATCCTATTTTTTCTCTTGAGATTATGTTAAGTAACGTTTCTTGTACCATATTGCTGTCTTGATATTCATCTATCAAGATTTCTTCGTATTTATTTCTTAATGAAATGGCTACATCTGATGGTTCTGGTTTTCCATCATCGCACATAACCACTTCTCCCTCTTCATTTTTTCTCATCAAAATATCAAGGCAATAATGCTCGAAGTCATTAAAATCTATAATAGAGCGTTCCTTTTTCTTTTCTCTATATTTTTGACCAAGATCTATAACAAGTTGTGATAGCTCCCTCATTTGTGGATATAATGTTTTTATATCTGTTAATGAACTTTCAGAGCTTGCATCAATTATTTGCTTTTGTAATTCTTGTAATTGTTTTTTTACTTTGTTTCTTATGTCTTGTACTACCTTTTGTTTACCCTTATCTTTACATGCTTTTATAGTTGTAAGCTTTGCGAAACTTAGAACTTCAAAAGTAGTTTCTAAACTTTCGAAGGAATTATTTGATGCACTTATTAAATCTGCTATTAATGCTAAATCATCTTTGAACACTTCATTATATAATATTATAGCTTCATTATTTTCTATAATTTTTAGTGCCTTTATCATTACCTTTTCAATTCCCGATAGCTCTATTTTAGTGTCTGCCATTAGAACCTTTGCCCAAGGGGTATCACTAAAACTGTATCCGTCTTTAATATTAAAAGCCTCTGCTGCGTCTATTAGCCACTTTGTTGGAGTTGTAGAACTCATAGCAAAATTATAAAGACTTAAAACTATTCCTTGGAGGCCTAAATCCTCTTTATTATTACTATAAGCTTCAACTAAATCTAAAAAGCTAGATTCTCCTAGATTAAAAGAATTACCTTCTTCAACTGGTGCTAAAACATCAGGCTCCTCTAATTCATCTATAGAGCTGCCCTCTATATTTAATGATTTAGGGGTTACCTCTAAATGCATCGGACCGGAATCCTCGTCTACTTCTGAAGAACTGATTTCATCTTTACTTTTCCTTTTATCGTTAATAGCAACATACCTATCCTCAAAAAGTTCTTCTAGGGCTTCTTGTTTTAAAAGTACTGCTTCTGTTGTATCTGCTATTCGAAAATTGGGATCTAAGTCTACAATATGATAATTACTACGAATAACCTCAAGGCAGAAGGAGTGGATAGTTGTAATGCTGGATTTATTAAGCAAGGTTAATTGCCTTTGAAGTAACTTACTTTGTGGATTATTATGAAGCTCCCTGGATATTGCAGCCGCTATTCTCTCCCTCATCTCAGATGCAGCAGCATTCGTAAACGTAACTACCAAAAGCTTGTCTATATCTGTAGGGCGCTCCTCGTCTGTTACTATCTTTATTATTCTTTCAACAAGTACTGCAGTTTTACCCGAACCTGCAGCTGCGGCTACTAGAATATTGCAGTCACGAGTTAAAATAGCCTTTTGTTGATCTTCTGTCCAGTTCACCTTTGGGCCTTGTTGTTTAATTTCATTATCGCCTTTTATCATAACTCCTTCTCCACCCCGCTTTCCCTTATATCATTGTTTTCTATTTCACTTGGTTCATTAGATTCATTAGTTTCCTTAGATAAGAGCTCCCATATTTCCTTGTCTCTTTTATCTTTTATTACCTTATATGTGTTTTCCTTTAATGTAGGATCAAATTGGCAAATAGCTGTGTATTCACAATAAGCGCATGGAGTAGCATCCTTTTTCTTATATGGTTTTATGTCTATTTCCCCACTTAGCATTTCCTCACATGTTTTTATAAGATTCTCTTTTACATGATTAAGTAGCATATCAAACTGCTCCTTAGTTGCTACTGATGATCTTGATCCTAAGTCTCCATTTTTCTTAATAGATGCTGGAACAACTAAAGATGCACCTTCTATATTTCTATCCATTTCTCTTATTATCTTAGTATCTGCTAGAAGTAGCCCCTTCATTTTCAAAGCTTTCATTATTGCTTTTTCCAGTTCTTCTTCATCTAAATTGTTTTTAGCTTTTATAACTGGGTCATCTATTTTAAAATACAATATACCTGCTGGGAAAATTGGCTCCTCGGAAACCGCGCTTTCATTCCTAAGCATGGCGTCTAAATAGGTAAGCAGTTGTATTTGAAGTCCATAATATACGTCGGATAGTTTAAAATCTTTATTTCCTGATTTATAATCTATAATTCGATAAAATTCTTCTCCCTCATTTATTAACTTATCTACTCTATCTATTCTACCAACTAGGTTTACAATTTCACCTGTGGATAGTTTTATTCTTATCGGTGGATAATCTCCCTCTTCGAACCCAAATGATACTTCGTAACCAAAAGGTTCAAAACCGCTATTCTTCATTTGCTCAACAATAACGTATATAGTTTTCTTTAAAACTCTTTTCAATCTCTCTGTAAAGTACTTATACCTTGGTGTGCTGTTTAATATATAACCACTTAACCCAGCCGATGCTTCTTTTTCTACAATGCTTGCTATGTTTTGCTCACACCATACTTTATCAAGACTCGCCCATTTCATCTCATTTTTATCCACAAGTTTCGAAAAATTATCAAGTACGCTGTGCATAAAACTGCCTAAATCCGGTGATGAGAATGTAAAAGTTTTTCTCTCCTTTGCTTTTAAGCCATATTGAACGAAATAAGCAAAGGGACACTCTTCATATTTTTCTATTCTAGATACACTAAAATAATTTTTCTCTCCATAAAGAAGTTTAACTTTCTCTTTTTGAAGCATTTTAACTTCATTTTTATAATCGAAGCCCTCAAACATAGTATTGCTCTTATCTCTCCAGAATGGATTCTTTTGATACCATGTGTAAACCGCAATCCATAGGGGGGATATATGTCCTTCCTCTAGATATCCTCTTAAAGCAAAAATCAAATCATTAAAGGTTGGGACTTTTGCACAAACCTGTGCCATCTCATAAGAGCCATTAACATCATCAAGCTCATCATTATATTGAGAAATATTACTTTCTTCTTTTAAGCCTTTAAATAATGCAACAAATCTTGATATTATAATGGAAGGCCTTAATGTTTTCCCCTCATAATCTGCTATAGGATAACTTATATTCAGGTATTTACTTGGAATAGTAATGGTAGCATAAATTAAATACTGCTCATTAAATACCTCAGTTTTAGTGTCATTTGCTAGTTCTACTTGGTTTTCCTTAAGTATTATTCTATCATTATCTGTGAATATTCCCTCTTCCTTGCTTGCCTTTGGAAATATACCATCATTTACGCCAACGATATATAACGCTTTTATGTCATGACTTTTTATACGCTCAACGCTACTTATGGTTACTCCATCAAGGGCTGGCGGTATAAGTCCCATTTGATGTTTACTAAATCCCATTGATAGGACCTTCACAAACTCCTCAAGAGATAAGGTTTCATTTCCAATTACCTCAACCATCTGGTCTAATAACTCCATAACTAAATTCCATATTTTACTGTACTCAGTAACTAGTTCCTGTTTACCTTCACTTTTAAAAATTTCTATCCACTTCTCTAGTGTTTTATATACATTAATAGTTTCTAGGAATTCGAATAGGGTTGTACAAATTCTAGTAACATTCCCTTTACCTTTTAACTTTTCTTTAAATTGTAAAAGTGGCGTTATTATAGTTTCCCTAGTATCATTTAATATTTTGATAGCCGCATCTACTCTTTTCGTTTCATCATCTGTGGCCTTATCATTATTATAGTAATCTCTAAAATAATACTTTATTTTTTCCTGCCACAAATCAGGCTCTGTCCATTTCCTTTTGCCTTTTATACCTGTAGCAATAACGAAATTTTCTAGTATGTCTATGTTTTTCTTTTCTATATCTAAAAGCCCTGTTTTAAGATACCTAAACATTGACTCATAACTAAAGTTCTTATTAAATATTTCAACAACACCTGTTATTAACACTATTAATGGGTTACTTGTTATGTCTTTTTTCTTATCTATAAATAAAGGAATATTATATTCCGTAAAAATAGTTTTAATTAACTTCTCATAGGTTGGCAAATCTCTAGTGACTACTGCTATTTTATTAAACCGTATATGTTCATCCCGGCATAATCTTAATATATCTTTAGCCACATGCTCAACTTCAGAGTAACCATTAAGAGCCTTAAACATCTTTATGTTTTCACACTTTTTATTTAATGTTTCATATGGGAAAGCAAAATAATTTCTCTCAAGAAAAGATAACTCCAAATTATCTTTAAATTTATATTCTTTATTATCTTGTAGCCTTATAGGTTCATCGATACTTGTCCCACACTCCTGGGCTAAATTTAAAAGCTTATCTTCTGTAAACTTTATAGAATAAAAAGCATCAGATTCTTCCATTAACTTTGAGTGCTCTGGGCTTTTTAAGGGAAGCGTTATATTTATCCTTTTAGCCTTACTGTATAATTTTTCGAGTATTGCATACTGCTGTGGTGTAAATCCAGTAAACTCATCAAACCAAAACTCTGCTCCATCAAATATACTACACTCATCAAGTGCACTATATAACCTAGTCAAATCGTCATCAGGATCCACATAGTTTACATTTAAAATATTATTGAATTCACTATATATTAAGGATAAGTCTGTTATCTTATCTATTAATAAAGGATTTTCTCCTTTTCCTAAGGTATTATTTCCTTTTTCAAAAGTATTATCACCTTTTAGTAAGGGGGCTTCCCCTTCTACATCTACTAAGGCGTTCTTGCCTTCTGCTAAGGCGTTCTTGCCTTCTACTAAGGAGTTCTCTCCTTCTACTAAGGAGTTCTCTCCTTCTACTAAGGAGTTCTCAGTTTTTGGTAAATTACTATTTTCTAAATTCTGTCTTACTAAATTTAAATCTTCCACAGAGATACTATATTTCTTAAACTCTGTGATTGCACTTGCAACATTATCTACAAATCCTTTTTGCTTGGATGCGCCTTTAAATACCTTAAATTTATCCACATTTTTTTGAAGTATACTGTGAATAAGCATTGCTTTTCCTGATGTATCCATATGATTAAAGGTTATGCCTCCAACCTCACTAAATACTTTATACGCTAATCTATTAAAACTAAGCACTTGGACGTTTTTTATTCCTGTAGATCCAACTACTTTAATAAGATTTTTCTCAGCTTGAAAAGAAAATTGTTCTGGGACTAAAAGTACTAGAGGTTTTTCAATCACGATTTTACTTCTAGATTCTATATCCTTTAAACAGAAAGTACTCTTTCCTTTTCCAGCTCCTCCATAGATAAATCTCAAACTCACAAAAACACGTCCTTTCTCTTTTAATTTAGATACATTTAAACTTATACTAACATATAAACTTGTTATGCATTTGAATGTAACCTTTTATATATATTATACCATGTATGCTTTTACATTGAAGATAATGAAGTCTTATAGATGTAATTATTTGGTTAATTATATAGATTGAACAATTTTGTAACCCATATTAGAACAATAACATTGAAACGTTACATTATATTAATTAAGTCCAAGCTTTACAATGAATGTTATTTAGGCAAAATCAGGTAAAAACTGGTAAAAACATATTAGATCCCGTGTAAAATATTAACATGTATGATATAATTCTTATATTATATTGTCTTTAAAGAAAATTACCAGGGGGAGGTATTATTATGTACCATTTAAAAAATTATTCTGAGGATGAAGTGACTAAATTGTTAGATACGATATTAATGAGATATGATGATATTTGCAAATGTGAAAAGTGTAAATTAGACATTAAAGCTTTAGCACTTAACTCTTTGTCAACAAAATATACCGTTTCTGAGCAAGGAGAACTATATACATCAGCATTATCTGAAGTTAACAAGCAGCAAACAATTGATGTTACTACGGCTATTACAAAAGCTATAGAAATAGTATCTGCTAATCCTAAACATTAGGTAGTTTTATGTGTTTATTTTACAATTAATTATTTTATATCTGTAACCGTTTGTTCAAAAATCTCTACTTAATACAAATTAATGATAACGGGGGTTAAAAAACATACTAAAGCGTAACATATTATGGTAGTATAGTGTATGAAGTTACAATGCATTGTAGTATTAATATGCTAGTGAATCAAAATACAAAGCACTTGTAGATCACAAAAATAAATAAGAGGTGTTTTATGAAAAAAAAGATCGTTATATCTTCTGTAATTATAGTTCTTATTCTATGCTTATTATTTCTACGTAACATAGTTGGTTTTGTTATTAATATTGAATGGTTTAATTCAATGGGTTACCTTTCAGTATACTTAACAAGGATACTTACTATGTGTAAACTAATAATACCAGTTTTTATTCTCAGTTATGTTGGTATATGGTTTTACTATAAGAGCATAAAAAAGAGTATTGTACACTTAAAAAAAGTAGTCGAAGTAAATACTGAGAAAAGAGCTATGGAGAATAAAATTTTTATAGCTGGTAATTTAATTGTATCATTTTTATTTTCTTTCTCTTTTGCATCTAAATATTGGTATATGCTTTTACAATCAATAAATGCAGTTAGTTTCAAGGTAAAAGACCCTATTTTCAATATTGATGTATCTTTTTATGTTTTTAAACTTCCTTTAATGGAATCCTTATATGGATTTGTAATGACCCTATTAGTATTCTTAATTATTATTAAAGTGTTAGTTTTCTTTGCATTAAAAGCAAAAGATAGTTTTAATGCATCACGAGTTTCAAATCCCTTTAACGACCTAAAAAAACTTGGGAAGGAACTTATTGTATTTGGAGGAAGACAAGTTGCAATACTATCATCACTTATAGCACTTTTTCTTTCACTTGGATTTTTAATAAATTCATTTAATTTAGTGTATAGCCCTAATGGAGTTGCATATGGAGCAAGCTATGCAGATATTCATGTAACGCTTCTATTTTATAAAATATTAATTGTTGTATGTATTATTGCTGCAGTAGTAATATTTTTGAGCGTAATAAAATCGAAGATAAAACCTATAATGATTTCAATTGCAAGTATAGTTGTACTAAGCTTTATAGGAGTAATATCTACAACCGTAGTTCAAAGCACTGTTGTAAAACCTAATCAAAAAGAACTTGAAAAACCTTATATTCAAAATAATATCAATTTTACAAGGAAAGCGTTTAATATAGAAAATATAACTTCAACAGCTTTTAATGTAAAAAACGATTTAAAACAATCGGATATTTCAAGTAATCAAAAAACTATTGATAACGTTAGAATAAATTCATCAACTCAAGCACGTGAATTTTATAATCAAGTTCAAATAATTAGATATTACTATAATTTTAGTGATATAGATGTAGACAGATATATGATAAACAATAAATATAGCCAAGTATTTCTTGCAGCAAGAGAAATAGACTCAAAATCATTATCTCCAGCCACTTGGCAGAATACTCACATGATTTATACCCACGGTTATGGCGTTGTAATGAGCAAGGTAAATGCTGTTACATCTGAAGGTCAGCCTGATTTTGTAATTAAAGATATGCCACTTGCCAACAATACAAACATTAAATTAGCTAATCCAAGAATTTATTTTGGTGAACAAACAAATCAGTTTGCATTAGTAAATACTAACGTAAGCGAATTTGATTATCCTAATGGTGGAGTAAACAAAATAACAAATTATTCTGGAAAAGCCGGTATCAAAATGAATTTAGGAAATAAACTTTTGTTTGCAATAAATAATGGAGATGTAAATTTCCTTCTATCTAGAGATATTAAGAAGACAAGCAAAATCCTAATTAATAGAAATATAGTTGAAAGGGCAAAAGCTATAGCTCCATTTTTAACTTATGATAAAGATCCGTACACTGTTATAAGCGGAGGAAAATTATACTATATACTTGATGCTTACACTTCATCATCTAAATATCCATACTCTCAACCTCAAAATGGAGTAAACTATATTAGAAATTCCGTTAAGGTTGTAATTGATGCTTATGATGGTACAGCAAACTTTTATATGGTAGACCCAACTGATCCAATAGTTAAAAGCTATGCGAAAATTTTCCCTAAGCTTTTCAAGAATTTATCAGCGGTTCCTGCTGACTTAAAAGCACATTTTAGGTATCCATCAGATATATTTAATATTCAAGCCGCAACCCTGGGCAAATACCATGTAACTGATCCTGGAGTATTTTATAATGGAGAAGATATTTGGGATGTTTCCAAAAATGCAAACGCTGTAGGTGGCGAAGTAAAAACAACTATTCCACCATATATCGTAGAAAAATTACCAGGCACAAACAGTGAAGAAATGGTACTACAACAATATTTCAATGTAAAAGGTAAATATAACATGACCGCGATTTTAGGTGCTAGAATGGACCCAGGAAACTACGGCAAGCTGTTTTTAAATAAATTTCCTGCTGAAACAACGGTTTACAGTCCATACCTCTTTAAACAAAGAATAAGTCAGGACACTACAATTTCAGCACAACTTTCTTTATGGAATACAGGTGGATCTCAAGTACAATATGGAGACACTGTAATTTTACCAATAAAGAATTCGCTGCTTTATATTGAGCCTCTTTATTTAAGAGCAAGTGGAGCAAATAGTATTCCTGAAATGAAAAAGATAATAATTTCATACGACAATAAGCTATTGATGGTTGATAATATTGAAAGTGGATTAAAACAAATATTCAATTATCAAGCACCAAATACTGTAACATCAGGTACAACAGGTACTCCAAGTACAAAGGGTACTGCTGCATTAACTCCAGCTAAAACCAAACTAATTACGCAGGCAAATGCTTTATATACAAAAGCACTTGATGCTCAGAAAAATTTAGATTGGGCAAAATATGGAGATTATATTAAGCAACTTGGAACTATACTAAACCAATTAAAATAAAAAATAAAAAACAGATGCAAAATTGCATCTGTTTTTTATTTTACTCTATATTCTTAAAATCGAACAAATTAGTGGTTAACTTACTAGTCCGTCATATTATCTGCTCTTTGCTTTCTTTTTTCTTTATACAGTTCATACCTTTTTTTACCCTCATCAAATGCTGCTATTTCTTCAGGGCTATTTAAAATAAGTTTCGGTACTAAACTAGTTTTCCCTTTTTTATCTAGAGCTACCATTGTAAAAAATGAAGATAATGCTTTTTTTCGATCAGAGCACTCTAAATCTTCTACTTCAACAGTTACAACTATTTCCATAGATGATTTGCCTGCATAAGCAACCTGCGCAGTACAAATAACTAAATCACCAATAAATATAGGTAAATGAAATTCTAGCTCATCAACTCGAGCTGTAACAACATTTGTATGAGCAAATCTTCTACCTACTGCATATGCTGCTAAATCCATTAACTTCATAATTTCTCCACCATGTACGTTTCCTGCAACATTAGCTTGATTAGGTAACATTACTTGACTAATAACTAATCTTGATTCTGATATAAGTTCATCCATATTATTATCTCCTTTTTTATAATCATTGAAATACCATTTTTATATTTTAGTCTCACAATGACATATAATCTTTAGTAATTATTTTTTTAAATTTTGTTTTGCCAATATTTCATAATTCTTAGACGTTATAAGAATAACAGATTTGAAAGCATACCTCTACAGCCTATATATGTCTACCTTATTAGAAACTGTAAAATCAGCCTCCGTAATGCTACGAATGTCATCAACAGTTAGGCCTTCAAACATTTCAATAAGTACCAGCCCAGTAGGTGTTAC
Organism: Clostridium psychrophilum; assembly: GCF_018861705.1. GTDB lineage: Bacteria > Bacillota > Clostridia > Clostridiales > Clostridiaceae > Clostridium_AD > Clostridium_AD psychrophilum. Next base: position 41,623 of record NZ_JAHLEC010000002.1, on the reverse strand, counting down.
GTCGAATACTGCTTTTTCTGTAATAATAACATCAACTACTCCCTTGCCTGTAATTGGAAGAATACATTTTTTTAATATCTTAGATCCACTCTTGCTAGAATGCTTTAATGTAGCAATAACTTTGCGAGCTCCATTTACTAAATCCATTGCCCCACCCATACCTGGTGCAAATTTTCCTGGTGCAAGTGGCATAGCCCAATTGGCAATACTGCCTTCTTGATCTACCTCAAGTGCTCCAAGCACTGTGGCATCAACATGACCTCCACGAATAATAGAAAATGATGTAGCCAAATCAAAAACTGCGGATCCTGGTAATAAGCTAATCGGTTGTCCACCAGAGTTTGCAACATCAGGATCTTCATTTCCTAGTTTTGGTGTAGGTCCAAACATTAAACAACCATTCTCAGATTGCAACATTACTTCCACACCATCATCTAAATAATTTGCAACTGCTGTAGGCATTCCAAACCCTAAATTAACCACTTGATCATTACTTAATTCTTTCGCTGCCCTGCGAGCAATTATTTCTCTTGCATCCATACTTAATTACCTCCTTTGATTATTTCAATTGATTAGAATTAACCCACAAATCTGTATATACTTTTTTATGTTCATCAAATGTATATCCTTTAACAACTGCATTAACAAATACACTAGGTGTACCTACAGATTCAGGTTCAATTCCTCCCACCTCAACTATCTCATTAACCTCAGCTACTGTATACTGGGCACCCATAGCCATGATCGGGTTGGTATTAATTGCTAACCCACGATATTGTATATTCCCTAACCTATCGCCTTTGTAACCTTTGATAAATGCGAAATCAGCTTTGAGTGGCAATTCAATTAAATACATTTTGCTATCTACTAGAATTTTTTGTTTACCTTTTTCAACTAATGTTCCTATGCCTGTAGGAGTAAGGACTCCCCCTAAGCCAGAACCTGCTGCCCTAATTTTCTCAACAAGACTACCCATTGGGAAGTATTCAATTTCAATATCACCATTTTTAAATTGTTCTAGCGCAAGCTTACATGTACCCGAATGAGCGGTAATTAATTTTTTAACTTGCTTATTTTTGTACAATCGTGCAATATCAAAATCTTGACCAGGATAAGAATTAACTACTGATATTATAGTTAAATCCTTAACACCTTTCTCTACCAGTTTATCAATTGTTTTAATTGGTGCTCCAACCCCTAGAAACCCACCAAACATAATTGTCGCTCCATCATGAACCTTTTCCATTACTTCGTCCAAATCCATAACTTTATTCATGAAATTATCCCCTTTCACTAATAGATTGTTATATAAACTTATAACTTCTCGATTAATCATCACCTATGGTGCTGTAATCATCACCTGCGGTGCTGCAACAGCTTCGAAGAAGATGAATCATCTCCTCTATAGAGCTGCGGCTACTTCTGAAATGTCGTTAATTTTATAAAATTAAATTTTTTAACATACAAAATGTTATTTTTTTAGTATACCTTTTTGGTATAGTTTAATGGCTAAGATTAGATATGCATAACTAATCTTTATAACATATCTAAACTTCTCCGTTTACTAATTTTTCAAAATTCATACTTTCTAATTCTGCATTCAAATTCTTTTGTATTTTTGTCATAGCCTTATGCACAATGCATACACCAATTTTATTCCTATTGCAAAAGCTTGGATCAATTACACATCTATTAACACATACTGGTCCGTCTATTGCTTCTATAACATCTTTTAACGTTATTTGATTTGGCAATTTATTTATAGCATATCCTCCGCTTACTCCCCTATAAGATCTTATAATATCTGCTTGTATAAGCTTTCTTAATAGTTTTAAAAGAAATCTTTGTGGTATACCCTCTTCTTCTGAAATCACTTTTGATTCTACCTTTTCACCGTAGCCTAATTTACATAAGTAAAGTACTACTCTAAGTCCGTAGTCTGCTTCTTGTGTTATTTTCATGTTATATTTCTCCTTAAATTATCTTCTGCGAAGTTGTTAGATTCTCTTCTACTAAGCTGTTAAATCATCTCCTGGGTCGCTACAACAGCTTCGAAGAAGATGAATCATCTCCTCTATGGAGCTGCTACGACTTCAGAAGGAGATTTATATTCCCACTGAAATTTTATTTCTGCTAAGGTAGTTAACTCCCACTTGTATAAGAGTGAGACTTGCCTTCTGAAATGTCATTAAAGTATACTCATTTGATATAGTTTCAGTCTAAGACTTTCACCCTATTTTGTCAATAATGTTTTAAAATTTTTACATTCAAATTTTCTGTAACCATTTTCAATATATAAATGAAATATATAAAAACATTAGTATGTGTATTAAAAATGACCTGCTCGCAAATTTTATCCATGAGCAGGTCTCAAATTTGTGTTTTTCTAAAATTACTTCATTGAACCGATAATGCTTTCAGCAATGTCATCCATTAAATCAACATCGTCTTCTTTCATACTGGAGTTCAAGGATATCTCATTGTCTAAAATAGTCATTTCTTTCATCTCACCCAAAAGCTCACGCATTAATTTGCCGGATTGAGGAGCCCATGAACCATTTTCTATAAGAGTAAACGTTCGTTTTTGAAGATTTAATGCCTTCATATCATTTATATAATTAAGCATCGGTGGATAAATCTTCAAGTTATATGTTACAGATGCAAGAACAACATTACTATATTTAAATGTCTCAGAAATCAAATATGAGACATGAGTTTTAGAAACGTCATACATAACAACATTCTTCATTCCCTTTTCCACAAGCCTTGTTGCCAAGTCGTTTGCAGCGGCCTCCGTATTTCCGTACATTGTTCCATAAACAATCATTACACCTTTTTCCTCAGGTTCGTATCTACTCCACTTGTCGTACTTATCAAGCAAGTATCCCAAATCACTATGCCATACTGGACCATGTAGTGGGCAGATAATCTTAATATCGAGAGTTCCAGCCTTCTTTAAAAGATTTTGAACATGAGGGCCATACTTACCTACAATGTTTGTATAATACCTTCTGGCTTCATCAATCCAATCACGATCAAAGTTAACCTCATCATTAAAAAGCTGACCATCCAAAGAACCAAAAGAACCAAAAGCATCAGCGGAAAATAGTACTCCATTTGTAGTATCAAATGTAACCATAGCTTCTGGCCAATGTACCATTGGAGCAGCCACAAATGTAAGATTATGTTTTCCAAACGACATATTATCGCCCTCTTTTACTTCTATTACCTCACCTTCAACATTGAATTCGAACTGGTGCATTAACATAGAAGCTTTTTTTGTGCATATAATCTTTACATCCGGATATCGAAGAATAATCTCTTCGATGCACGCTGCATGATCTGGCTCCATGTGGTTAATAACCAAATAATCTAAAGTTTTACCTTTTAAAACCGATTTAATATTCTCGATAAACTGACGGCAAATTGACCAATCCACTGTATCAAAAAGTACTGTCTTCTCATCCATTAACAAATAAGAGTTATATGAAACCCCTCTTGGAATAGGATGAATGTTTTCAAATAGAGCAAGTCGACGATCACTTCCACCAACCCAATAAAGATCCTCAGTTATTTTCCTAACACAATACATATATAATCCTCCTTTACACTAAAATCACATTATTATATTTAATTATTATAGTAATTATACTTCTATAAACATATCTTTTTCTTCACCACAATCTGGGCATGTCCACTCCTGTGGTATATTTTCAAATAGAGTACCTGGAGCTACTTCACCTTCTGCATCACCCATGCCAGGATCGTATTCATAACCGCATCCATTACATACATAATGTTTCCAAGTTGGAACAATTTTACTCGGAGCTTTCGACTTCATCTTCACCATTGGTGGAGCATCTTTCTTAGCTTCTCCATTATCTAAAGCAGCCGTAAGCATTGGCACTATTTCCATTATATCTCCAACTATACCGTAATCTGAGTTCTTAAAAATTTTCGCATTAGGATCGATATTTATAGCAACAATAGTACTAGCATCCTTTATACCTTTCAAATGCTGACCTGCGCCCGAAATACCACATGCAATATAAAGATTTCCCTTGAATTTTTGGCCAGACATACCAACATAACGATTAAGCGGTAAATATTTAAGTGTTTCAGCTACTGGACGCGAAGACCCTATAGCTGCTCCTACTTGAACTGCCAAATCTTCTATAAGTTTCATGTTTTTCTTTTCCCCTATGCCTAATCCTACGCTGACAACTCTTTCAGCCTTAGTAATAGGAGTGTCCATTGGAATCCCAACTGTAAAATCGTATTTATCTGCCTTAAGGGCATCCACAAGTGCATTTACTTTTTCACTCGCAGTTCCATCGCTAAAGATTACTTTCTTACGATAACCTGTTGCAGGTCCACGTTTAGTATCTTTGCCTGTGTTCTCGTTTTTCGGCATTCTGCCTATGATGTGAGCGGCAATAACCACACGTTGGATTTCATTAGTTCCTTCATATATTGTACAAATCTTAGCATCCCTGTAAGACCTTTCAACTTCCATACCTTTTAGGTAACCACTTCCACCAAATATTTGAAGTGCATCATTTACAATCTCAAGGCAAACGTCAGATGCATATTGTTTCGCCATAGCAGATTCCATGCCGTAATTCTCATGATTTTGTTTAAGTTCTGCCGCACTGTAAATAAGTAATCTAGCTGCGCGAAGTTTTGTCGCCATATCAGCTAACTTAAAAGCAATAATCTGCTGCTGACAAATAGGTTTTCCAAATTGAATCCTTTCTTTCGAGTATTCCAGAGCATTCTCATAAGCACCTTGTGCAATGCCCAAAGCCTGAGCTGCAACCCCAATACGACCGCCATCCAAAGTTGCCATAGCAATCTTGAAACCACCACCCTCAACACCTAATAGATTTTCCTTAGGAATTTTCACGTTGTTAAATATTAGCGCTGCAGTAGCTGATGATCTAATACCCATCTTGTCGTAATGCTCACCGAAACTAAATCCTTGTGTACCTTTCTCCACAATAAATGCACTTATGCCATGAATACCTATATCAGGAGTAGTGACTGCAAATACAACGTAAATATCAGCTTCACCTGCATTTGTGATAAATATTTTTTCACCATTCAAAATGTAAGAATCGCCTTCAAGTACTGCAGTGGCCTCTGTACCGCCAGCATCACTACCAGCATTTTCCTCGGTAAGACCGAATGCGCCAAGTTTCTCTCCCTTTGCTAGTGGCACCAAAAATTTTTGTTTCTGCTCCTCTGTTGCGAAAGTTGCAATTGGGTATGTACCTAGTGATGTATGAGCAGAAAGAATTACGCCTGTACCACCGTCCACTCTTGATAATTCCTCAACAGCAATTGCATAACTTAATACGTCTAGTCCTGCTCCGCCGTACTCTTTGGGATATGGGATTCCCATCATCCCCATATCAGCTAATTTATTAATTACTTCCGTAGGAAATTTACTTTCTTGATCTAACATAAATGCGATAGGTTTAACTTCCTCCTGCGCAAACTCTCTAATTTTTGACCTCAAATTTTCATGTTGCTGACTCATCTTAAAAAACATACATATACCTCCTTTAAATTAATACGGTTTCGTAAATGTCGCTAAGTGAAATTCGAAAAACCACACCATTGAATCATCTCCTGCGGAGCTGCAATATTAACAACTTTGGAAGCAGATTTAGACTGCCACCAAAGCAATTTTCCTATGCTAAACAACTGCCACTTATAGAAGATGTCAGACTTGAAGCTTCCAAAATGTTGTTGAACTGCCCCAAGTAAAACTCAGGTTACTCATCCAATTCTTTTTTACCTTTGGAATATATTTATCCAATATGTTTTACTTTATCAACCATACTTGGAAATCTTATTTTTAAATGTATACCTAAACCGTATACGTTTATTGTATACCTATTGGGTGTACATTTCAAGCTTAACTTGGACTCTTTTTTAAAAAGTTTCTAAGCTTCTCCATATGTAATGTCAAATTATTAATTTAAAACCAAATCGTTAAGTTTGCATTTTTATTCCTCATATCATTCAACATAAAGGACTACACCCCTTTTAATATAATTTAAAGGAGCGTAGCCCTATCTGTATAACTTAGTGTTTTATTTTAATGTATGGTGTCAGTGAGGAGATTCGAACTCCCATGATCGTATTGCATATCGAGAAGTTCTGAGCCTCTTGCGTCTGCCAATTCCGCCACGCTGACATATTATTGTTATTCTATAAAAGTACATATATAATATACTCTCTTTTATCTCTATAAAATACCAATGTACCTATTTAATGATAACTATCTAATTATATCATATAAATGTAACATTATTTTGTAAATAATGGTTTTTTTCATATTTAATATACATATTGATAACAATATTGATATAGTTTTATTGAAAATCAGGAAGTTCTAGCAATTTAGCTAGAATTTCCTGATACTTAGAACATATTAACACTTTGGTCTTACATTTCTATTTTGTGGTTTGAAGTTTCGTTATAATTACATCCTTCATTTCTACTAGTTTTTCTCTTGCTGCCTTTAATGTTTTTCCTTTTGAATACATGTATATCTTAATTTTTGGTTCAGTACCTGAAGGTCTTACAGCGTACCAACTCTCATCGTCAAAATAGAATTTAAGTACATTAGATTTTTCTATTCCACTAGGTTCTTCTGTTTTATTAATTACGTCATAAGATGTCTCTTTCTCGTAATCTATAAATTTAACAAGCTTTGAACTTCCTATTGTTTTCAAATTATCTTTTCTGTATTCTTTCATCATTCTAGAAATTCTTTCTTGTCCTTCTATTCCTTCTAGAACTAAAGATACTAGATCTTCTCTATAATATCCAAACTCCTCATATATTTCATCCATTATATTTATAAGAGTTTTTCCTTTTGATTTATAGTAAGCCGCTGCTTCACATAAAAGCATAGAAGCTATTACTGCATCCTTATCACGAACGAAAGTTCCAGCAACATAACCAATGCTTTCCTCATATCCGAAAATAAATTCATAACTATTATCTCTTTTAAAATCATTAATCTTTTCACAAATATTTTTAAATCCTGTTAGTACTTCGAAAGTTTTTACACCATACTTATTAGCTATTGCCCTACCTAAATCACCTGTTACTAACGATTTTACTATTGCTGCATTAGTAGGAAGTGTTCCCTTTTCTTTTAATCCTTCAATAACATATTTTATGAGTATTGCTCCTGTTTGATTACCATTAAAGGCAACGTATTCACCTAACTTGTCTCTAACCATTATAGCAAGTCTATCACAATCTGGATCAGTTGCTATTAATAACTCTGCGTCCTCTTTCTTGCCAAGATTCTGTGCATACTTAAATGCTTTTGTATCCTCTGGATTTGGATATCCAACGGTTGTAAAATCTGGATCTGGGTTTTCTTGTTCTGGAACTACTATTATATTTTTAAAACCTCTCTCCTTTAATACTCTTCTAACAGGTACATTGCCTGTCCCATTTAATGGCGTATAAACAATTTTTATATCCTTATCTATATCTTCTCTTATAGCTAGGCCTTTTACCTTTTCGGTATATTCATCATCCATAGCTTTTCCAATTATTACTATTAATCCTTTTTCTCTTGCTTCACCCATGTCCATAACTTTTATAGTACTAAAATCAGTTATGCTTTGAATCTTCTTTGTTATTCCCTCTGCAATAGATGATAATATTTGAGCACCATCTTCCCAATATACTTTGTATCCATTATATTCACGAGGATTATGACTAGCAGTTACAACTATTCCCGATGCAGTATGTAGCGTTCTTACCGCATAAGATAGCTCTGGAGTAGGTCTTAAGCCTTCAAATAAATAAGCCTTAATTCCGTTTGCAGCTAATACTTGTGCTGCTCTAGCTGCGAACTCTGCGGAGTAATGTCTGCAATCATAAGCTATTGCAACTCCTCTATCCATATATTCTTTGCCATAACCTTTAATATAATCTGCAAGACCTTGAGTTGCTCTTGAGATTATGTATATGTTCATTCTGTTAAGTCCTGCACCTAATTTACCTCTTAACCCTGCAGTTCCAAACTCTAAATCCTTATAAAATCTATCTTCAATTTCTTTTGTATCTTTTCCTATTGACTTTAATTCTTCTCGGGTCTCTTTATCAAAGAATTCGTTATTCAACCATTCTTCATATTTTTTTATATAAGTCATCTTTAATCACACCTTCCTAAATAATTACTATCAATAACATTATACATTACTTCTTCCATGTTTTATATGCTTTATAGTAACTTTAGGATAATTTTTACATCTTAAGCTAATACTTGTAACAATTTTTCACTTTCAACATATAATATAGTAAGATATATTAATGATACTTCAGAAGGAAATTCCTCCTGGTTAAAATTGTATTTGTGATTATTCCTAGTAAATGGTTGCTAATCATGATTATGTGTCCTTCTGAAGTCATTAATAGACCCCTTTGAGAACTTATTAATAATGATATTGACGCAATTCTTCCTAAAAAGGGGCTGTCTCAAAATAGAAAGTGATTTCTATCTTGAGATGGTTTTTTTGTTATCTTGAAAATACAAAAGTGGATTCCGAGGAATCCACTTAGGTGTATAATTTAAGCATGATTAATAAAAAAATTACACAAAGGAATTATACCAATAATTGCGAGGTTTATCAATTAGTATTTCCTATGGAAACAGGAATTTTGATACCTGAAGATGATTCAGTAAGACTACTTAGCCAAATAATGGAGGAATTAAATTACACAAACCTAAATAAAGCATACTCTTCTCAAGGAAGAAATCCAGTAGTTGAACCGAAGATTCTTTTTAAAATATTAGTTTATGCTTATATGAATGACATTTATTCAAGTAGAAAAATAGAAAGAGCTTGTAAAAGAGATATCAATTTCATGTGGCTATTACAAGGCCGGAAGGTCCCTGATCATAGTACAATAGCACGCTTTAGAAGTGATAGACTTGTTGACTGTGTAGATGGTTTATTCAATCAATTTGTTAAGAAGCTAAAAACCTATGGTGAAGTAGAATTTAAAAATATATTTATTGATGGAACAAAAATAGAAGCAAATGCTAATAAGTACACTTTCGTGTGGAAAAAGTCTACAGAAAAATTTAAAGCGAAGCTTCATGAAAAAATAAAGAAGATTGTCGAAGAAATAAATTTAGAGTTTGAGACAGAATACATAATCCCAGAGCCGAAGGCTGAAGTAATCTATCTTCATAATATTTTAGAATTTTTAAATGAAAATAAGGAATCTACTCATATGAAATTTGTTCATGGAAAAGGAAAAAGAAAAACTAAACTTCAAAAGTTTATAGAAACCATTTCAGAGGCTATAGAAAGATTAAATAAGTATGATAATTATAGCAGAATTTTCGATGGAAGAAATAGCTTTTCGAAAACTGATAAAGATGCAACCTTCATGCATATGAAAGAAGACCATATGAGAAATTCTCAACTAAAGCCAGGATATAACATGCAAATTGGGGTAGAAGGCGAGTATATTGTTGGGGTAGATATTTCTAGCGAAAGATCCGATCAATTAACGTTTATTCCATTTTTAGAAAAATTAAGCAAGAACATATCAGAAAGAGTTGAAAATATTGTAGCTGACGCTGGATATGAAAGTGAAGAAAATTATGAGTACCTAGAAAAAAACAAACAAAACACGTTTATAAAACCTCAAACGTATGAAAGTATGAAAAAAAGAAGCTTTAAAAATAATATAAGTAAACGAGAGAACATGAATTATGATGACATAAGTGACCAATATACTTGCCATAATAATAAAATATTAAAGGTTATTGCTAAAAAGACAAAGAAGTCAAAGTCTGGATATGAGTCAGATGTAACGATTTATGAATGTGAAGATTGCGGTGACTGCCAATACAAATCAAAATGTACAAAAGCTAAAGGAAATAAAAAGCTTTATGTATCAAAGAAATTTGTGAAAAAAAGATTAAAATCATTAAAAAATATGACAAGTCCAGAGGGCATTATGCTAAGAACTAATAGGTCGATTCAAGTTGAGGGTGCATTTGGAGTTTTAAAAGAAGATCACAGTTTTAAACGATTTTTAACAAGAGGTAAAAACAATGTAAAAACAGAATTTACTCTTTTGTGTTTTGGGTATAACATAAATAAATTTCATAACAAAATCCAAGAAGATAGGTGTGAAATTTTGTTGCATGAAATAAAAGCATCTTAAAATTCAAAATTGTAAAATAACATTTTTAAATTAGAGGATTTAAAGATCTTCTTTTTGTGTTGTAAAAAAATAAAAGAGTACTAAAAAAAATCATTAAAAGAGTAACTTTTTAGTGATTTTATTAAAATTAATAATGAAAAGAGGCTATCTCTTCAAATGATTTTTTAACCATTTTGAGACAGCCCCTTTCTTGTTTTATTGGGCGATTTTTGTTTGGTTTTATTTGGGGTCTGTTGGGACTTTGTTTGGGGACGGTTAAGTAGTTTTTGACTAATTGCTAATTTGTTCTTAACTGTCCCTTTGTTTTGATGTATGTTTTAATCAATTAATTGTTAACCGTCCCTTACCTTTATCTTTTTTGTTCGTCATATATCATCTTAGATACTTGCCCAATGAGCTCGTCAGCATTTGATATGCCCTTTGTAAACACAACAAGAATATAAGGATTATCTTTACATACAATTGCTGTATCATCTACGTAAGGTGCAAGATCTCCGATTTTATGAGCTACAATTTCTCTTGGTATATATTTGTCTATCCTATCATGGTAGATTGTTTTTTTCATAGTTTTGATCATTGTAGCATAATATTTATTATTATCAGGATTTAAATACAATCGTTCTAAAATTTTAGAAGAATCCATTGCTGTAATATTGTTACCATCATGCACTATAGAATGTCCTACAATTTTTTCAATATATTTATACCTGTTTTCACTGCCTACTTTTCTTAGTAGCATGTTTACAGCTATATTATCTGAATATATTATAGAAAGGTCGCTTAATCTTTTTATGGCAATAGGTTCACGTAAATCCTCTTTTTGAAGTATTCCTGCACCCTCTTCAAAATCATTTTTATCATATTTAATTTTTCCATTTATATTGATTTTTTTATCTTGAATCATATCATATACAAGCATGTTTATAGGTATTTTCACAGTACTTGCCGCAACAAACTGCTTGTCCTCATTTATTGTAATCGTTTTTTTAGATTTTATATCATAATAAACCATTCCAAATTTATTTATGTTGTTTGTACCTACAAGTTTTCTAATCCGCTTTTCTAAAGTATCCAATTTGGCTTGGTTTTTAATATTTTCATTTGTTTTATCTTGCTTGCGCTTTAATGCTTCCTTAGTTTCCGATATATTTTTAGGTACAATATTGTTAATAATTTTATTACTTGTGATTACATTGTTGGCCGTTGGAACACCTCCGCTAGCTACTACCTGGTGTTTGCTTATATTAATCACTACCAAAAATGCGATTATTGCTATCACAACGACAATATTTCTCTTTTTCATCTAACAGTTCCCCCTTGTTTATAATCTGCGAGAGCTAATAATTACAGATGTTTTCAGTTGTTTTTTATTATTATTACAAAATAATTTTTTAAAGTTATTTAAAATAAGAATATAATTGTGCGAATTTTTTATAAATTTATCTATAATAATACATTATGTCCTATGATTCGTCAACCATTATATTTTCTTACAATTCTAAATATACTAATAAATCAAATATTTACTTTCTTCTTCATAAAATCTTCATGCTGCATACTTATAATTTATATTATAGAATATAAATTATAAGAGAAGGTGTAACATGAGTAATAAAAAGCAGAAAATTAAAGTATACAACATGACCTGCAGCTCCTGTGAATCTAGAATAGAAAAAGCATTGATGAATGTTCCTGGAGTTATTATGGTATTGGCTGATTACAAAAATGAGAGTATATTTTTAAAATTTGATGATGATTTGTGTACTATTGAACTAATAAAAAAAACCATTTCTAAACTTGGGTATAATACCGATAATTCTTCTAGTTTTAGACTAATTGGTATGCTAATAATTATTCTTGCAATCTATCTTTTAAGCAGGATTGGAAATAGCTTTGATATGAATTCTAAGCTTACTAATGCCTCCTACTTAGTTTTATTCATTGTGGGCATTTTCACTTCTCTGCACTGCGTAGGTATGTGTGGTGGCATAATGTTATCTCAAAGTATGTCCTCAATAAGTAAGAACAAGTTCGAGTCTCTTAAACCTGATATACTTTACAATCTTGGACGTGTGATATCCTACACTGTGCTTGGGCTTATTATGGGTAATCGTGGTCTTGCTCTCTCCGGCATAAATATATCTCCTATCGCTTTCACTAGTAATACATCTAAACAAACTAATTCTTCTAAAAATATTACGAAAGCTACTGTTAAAAACGGAGTTCAAGTAATAAATATGATTGCAAATACTAATGGATACACTCCTAGTGTACTTTATGTACAAAAGAATGTGCCTGTTAAGTTGGAAATAAATGGTGAACAGCTAACTTCCTGTAATAATACTATTGTTCTTCCCTCTGTAAATATAGAAAAAAAATTAAAGTAGTTGACGATGTTAAAACTATAGATACTACAAAAAATCCAAGTACTGTTGCTCCAGTTACTGGTGCAAGTTGCTGCTCTCCACAATGATTTATCAATTATCAGGGGACGGTTAACATCTAGTTGATTAAATAAATAGCAGGGACAGTTAACAACTAATTAATAATAAACATTGGCAAGAGGCTGACCCTCGTTAATTGATTTGTCAATTAATCGGGGACAGTTAACCTTTAGTTGGCTGATTAAATAACGGGGACGGTTAACAATTATTGAAACAAAGACAATACAATTAAAAGCGTGAATATCATCTTGATTCATAGGCAATAATTTAGAAAATACTTATGATGAAGGGTGATTTATTATGGCAAGGACATTCAGAATAAAAAGTGATGAGTCTATATATCATATTATGTGCAAAAGTATCACTGAGGTAATTCTATTTAAGGATGCAGAAGATAAAAGGAAGTATTTATCTCTTATTAAGAAATATAAAGTTCTCTACAATTTTAAGCTGTACGGTTATTGTCTAATGGATAACCATCTGCATTTAATAATTGATTCTAATGGAGCAGATATATCAAAAGTAATGCATGGAATCAATTTTTCCTACGCAATGTATTATAACAAAAGACATAAAAGGGAAGGTCATCTTTTTAGAGATCGTTTTAAGAGTATAGTAGTTACTAATGATAGATATTTAAGGACATTATCATTATATATGCACAACAATCCTACTGATATAGTGGGATATAAGAATTGTCCTGAAAACTATGCCTTTTCTAGTTTGGCTATATTTTTAGGAAAGAAACGTGATTATCTAAAATTAGTTGATTACAGATTTATAATTAGTTTCTTTGGCAATACCCTTAAAAATGCGAGAGAAAATTACTATAACCTTGTTTTTAGATGCAATGAAGAAAAGTTAAAACAAGAAATTGAATTTCAAGATGAAAAAGCAGAATATAACTGTGAAAGAAAAATACTAGTAAGAAACTTTAAACCAAAAGATATAATTGATTTTATAGCAACAAAAATGAATATTTCAAGAATTCATCTTTATATGAAATACAGTAGAAAACTCGTTAATGCAAAAGCATTAGCCGTTGTTCTAATGAGAAGTCTATGCAATTTTAAATCAGTTGATATATCAAACACGCTTGGTAACATTACACAGTCAAGAGTATCAAAGCTTAGCACTATTGGTATAGAGTTAATTGGGCAAGATGAAAAATATGAAAATCTTATTGGGGATTTTATTAAATGTTACTCTTAGTAATAAATTTTCAAAAAATTATATATTGAAAAATAACCTAGCAATTAAGCTAGGTTATAATGTTTTACTTTTTTATTTTATTACAAATTCTTTTCGTAAGACTCAACCATTTTCTTTACCATTTGTCCGCCTACTGAACCATTCTCTCTTGAAGTCAAATCTCCATTGTAACCTTCTGTAAGATTTACTCCTACTTCTTTAGCAGCTTCCATTTTAAATTTATTTAACCCAGCCTTAGCCTCAGGAACCAATACTCTATTTCTTGACATATAATCCACCTCCTTGTTTGATAATGATTTTCATTCCTACTATTATGATGTGCATTATTATAAACAATACTCCTAGTAATTAATGGCCTTATTAATAGAATTAAATATAAATGGGATAAGTTAGTAATATTCTTGCAGAAAACTACCTGCAAAATTATTATTATCACTATTTTTTCATTTAAGCTAGTTCAAATTCTTTTTCTCACAATTAATTGATCAATTAATTGGGGACGGTTAACAACAAACAACAAACAACAATTAACAACTATTTTTATATTTTTCTAGCGAAAATATATTTGTATTCTAGTGTTTTCAAGATTAATAGTATTTTAAAACATATTATGGTAATATAGTATAATTATACATAATCATTACACTATATTAGGGGGAACCTCAATGAGGAAAAGACAATCTAATCATATTATATGTTTTATTCTTACTTTTTTATTATTATCCATAAATGTACAGGTATTCGCAGGTACTTTAGTTCATGTAAGTAAGGTACGCATAAATAAAACTACAGATACTTTAACAGTAGGGCAAACCGATATTATAAAGGCCACATTTACACCAACTAATGCAACAAATAGAGCTGTAAAATGGACATCTTCAAATAGTTCAATAGCAAAGGTTGATATTTGGGGTAAAGTAACATCTCTAAAGGTAGGGACTTCAACCATTACAGGAGTAACTGCTGATAAATCATTAAGGGTTGCTTGTAAATTAACTGTTAAACCAAAACCAGTAATTCGTGTAAATAAGGTAATTATAATTAAAACTACAGATACTTTAACAGTAGGAAAAACCGATATTATAAAGGCTACATTTACACCAACTAATGCAACAAATAGAGCTGTGAAATGGACATCTTCAAATAATTCAATAGCAAAGGTTGATGTTTGGGGTAAAGTAACATCTCTAAAGGTAGGGACTTCAACCATTACAGGAGTGACGGTTGATAAATCATTAAGAATTGCTTGTAAAATAACTGTTAAATCAATAGTTAATATACATAATCTGAATTTGTTATTTTATCTAAATGATGCCAATAATTTTCAATCAATAACATATTTTAATCAATATTTATATTGTGGTTTTGATATTGGTGACGGAAAAGGGGAAATATCTAAATATAGTATGACGGGTAAGAAAATATCACACACATATCCTATTGCAGTAGGTCATTCCGCTGACCTTGGATATAGAGTTAAAACTAATAATATATATATGGCTAATGGTGGAGGTAATTCAAAGACGCACGTTTATGTTATTAATTACAATAGCAGCAAAATATTAAACAACCTAAACTATGAAAGTTTGGGCACATCAGCCTTACTTGCAATCGATAATATTCATGATTATTTGATATTACATACTGTTTTAGATGGTAGCGATTTGGGAAATCCCAGATTTACTATTATAAATCTAGCTAACATGCAAGTTGTAAAAACATTTACTGAGCCCAATCAAGGAGTGCCACAAGGTCTTGAATCTGATGGTAATCACATTTATCTATACACAAACAATAAAATTACGACATTCGATTATAACGGAATAAAAATTGATACTCAATACATTTATGAAAAAGGTGAAAGTGAAGGAATAACAATGGTTTTAGATAACAATGTACATCATTTTATCATTGGATATGTTGCAACAAATAGAATTTATGAATATAAATAAATTTCATGTTTTTCTGCTGTATATTTAGTTTTTCTATGCACAAATACACTCCCCTAAAGTAGATAACTGACTACTTTAATGAGAGTATTTTAACTAATATTAATTTTTACAAGTTCTTTTCGTAAGACTCGACCATTTTCTTTACCATTTGTCCGCCTACTGAACCATTCTCTCTTGAAGTCAAATCTCCATTGTAACCTTCTGTAAGATTTACTCCTACTTCTTTAGCAGCTTCCATTTTAAATTTATTTAACCCAGCCTTAGCCTCAGGAACCAATACTCTATTTCTTGACATATAATTCACCTCCTTATTTGATAATGATTTTCATTTCTAATATTATGATGTGCATTATTATAAACAATACTCCTAGTAATTAGTGGCCTTATTAATATAATTAAATAAAAATGGTATGAATTAGTAAAAGCCCTGCAGAAAACCATCTACAAGACTCTTACTATCACTATTTTTTCATTTACAACATGTTATTTCCAAATTTTAGCTATTCAAAAATATCCTCATCAACTTGTCCATTTAACCTAATACTAATTAATTTTAATTACATTCTTAATAAGTTTTTGTTGAATTTAATTTAATCATAAGCAACAATGCATGTGTCTATAACCTTACAAATAATATTTAGCCTGAAAATGGTGGTTCATTCGCAATGGAGTTGATAATTTCTGATGCTGAGTCAACCTGTTCTTGTTTCCCGGTTACTGAAATCCAGTAACTTCCTTCTGCTCCACATACACCTCCAGCTGCCACAAGTTCTGCTGATGACCCTGTAAGTATTTTAATAGCTTCTAACTCTGTTATAATAGTCCCACTTACTGGTAACATTCTTAATCCTGTACTAGATGGTTCGTTAAGCTTTGCTGCAATTTCACTTATACTAGCAAATACTCGCTTTTCAAGTCCCACAGGAATTATAAGCTGGGCTCTCCTTCCAATAACAGCTTGAAGAATTGGTCCACTGGTACCAATAGTTGGATTAGCAATCTGTATACCAGCAACCTTTCTTTCAGAATCAATGGCATTCGCGCCTTTTAAGATAATATCTCCTTTCCCAAGACTTTGTGCTACATTAAATATTGTTTTTTCTTTAATCCATTTTCCTTTTTCAATTACTACATCTGTGCCTGAATATTTGCCCTTTTGTGGCATTATACCTAGGCCTACATTTATTCCTCTAAAAAACATTTCTTTCGAAAAATCGTCAGTTTGACTGATCATAGCAAGTAATTCCTCAGCGATATAACCATTTGTAGTTCCAGAAACAATTACAATCGTGTGACTTTTCAATGCCTCTTTAATTTGCCCTAAGGCTACCACCGCTCTTGCAATAAGTCTTTTACCTGCTGGAATAGTAATAAGAAACTGTTTCATGTTTATTACCCTCTTTCTATTAAATCATCTCCTACGGAGCTGTAACCTCTTCATAGAAGATGAATCATTTCCTCTATTGAGCTGCGACGACTTCAGAAGGAAATTTACCTCTTTGTAGACCTCTGGAGTAGATAACAATTCTCAATTGTTATCCTCCCACCTATAGAAATGGGAGACTTTCCTTTTGAAATGTCGTTAATATTAAAAACCTAACATTTATCTTCCATTTTTAAATTATTGCCTAAAATACTTTTATTCTATTCTAGGTTCTTATATCTTCCTCCCCAGCACTTGTCACAGTTTAAACAGCATTGAGTAGCGTAATTGTTACAATGACCATGTTGTGTAAGCTTAGATGGTTTAATATTCTTATTTGATTTCTTTATCCACTTAAACAAACTACTTATTTCATCTTTTCCTTTTTTATCTAAAAGTGTTTGAGACTCCATAATATACCACCCTTTAATTTCTAATTTTTTTACTATAGTTATATTATACTCTTTGATTATGTATTATTCAGTAACGATTGATAGCAATACTAGTTAGCACTACCCTGCTTCGTTTTTTCTAACTTATTACCTAAGATTTAACCTATATCATTTTTATTTATATGATCTTTAAAAAAAGTTCATTCCTTCTTTAATAAAGTTTTTAAAGCGAATATAGCTTTGTATACTTAATTGTTTTTTATCTAATACAAATTTTGCTGCATTTTATGAGCTAAAAAAAACAGTAGAATTAACTACTGTTATCAACTTTATTCTTAATATATTTCATAATAAAAGCCACTATCAAATGCTAGTTTTAATGGTGTCCATTGTCTTATTCTTTTTTAAGTGCCTTTTCATTACGTAACGCTTCGGCTTCTTTATATTCTTTATCATGTGTCTCCTGTATTGCTTTTTTTAGTGCCTGATTTTTCTCAAATTTTTCATCTTTGGCCATTTTCTCCAATGCTTCCGGTGAAAGCTCGTTTTTGTCATTACTCATACTTAACTATTCTCCTCTATTGTTTTAAGACATTTTACTCCACTTTAGTTTGCTAACTTTCTTAATCTTCATCACGATCTAATTGTCCTCTTAATTTATCAAAATAACATTTTTTTCGTGAATAGTCAAGTTTTTAAAGCTTTATTACTACTTTTTATAAATTGTAAGTAAATAAAGTAATATATCAAAAGTATTTACAATATAAATTAAACTGTATTTATATTGTATTCAGCATATTATATAGTTTACCCATTTTATATATAATATAGTTGAAAATTTAGTAGTGTTATTTTTTCATAAACTATATAATGTACTAATTAAGTAAAATGAATATATTTTATTAATATTACCAATAAACTCAGCAATAAGCTTATTATCAAAGTATTACGCCTATGCTCTTTATATCATACTACTTATACAACTTAAATGTAAGACATCTTTTATCACTACATAGATATTTCCATTACCAATCTTCAAATAAGCTTAAAATTATTTTATAAAAATCATAAATGAATATTTATTAAATTTTCCATTTATTCTCTTTGGTTATGTTAACATTGGGAACAATTTTTTAAATAAATATAGGTATAAAAAATATGCCTTATTATGCTCTACATTTACTGGATTGATCCCCAAAAACTGTTACAAATTTAATAGAGTATATGTCACACATCACTAGGTCATTTGTGCCACTTTCTTTAATTATGATGTAACTAATCCCAACTTCTTGTAAAATGCCTTGGCGATCAATGTACATGCTACCCAATAAAAAATCTATACTTATATATTTACCTATTTGCGTCGTTAACCAGCCTTGATTATATAACTTATTGTCTACTATAGGTGAACCAGCTGCCATTTCAGGATTCTGATTGTTTTTAATGGTTGTATCTAGTGGCTTAACAGTAGATTTTAATGGTTTAGTAGAATCACTAGTTTTGTCCATGGGCTTTTGTTTTGGAACCTCGTCCATTTCAAGACTTGGCATAATAGGCATAATTGGATAATTAGAATACTTTGGAACAGCATTACGTATTAAATTTTGATTGAAATTACCTGGATGAGCTATAAACATAAGATATCCTCCTTAAAATTATATAAGTTATCATATAAAAATATCTATAGTGATGGTTTTAATTAAATTCTGTCATGTAACATTATAAACTAATAAATGATTATCTACATAAACCTTAAAAAATTCATGTTCATCTATAGTCATTTCTTAAAACCGCTCTACATTACTATTATATTGAAAATATTAATAATGGTTCTCAAAACCATACAAATATAAAAACTTCTCCAGCAACACCTATTTATAGCATCTAAAATTTAAATTTGTTAAATGTAATACCAAAACTTTCTTATAATGTTTGATTTTAAAATTCTACAGACACTACTATTGGATTATCTTGTAATATGCAAAGTAATTTAGTAGTACTAAATGATTCAGATACTCTTATTGAAATTTTCATATCAATTACTGGTACTAGCTCTTTACTACTTTCTGTCTTAAAATTAAGAATATTAATATCTCTCTCTTCAAATATTTTTTCTATAGTATGTATTGCCCCTGGTTCATCCAAAATTTTTAGAGTTAGAATTTCCGTTTTGGGTGAAGCTAACACTTTTATTTTACTATGTAATATGATTTGGCCAAGTATAATGGTAATTGTAGCTGCAAACCCAACAAGATAAAGACCCGCTCCTATAGCTAGTCCTATCCCTGCCGTAGCCCAAATTCCTGCGGCTGTTGTAAGCCCTATTATAGATTTTCTCTGTGTGAAAATTATACCAGCTCCAAGAAACCCAACACCTGTTACAACCTGTGCTGCTATACGTGATGGATCAAGACTCATATTAGCCCATCCAATTTGATCTTGAAAACCATATTTTGAAACAATCATCATAAGTGATGCACCAGTAGCCACAATAAAATGTGTACGAATACCGGCTTCTTTCATCCTATTTTCTCTCTCATAACCAATAGCTATTCCCAATATTGCAGCAATCAAAAGACGCAATAAAAGCTCTGATTGTTGCATACCATAATTGCTAAACATAACTCCATCTCCTTAGTTCGTTATTAATATTTTAGAATAATTATTACAATATGGCAACACATAATTTTAATTAATAATAATTGCTTTTTAAAATTATTAAACAGAAAAACCTACCTAAACCATTTAGTTAAGGTAAGTTTTTTAAATACAATTACGGAGCTCTGTTAAATGTCACAGTTACAAGGCACCCCTCGTTGTCTTTACTTTCTACTTTTATATCCGCCTTATGTATGGTTAATATATTTCGTACAATAGTTAGGCCTATTCCTGAGCCCTCTATTTCATGCCTGCTTTTATCTCCTCTATAAAGTCTTTCAAAAATATAAGGTAAATCTTCTTCCTTAATTCCAATTCCCGTATCTTGCACTGTTAATATTACTTTATCCGCAGATTCTTTCAGATTAATATTGATTTTTCCTCCAGCAGGTGTAAATTTGACTGCATTTGAAAGCAAATTAATGATTACCTGTTTTATTTTGTCTTTGTCTCCTAAAATATTATAGTTCTTAGAACTAGTACACTCTAATGTCATATTAATGCTCTTATTTTTAGAGATTAATTCAAACTCCTTTGCAACTAAGCGAACATTATTCTTTAAAGAAATTTCTTCAATATTTAATACTATTTTTTCACCTTCAATCTCTTTTAAAGCATTCAAATTATCTATAAGCTTTCCAAATCTAATAACTTCTTCATTAAGAAACGTCAACCTTTCATTATCTACCGGGAAAATACCATCAATCATGGCTTCAAAATTATTTTGAAGAATATTTAATGGTGTTCTAACTTCATGTGATATATCTGATATCAACCTTTTTCTAAGTTCCTCTTGATGCTGAAGTTTTTCTCCAAGTGTATTTATACTAACCCTTAAATTTTCAAGTTCTATAATACTACTCTTATCCTTAGACCTTTCATGATAATTACCATTGGAAAGATGGACTGAAATCTTTGATACTTTTGTAAGAGGATTAGAAAATTGCTTTGAAATAAATAAACTAACCAATATTGTTATTAAAATTGATAATACTATACTCAAAATAATGCTTTCATTTATTGATGTTTTGAAATTTATATCTTCATTAGTTAATAATACTGGACCATATTGACCTATATCTATATACCCTACAATTTTATTTTTAGATTTTATTACAAGCGTGGTTGTAGTATATACCCCTTTATTACTCCCCTGCATATGAATATTAGTATTGTTAACTATATCCTTTGAATTCATTCCCCAAACAACCTTTTTATTTTTATCCTTAAGAGTAAGACAATAATTACTCATATATGCTTCATGCATAATTTCAATTCCTGATGTCTTTGACCACTTGCCATTTTTCTCATATACATTTTCTAAATAACTTACTATTTTAGTGTCTCTTTTATTTTGTATTTCAACTAGATATTTGTCAAATGTTCTTGATACCGCTATGTTCACAAAAAGTGTAGACAAGAAAAGAGCCAATATAGATGTACATATTAAAATAATGCTTAATCTTTTTCTTATGCTTTGCATCTTTTACTCACCACCAAATTTATAACCCATTCTAGTTACGGTTACTATATATTTAGGATTTCTGCTATCTTCTTCTATCTTTTTACGTATGTTTTTAATATGCACATCTATTGTTCTATCAAACCCCTCAAAATCAATTCCCATAATTCTTTCAATGAGTTGCTCCCTTGTAAATACCTTCCCTGAATTGGATGAGAGTACATGCAATATGTCAAATTCATTTGGCGTAAGATATATTTCTAAACCTTTTACCTTAACTATCCTTTTGTCATAATTAATTTCCAAGTCTCCGTTATTGTAAACTTTTGTTTCAGACTTATTTACATTGATTCTTCTAAATAATGCATTTACTCTTGCAGTCAGTTCCCGTGGACTAAATGGTTTCACCAAGTATTCATCTGCACCAAGATTTAATCCTTCTATCCTATCTTCTAAACTACTTTTTGCTGTAAGCATGAATATATGCACCTCTGAAATTTTTCTTAACACACTGCAAACCTCTTCACCAGATATATCAGGCAACATTAGATCTAATATCACTAGGCTAAAATTAATTTTCTCAAACAATCTTATCCCATCCAATCCTTTTGTAGTGCAATTAACACTATAACCTGCCTTTTGAAGATATGCTTTTTGAATCTCCGAGACTTTTTCTTCATCCTCAATAATTAATATATTATCCACGTTTAAACCTCCTCATTTTTAATCTCAATAGTTCTTAACCGTCCCCCGCTTATTGTGCATAAGCTTAAAAGTTCTTAACCGTCCCCACCTTATTTTGATTTTTTTCTATTTAAACACTGCTCCATGTTATATTCTATAATTATTGAGTATAATATACAGATATATAAAGGAGCTGATAATATGAAAGTTAAATTGTGCAAAAAAAATAAATGGACAGAAGTCGTCAGTACTATGATAACCGAAACTCACCCAGATATAAATATATCAATAAAAAAGTGTATTGGCAAATGCCATAAATGTAAAGATCAGCCTATAGCAAAGATCGATAAAGAAATATTAGTTGGCAATAATGAAAAAGATTTATATAATATAATAATTAATAAATTATAATAAAATATATCAAAAACTTATGTAGTTCTTGTGAAGATTTTTCATTTAAAAATAGCACACCAATTAATGAATACAACTGAGACTAGTTGATAAATCCATTATATGGTGTGCTTTTTTTATTAAATCATCTCCTGGGTAACTGTAACAACTCTGAAAGAGATGCATAATGACTTTCTAATTATATGACTCGATCCAATTAGTTTTTAAGAACTTTTCTTCAATTTCGTTTGCTGGAAGGGGTTTGCTAAAATAATAACCTTGTATTTGATTACATCCCATTTGATGCAGCAACCTTATTTGCTCTTTGCTTTCTGCACCTTCTGCAATTACCTCTAAATCAATTTTTTGTGCAAGTTGTATTATCCCATCGACAATTGCTTTCTCTCTATCATTTGTAACAATGTTGTCAATAAACGACTTGTCTATTTTTAATGTATTTATAGGCAACTGTTTTAAATAACTAAGAGAAGAATATCCTGTTCCAAAATCATCTAACGCAATGTTTACTCCTAAATCTCTAATATCTGTAAGCAATTTAATATTATTATCAAAATCCTTCATCAAAATGCTTTCTGTAATTTCAAGTTCCACGTATTTAGGATTAATCTTTGTCTCCACTATAAGTTTTTTTAATGTTTTTTCAAATTTATGATTTTCTAATTGAATTGAAGATAAGTTTATTGCAATAGTATCATATAGATATCCTTTGTTTTTCCAAATATTATTTTGAATGCACACTGTTTCTATAATCCAATCACCCATAGGAATTAATAATCCACTTTGCTCGGCAACCGGTATGAATTCATCTGGACCTATTCTTCCAAGCTCTGCACTATTCCATCTTAATAGTGCTTCGAACCCCTTTATTTTATTATTTATTATATCAATTTGAGGCTGATAATATATTTCAAGTTCATTGTTTTTTATAGCATTTCTTAACCCTTTTTCTATCTCAACATGTCTTACTACTACATCACTCATCGTCCTATTAAAAAATGAATATTTACACTTGCCATTATATTTTGCACTATACATTGCAGTATCTGCATTTTTTAGTAGTATATTTGTTTTATCCCCGTCATCAGGAAATACAGTGATTCCAATACTTGCTGAAGTATATACATGTGTATCATCCATATTTATTTCACAGTTTAATAAACTTTGTAACCTATCACAAAGAATACTTATCTGTTCATAATCCTCAATATTACTCATTAGAACAAAAAATTCATCTCCACCTACTCTTGATACAAAATTACCCTCTTTAATAAATTTATTAAATAACGTTGCTACTTTCTTTAACAATTTATCCCCATAATCATGCCCTGAAGTATCATTAATCTCTTTAAAATTATCTATATCTATAAATAATACTGCAAGTTTAAATTTATTATCCATTGCCTTATTAATTTCATTCTCTAATGTGTTCATAAATAGCTTTCTATTAGGTAAATCTGTTAACATATCATAGTATTGTAATTTGTTTATTGTTTCTTCAGAATTTTTTTGATTGGATACATCTGTCATAGATCCTGAAATTTTAGTTGCAATACCCTTACTATCTCTTAAACATTTTCCTCTAATTAAAATCCATTTGTCCGCTATCCCATTGTACTTAAGCTTAACTGTACTTCGGTAATACAAACTTTTGCCCATAATATGGTTCATAAACTCATCTTCTGCAACCTCTCTATCCTCAGGCGCAATATACTTAATTAAATCAGCAAGTGTTTTTATAATGTTTTTATCATAACCCGTGATATCGTTAAATTTGTCTGTAGAAAAAAACTCATTTGTTCCAAGATCTATTTCCCATATAGTATCATTTGTACATTCTATCGCTAGCTTATATCTTTCCTCACTCGTTTGAGTTGTTAATTGCTTTTTAGTTAATTCTTCATATTGCATCCTTAACTCATCTTTAGCATCTAATAGTTTATCAAAATCTACTTGAATTTTTTCATAATCATTTTTAAATTTATTAAAAGAATTCTTGCTTTTCTTGGTAAACTTACTTATTAAAAAATATATTGCTATGGATGTTATAATAATATAACTCAATTCTTCAATAGATTGTATATAATTCATTAAAAAATTACTTTCTATAAAGTTATCTAAAATCTTATTAAAAAACAAAGTCAAAATTCCACCAATTAAGAAGTATGCAATTGTTATTTTTATTGGCATTGTTTTAATCCTCTCATAATAAGATAAAAATTCAATATTAGAACCATCATTTTTATTTTTTACTTTATTAAGCGAAATCTTTCTTATACCATCTACATTCATTTAGTTATGTCCTCCTATTACTCCCACAAAGTAATCCAATCCAATCCAATCCAATCCAATCCAATAATATTTTCTTGCATTTAATCCTTTATTTCAAGGAATAATTTTTAGTAACTTATCTTATGTTTTATAATCGCAATATTTTTTATAATCGAGCCATTATATATTATCGGTTAATTTTATTAATTATTAATACTTTATTATAATAAAATGCAGATTTTTATAATTAATTTTTAATATTCATAAAAACTGCATAAAAGATGCATAGAAATAAGAAAAAGTCCTACTAAAATACAATGTTATTTACAATATATTATCGCCACTTTTACTGATTAAATAACATTATAATTATAATATTTTATAATTATATTATTTATTTGTTATTATATTCCACATATTTTAATTTGTTCTTTATTGCAAGATTATTCAGTTTACTCTCTTGACATTTCTATTCCAAATGGTATAATTAATATAAATACATAATACAATACTACGAAGAGAAAAGTAAGCCACGACACATTTACAGAGAATGGATACATTAGCTGGAAGTATTCTTAAATGATCGTCTCTGAAGACTACCTCTGAGTGACTTCAATCGAGTCCGGTAATTCCGTTATCATTATTAAGTGGTTTATTTATTAAACAATTTGGGTGGAACCGCGGGAAATTATAATCCCGTCCCAATTCTATAGTTAGAATTGGGACGGGGTTTTTTTGTTTCTAAAAATATAAGGTAACTATAAATTAAATTTTTATGGTTACCTTATACACCCAAGCTATAAGAAAGGGGTAATATACATGATAAGTATTAAACTAAAAGATGGTTCTATTAAATCATATGAACCTGGAATAACTGTAATTGAAATTGCAAAAGATATCAGCGAGGGCCTTGCAAGAGTTGCTTGTGCAGGAACAGTAAATGGTGAAACTGTAGATTTACGTTTTGTTGTAAATGAAGACTGTGAAGTTAGTATATTAACTTTTAATGATGATGAAGGTAAAAAAGCCTTTAGACATACAGCTACTCATATATTGGCACAAGCAGTGAAAAGATTATTTCCAAGCACAAAACTTGCTATTGGACCTGCTATAGATGGTGGATTCTACTATGATTTTGATAAACAAAATTCTTTTTCTGCAGAGGAAATTAATTTAATTGAAGATGAAATGAAAAAAATTGTTAAAGAAAATTTACCAATTGAACGATTCGAACTTCCAAGAGCTGAAGCTATAGCTTTTATGGGAGGAAAAGATGAAAATTTTAAAGTTCAATTAATAGAAGATCTACCAATTGATGAAAAATTGTCATTCTACAAACATGGTGAATTTACAGATCTTTGTGCTGGCCCACACTTAATGTCTACAAAGTATATAAAAGCTTTTAAACTTACACAAGTTGCTGGAGCTTATTGGAGAGGTAATGAAAAGAATAAAATGCTTAGCCGTATATATGGTACTGCCTTTACAAAAAAATCTGATTTAGATGAACATCTAGAAAAGATGGCAGATGCTAAAAAAAGAGATCACAACAAACTTGGACGTGAGCTCAAATTCTTTACTACATCAGATATGATCGGACAGGGTTTACCTCTACTTATGCCTAATGGTGCAAGAGTAATCCAATTACTACAACGTTTTGTTGAAGATGAAGAAGAACAAAGAGGTTATGTTATAACTAAAACTCCTTTAATGGCTAAAAGCGAATTATATAAGGTATCTGGTCATTGGGATCATTATAAAGATGGAATGTTTGTTCTTGGTGATGAAACTAAAGGTGAAGATGTTATGGCACTTCGTCCTATGACATGCCCATTCCAATTTACAATTTACAATGCAGATCAGAAAAGTTATCGTGATCTTCCAATTAGATATGCAGAAACTTCAACATTATTTAGAAATGAATCTTCCGGTGAAATGCATGGACTTACTAGAGTTCGTCAATTTACAATATCTGAGGGTCATTTAGTTGTTAGACCAGATCAATTAGAAGATGAATTTAAAGGTGTTGTAGATTTAATTAATTATATGATGAAAACACTTGGAATTGAAAATGATGTTACTTATAGATTCTCAAAGTGGGATCCAAACAATAAAGAAAAATATATTGATAACCCTGAAGCTTGGGCATTAACTGAATCTAAGATGAAAGTTATACTAGATGATCTTAAAATAGACTATAAAGAAGTTATCGGTGAAGCCGCTTTCTACGGCCCTAAACTTGATTTACAATTTAAAAATGTTTATGGAAAAGAAGATACTATAATTACAGTGCAAATTGATTTCCAACTACCAGATAGATTTGACATGAGTTATATTGATAAAGATGGTGTTAAGAAACGTCCATATGTTATCCATAGAACATCTATCGGTTGTTACGAGAGAACACTTGCACTACTTATTGAAAAATATGCTGGTGCTTTCCCAACTTGGCTTGCACCAATACAAGTTAAAGTGTTACCTATTTCTGAGAAGTATCATGATTATGCAGAAAAAGTAGTAGCAAAACTTAAGAAATTAAGAATTAGAACTTCTGCGGACTTTAGAGCTGAAAAAATTGGATATAAAATCCGTGAAGGTCGTAACGAAAGAGTTCCTTTCCTACTAATAGTTGGTGAGAAAGAGGCAGATTTAAATGAAGTTTCTGTCAGAAGCCGTAAAAATGGAGATGAAGGTGCTACTTCACTAGACTCCTTTATTTCAAGAATTAAAGAAGAAGTCGAAACTAGAATATTATAATAATAAAAATCCAGTACAAGATAAAACCTTGTACTGGATTTTTATTATTGTGTTATTTTTTCTGTATTTTAAAAGAACTTTTTAAAGATACTATTCTATTAAACACCATTTTGTCATCAGTTGTGTATTTAGAATCTACATTAAAATACCCATGTCTAAAGAATTGAAATCTATCACCAGGTTTTGAACCTTTCATGTTTGGTTCTACAAACCCTTGTAGTATTTCCATTGAATCTGGATTTATCTGATCTAAGAATGTTTTTCCATCCTCCGATTTCTCGTCGAGTATTAAAGGTTCATATAATCTAAATTCCGCAGGCAGAGCATTTACTGCATCTACAAAATGAATTGTCCCTTTAACTTTTCTTCCTGTAAATCCACTACCGCTCTTAGTCTCTGGATCATAAGTACAATGCAATTCACATACATTTCCATCTGAACCTTTAACTATATCATTACATTTTATGAAGTATGCACCCTTAAGTCTTACTTCGTTACCTACAAACAATCTAAAGTACTTTCTCACTGGATTTTCCATAAAATCTTCTTGCTCTATATATATTTCTCTTGAGAAGGACACTTGACGAGTTCCCATTTCTGGAACATCTTGATTGTTCTCAATTGTAAGCATTTCAACTTGAGATTCTGGATAATTTGTAATAACTACTTTTAATGGTTTTAAAATTGCCATAGTTCTAGGTGTTTTAAGACTTAAATCTTCTCTTATAAAGTGTTCGAGTAACCTGCCATCTACGGTACTGCTCACCTTTGCAACTCCGATTTCTCTACAAAAATTACGTATAGACTCTGCTGTATAACCACGACGTCTAAGTCCTGCTATAGTTGGAATTCTTGGATCATCCCAACCGTCTACTATCTTCTCATCCACTAATTGCTTAAGATTTCTTTTGCTCATTACTGTGTTTGTAATGTTAAGTCTTGCAAATTCAATCTGTTGTGGTTTGTTTTCCATTTCACAATTGTCTATAACCCAATTATATAGTGGACGATGATCTTCAAATTCTAATGTGCAAATTGAATGTGTTATTCCCTCAATTGCATCTTCTATAGGATGAGCAAAATCATACATAGGATATATGCACCATTTATCTCCAGTATTATGATGAATTGCATGAGATATACGGTAAATTATTGGATCTCTCATATTAATATTGGGAGAACTCATATCTATTCTTGCCCTTGCAACCTTTGATCCATCTTTAAATTCACCTTTTCTCATACGATCAAATAAATCTAAGTTTTCTTCCACAGTTCTGTTTATGTATGGACTATCTTTACCTGGCTCTCTTAAAGTACCTCTGTATTCCTTCATCTCTTCAGCTGTTAAATCACAAATATAAGCTTTGCCTTTTTTTATTAATAATACAGCACGCTTATACATCTCATCAAAGTAATTTGAAGCAAAGAATAGATTATCCCATTTATATCCAAGCCATTCTACATCTTCTTTTATAGAATTAACATATTCTGCATCTTCTTTTGCTGGATTAGTATCATCAAAACGTAAGTTTGTCTTACCATTAAATTGATCTGCTAATTCAAAATTTAGAACAATTGATTTTGCATGACCAATATGTAAATATCCATTTGGTTCTGGTGGGAACCGAGTGATTATTGTTTTGTGTTTTCCGCTCTCTATATCCTCTAAAACAATGTTTCTTATGAAATTTGATGAAGTGGTTTTATTTTCCATTATTGTAACCTTCCTTTTAATCTTCTTATTTGTAATTTTAACCTATATTCTAATAAATATATCACAAAAACACATTTTTTCCTAGAGTTTTCAACGTATCGTGCTATTAAACTATAATTGTACATAATATCTTATTATATTTCATAAATTCTATAGATAGTTTTACCATAAATACTTATTTCACATACACCTTTTCTATTATTTTCTGGCATTTTAATGCTTCATCAAAATTAGCATCTATACCACAAAAATCATTATTATAAATCTTATTAGCAAAATTTATAAAGGATGCTGTGTGACAATTTTGGAAATAACCTAATGAGTTTCTTTTATCAGCGTAATATTTTAACAAATCGTCTCCTGATGCTACATTTTTAATTTCTGTTGAATTGCTTTCATATTTATATATCTCAATCTCATAAGGATTATTAAAGTCTATTTTTATACTACCATGACTTCCATAAACTACATAATCATCTGTTTGATTTCTTTCAGTAAATATTCTTGAAACCTCAAGGCTTCCAAGAGTTCCATCCTTTAATGTAAAATCACAGTTTGCTATTTCATCAACTTTTGCTCTTTCCTTAAAGAAGATCCTAGTTTTCGACTCTACTTTTTCTATTTCACCCATAGTGAATTGTATCATGTCAATCAAATGAACACCTAAATCAAGTAGTGCCCCGCCACCAGAATTTTTTCCTGTTCTCCAGGTATCTTTTTTATTTTCATTTAAATAACTGTCGTGATATGTTCTCACTTTAAAATCTATAATTTCTCCTATGGTCCCCTTTTCAAGTTCTCTTTTTAATAGCGTAAGTGATGGCATAAATCTATAAACTAAAGCTACAGAATTAACTACATTATTATCCTTAACAAGCCTTGCCATTTCTACTGCATCTTGCAAACTTGATGATAATGGTTTTTCACAATAAATTGCTTTTCCATATTTAACTGCTTTTTTTACTATATCAAAATGCGCATCGTTTGGAGTGCATATATCTACAAAATCAATATCTTTATCATTAAGAACTTCTTCAATGTCAGTAACATTTATAGCCCCATTTATAGGAATGTTTATGGGTTTTCTAGTTACAATATATTTTAAATTTAACTCATATGGAAGTGAAAACCTAATACTTGCATCATAAACTGCTAGTGCATGAGTTTTCGCTATTGCACCATATCCTATCATTGCAAAATTTATCTTTTTCATAATTTAATACCTCACTTTTCATATTGAATATTATACCCTACCTGTAAAGTTAAATGTAATTATTTTAAATAATTTCTATATCCGCTTTTTCTAATTCCCCACATATTTTCTCATCTGGTTTTTTATCTACAATAATTGCATCTATATCATAAATATCTGCAAACTTATATGTTGCATCATAATAAAATTTCTTATTTTCTATAACTAGATAGACTTTTTTTCCTGAACTAATAATAGCTTTTTTCGTATTTCCATCTTCCACATTATAAGTTGTAAGACTTTTATCAAACATATTAACTCCACAGCTACCTACAAAGGCTCTATTTACTTTGTGCTTCAATATACTCTCTATTGCAGTAGAACCTACGAACCCATTTACATCTTTATTAAACGCTCCACCAGTCCCTATCACATCTACATTGTCACATTTAGAAAAAGTTCTAATAATATCAATCATATTAGTTATAACTGTGAGCTTTTTATTGCCCTTTGCAATCTTCTCTGCAATCAATATATTTATGGATGAAATATCTAAAAAAATTGTTTCGCTTTCTTTTATGAGTTTATAAGCCTTCTCGGCAATTATGATTTTATCTTCTACATCAATTTTTTTTCTATATAAAATATCATTTTGTGGGGCGAACTGTCTACTTAATACTCCGCCTCCATAAGTTCTTTTGATAATTCCTTGCCTTTCTAAATTTTTCAAATCTTTTCTTATACAATCTTCCGTCACATCAAACCTTTTGCTTAATTCCTTTACAACTACCTTTTGATTTTCATTTAGCAGCTGAATTATTTTTTCTATTCTTTCCTCTACAAACAATGTATCTCCACCTTACCGTGCATTATATTTTTTTCATAAAGCCACTTATTTGTTTAAAAATTGTTTTAAAACCTCAACAATTAAATTATGTTCTGTTATTTGTTTTAATCCGGAAGAAGAAATAGTGCCTACCACACCAACATTTTTAATGATTATTGGGAATGCACCTCCATAGGGACTATACTCCTGGGATGAAATATGATACTTTTCTTCAATTGTATTTTTTGAAAGTTTTAATTTTGTACCTATGTACAAAGAACTGGTATGGAATCTATTAACCACTCTGTTTTTTCTTATAATCCATTGATCATTATCTGGTGATGTTCCAGCAAATGCATAATGAAATAATTGATGACCACTTCTTGTAATATCAATAGTCATTGATAATTTTTCTTTTTTTGCTTTTTCAATTAGTAGCATTCCTATTTGCAGTGCTGTTTCATTTGTAAATTCAGTGAATTGTATCATTTCCTCCTGTTTTTTTATATCTTCAAGCATTTTTTCGTAATCTTCCATAATATCTCTCCTTTCACAATTATTTTAAGTTTCTTTTTTCTATAATATATTTACCCTACATCCATAGAGGTTATAAACCTTACCCTCAAAAATTTTATTACTAATAATATTCTAAATATTTTCTATAATTAGTATTGAATTTTTCTTAATTTAATTATACAATAAGGACAAACAATAAACAATAATAATAAACAATAAATTTCAAACACAAACTATAAATAGTTTACGCCGTTTTATAAAATATATAATTCATTATTTTTACGAGGGGGTATTAAATTTGATTATCGATAGAATTCAAACACTTAAAGATGAGCTTTTTGAAAACAAAAGAGAAATATCTCTTGAACGTGCCCTATTATACACAGAAAGCTATAAAGAAACTGAAGGTACTTCCACAATTATTAGGCGGGCAAAGGCAACATCGCACATACTTAATAATGTTCAAATATCTATAAGAGATGAAGAACTTATAATCGGAAATAGAACAATAAAACCTAGAAGTGGAATTATTTCTCCTGAAATGGATCCCTACTGGATTAATGATGAACTTGATACAATCGCTAGCAGGCCACAAGACCAGTTTTTTATATCTAACGAAGATAAAAAAATCTATAAAGATGTTCTTTATCCTTATTGGGCAGGTAAATCTTTAAAAGATTTCATAAATAAAAGGCTTACCCCTGAGGTTCATGCTCCAATAGATTTAGATATTTTTAAAATTAATCAAACTGATAAAGGTCAAGGACATATAATCCCAAATTTTGAGAAACTATTAAATGTCGGTCTTGATAAGATAATTCGCGATACATTAAAATTATCAGAAAAATCTCCTAATAATGATTTCTATAAAGCTTCCTCCATTGTTCTTAAAGCTTCTAGGTTACATATTTTAAGATATGCCTCTCTGGCAAAGCTAAATGCAGAAAAAGAGCAAAACAAAAAACGTAGGGCTGAGCTTTTAGAAATTTCTAAAATATCTACAAAAATCTCTAGTGAAAAACCAAAAACATTCTACGAAGCATGCCAGTTATTGTGGTTTTTATGTGTTATATTGCAGTATGAATCAAATGCTAGTTCCTTGTCTTTAGGTGGTTTTGATAAATATATGTATCCATTTTATCAAAATGACTTAACCTTAGGGGTAACAAGTGATCATCTAAAAGAAATTCTAACTTGTTTATGGATTAAAACCAATGATGTGGTTTTAGTTAGAAGTAGTGATAGTGCTAAATACTTTGCCGGATTTCCAACTGGTTATACTATAACCCTTGGAGGGCTCACTGGCAATGGTAGATCTGCAGTTAATCCTTTATCTTATGTTGCACTAGATGCCTATCAAGACATACGTCTTCCCCAACCAAACTTGGGTGTACGTGTAAATGAGCTTATACAGCCAGATTTTTTAAAGAAAACTGTTGAAACAATTAGGATTGGTACAGGTATCCCTCAGATATTTAATGATGAAGTAATAGTTCCAGGATTTTTAAACAGAGGTGTTAGTTTAGAAGATGCAAGAAACTATTCTGTAGTTGGTTGCGTTGAACTTTCACTACCTGGAAAAACTTATGGTTTACATGATATAGCACTTTTTAATTTGTTGAAAATAATGGAGCTCACACTTATAGAAAATCAATATAAAGAAAATATTACCTTTATTGAAATAATCAATGCTATAAAAAATAAAATTGATAAATATGTGAATCTAATGGTAAAAGGCTGCAATATTGTTGATATAGGTCATAAAAAATTTGCGCCTGTTCCACTACTTTCATGTTTTATTGATAATTGCATGCAAAATGGAAAAGATATAACCTATGGTGGTGCAAAGTATAATTTTTCAGGTGTACAAGGTATTGGTATAGCAAATCTAAGCGATTCCCTATATGCTCTAAAAAAGATTGTATTTGAAGAAAAAAGGATTTCTTTTAATGAGCTAATAAAAGCTTTGAAATGTAACTTTGAAGGTATTGAAAATGAAAAACTTAGACTTCGCTTAATTAATAAATATGATAAATACGGAAATGATAATGATGAGGTAGATAGCCTTAGTTCAGATATTCTTAGATATTACGCGAAATCCGTTGAAAAGCATGTAACTCCTAGAGGTAGAACCTTTGTCCCTGGGTCTTATACAGTATCAGCTCATATTCCCCTTGGCAAATCAGTCGGTGCTACTCCTGACGGGAGAAAATCTGGCCAGCAGCTTGCAGACGGGGGATTGTCTCCTATGGTTGGCCGTGATATGCTTGGTCCTACAGCGGTGCTTAAAAGCGTAAGTAAGTTAGATAACTACTTAACAACAAATGGAAGTCTATTAAATGTTAAATTTAGTCCTAAAACTCTAGAGGGTGAGGGTGGAATTCATAAACTATGTGATTTTCTATTTGCTTTTATGAAGTTAAAAATACAACATATACAATTCAACGTGGTTTCCGCAGCTACTCTAAAAAGTGCTCAAGCTAGACCTAATGATTATAAGGGACTAGTTATAAGAGTAGTAGGTTATAGTGCCTTTTTTATAGAACTAAGCCGCGAAATCCAAGATGATATCATAAGACGAACTGAACATAATTTATAGGAAGTGATTATGTGTTAGCATTAATACTAAATATCCAAAGATATTCTTTGCATGATGGATCAGGTATTCGAACGATTGTGTTTTTTAAGGGTTGCCCACTGAAATGCCCATGGTGCTGCAACCCTGAAGCTATAAGCTTTGATCCTCAAAAGGTGAAAATTGCTAGTAAATGTATCCATTGTGATCACTGCGCCTTTGACGTAGATGAATGTCCAACTGGTGCAATTACTGAATTCGGTAAATACATGAGTGTAGAAGAAGTTGTACGCGTTGTTCAAAAGGACATGGTTTTCTACCGTACATCAAGTGGCGGAGTAACATTGTCTGGTGGAGAGGTATTATCTCAAAGCCTTTTTGCAAAAGAACTACTTATGAAATTAAAAAGCTTAGGTATAAATACAGCAATCGAAACTAGCGGCCAAGGAGATACACAAAACCTTGTTGAAATGTCAGATTACTTAGATTTAATCTTATTTGATCTTAAAATAATGGATAAAACGAAGTCTAAATTAATACTTGGAGCAGATATTGATCTAATAAAAAATAATATTAAAACCTTGGTAAGTTTGCATAAAAGAGTTATACCTAGAGTGCCTTTAATACCAGGTTATACTATGGACGCTAGTAATATAAAAGATATAATTATCTTTGTTAAAAGTTTAAACCTTACAGAAATTCACCTGCTACCTTTTCATCAATATGGAAGCAATAAATATAAAGTATTAAACAAGGATTATAAACTTATAGATATTGAAATTTCGACTCCAGAAGTTATAGAAAAGATAGCGAGTGAAATGAAAAAAAATGGTTTAAAAGTAATCCTTAACGGATAATTCATCTTCATAGAAGCTGTTCTTCTGGGTCGCCGTTGCTCTTCTTCGAAGCTGTTCATCTTCTTGGTCGCTGTTGCTGTTCTTCAAAGCTGTCGCATTTTCTATGAAGATGTTGCATCGACCCAGGAGATAATTTAATATTTATAACTTGCAATAAACTTGTAATAACTTGAAATTACTAATATAGTGTTATTAAGCTAATTTTCATAATTAGAGTCTTATAAAATTTAAGGTGGGGTGTTAAAATGGAAAAAATATTATTAACAGGTGGAAATGGCTTCTTTTGTACAAGATTTGCTCAAAGATATCAAAATACTTATGAAATTCTCTCGGCTAATACTTCCATGCTTGACGTTACTAATGAAACGCAAGTAAATGAAACTATCAAAAATTTTAATCCAGACTACGTTATCCATGCTGCGGCTAAAGCAAGTACTGATTTTTGCAATGAGAATCCAGAAATTGCATATAAGATTAATGTTACAGGAGCCGTAAACGTTGCTAAAGCTTGCAAAAAAATGCATTCTAAAATGATATTTATTAGTTCTGAACAAGTATTTAATGGTAATACTAACGGTGGCCCATATACAGAAGATATTACTCCTTGTCCAGATACAGTGTATGGTAAAAACAAACTTGAAGCTGAAGGATTACTAAAAGAAATATTAGATGAACTTTGGATTGTAAGATTCACTTGGCTCTTTGGTATGCCTGAGCGCAATTGCGGTATGTCACCTAATATACTTTGGGGTACATTAACCGATATTTTAAAAGGCAAAAAGATAAAGGCTACTCCTAATGAATATAGAGGTCTAACTTATGTACATGAGGTTATAGACCAGTTCCCAATGATATTCGAAATTCCTTATGGCACATATCATATTGGAAGTCATAACAGCTTAAACCGCTATAATATATGCTCTTTAATTATCAAAGAGATTGGCCTTGAAGATAAAACAGAGGAATTATTAGAAAAAGATTTAGAAAAATATAAAATTCATACTAGAGATATAAGGTTATGTACTGATAAAATTAGAAATTATGGTTTGAATTTTTCAGAATCATCAGATGGAATCAAAAAATGTATTAAAGAATTCAACTTAAAATTACAATAAAAAAAGAATATATATGTTATAATAGTATTGCACTGTAAATTTACGATTTTTAGAAAACATTTACAAATTTATCAATCAATTCTGACGAAAGCAGAAATTTTCTAGATATTTTAAAACTATCAGAAAATTATAAGTAATAAGTGAACAGCTAAATTTTAGGAGGTTACATTAATGGAAAAGACAGTTACAATATTAAATGAACAGGGATTACACGCAAGACCAGCTTCTATTTTCGTAAAAACTGCAAGCAAATTTAAATCTAATGTTAGCATTGTACATGGTAGTGCCGTTGCAAATGCAAAATCTATAATTAACATAATGAGTTTAGGTTTAAAAAAAGGCGAAGAAATTAAAATTGTTACAGAAGGAACTGACGAAAGTGAAGCTATGGATGCTTTAACAGTCCTTGTAGAAAACAAATTCGGTGAAAAATAAGAATAATTTAAAAGCATAAAAATAAAGCAGTATATGATTTATTCGTAAATCATATACTGCTTTATTTTTATGTTTTATTAATTAACTAGTCTATTGGTTTAAACTACTATAAATATTTGAAAGATTTTCTTTCATACTCTCTAAATATGTCTTGTTTCCCTCGCTACTTTCTATTGTATATATCTTTTGAACCTTAGCTCCTACGGATTGCGCAAGAGTTTCAGATACTCTTGGACTAGCAAGTTGTTCCATAAATATAACCTTTATTTTATCTTTTTTACATAAATCTACTAATTGTTTTAGTGTTTGAGGGGTAGGCTCTCCTCCTCCAAATACACTTTCTACACTATTTTGTTTTAATCCAAAATCTCTGCACATATATCCGAATGCAGCATGCCCGGTAACAAAGTTCTTGTTTTGTACTCCCTTAAATTTCGTCTTATATTCGTTATAAAGATTATCAAGTTGAGTAGAAAAATCCAAATAATTTTTCTCATAAAATTTTTCATTTTTCTTGTCTGCTTTAACCAATGCATCTTTTATGTTTTTAGTTTGTATCTTTGCATCTTTCAAACTAAGCCATATATGTGGATCATATTGCCCTTCCTGCTGAACTTCTCCTGCTGAGTTTTTTAATGGAGTTATTCCCTTTGATGAATTGACTACCATTAAGTCTTTATTATCTATAGACGTTAAAGTCTTATCTACCCAAGGTTCCATTCCAAATCCAGAATAGACAAATAAATCTGCACTACCTATGTTTTTCATATCCTTTATTGTTAAATCGAAATCATGCGGTTCAACACCTTCTGGAACAACCGTTGTTACTTGTATTTTGTCTTTCCCGATTGCCTCGGCAAATTCTTTTAATGGATTAAAAGACACTACAACTTTTAGTTTCGACTGATCATTTTGAGTTTTGCTATTAACTCCTTGCTCTTTTGCACCACTCGTAGATTGTGAACATCCAACTAGTGTAGCTATAATGCATGTTGAAATCATGATAATAATAATTTTTTTCAATATTTTTTCACTCCTCAATAATTGTTGCAAACCATTTGCATTTACTATTATAATATACTCATATATCATTAACTTGTCAATACTCTATTTATTATTATCTTCGCTACTATAATTAAATCCTTTAGCCTCATATGTAATCCAAAAATAAGGAGCTACCTCAAAATGATTAACAAATCATCTAAAGAGGCAACCCCTTAACATTCTTAGTATAAAATCTATATTAAAGTATCTTTTACTAAATTTCCATTATTATTGGTATAATTATAGGTCTTCTTTTAGTTTTTATATATAAGAATTGACCTAAAGCATTTCTAATGCTTGACTTTATTACAGCCCATTCTTTAATTTTATTATCTAAACATTTTTCTAACTCTTTTCTAACAATGTCCCTAGCTTCATTAATAAGTTCATTAGATTCCTTCATATATACAAAACCTCTAGTTATTATGTCTGGTCCTGCAGCTATGCTAAAAGTTTCTCTTTCTATAGTAACTACAACCGTAAGAATGCCTTCTTCAGCTAGATGCTTTCTATCACGAAGTACAATGTTTCCAACATCTCCTACACCAAGACCATCTACCATTATAGCTCCTGTTTGAACTCTTCCTGCTATTCTACATTCACTTGGTGATACTTCTAATATCTGTCCAGTTTCTGCTATAAAAATATTATCAGGACTCATTCCTAATTTTTCTGCAAGTAACGCATGTTGTTTAAGATGTCTAAATTCACCATGCACTGGCATGAAATATTTAGGACGAACTAGTGTATGCATTAATTTTAATTCCTCTTGACATGCATGACCAGAAACATGAATTTCATCTGTAGTATTATATATTACATTAGCTCCCTTTTTGAAAAGTTCATTAATAACATTGTATATTGCCTTTTCATTTCCTGGGATTGGTGATGCAGATAAAATAATCAAATCACCTTTTTCTATTTGAATGCTTCTATGAGTACCTGATGCCATTCTTGTTAATGCAGCAAGTGGCTCTCCTTGACTCCCTGTAGTTACTATTGTCACCTTATCATCAGGATAATTATGAAGATCAGCAACAGTAATTATATCTTCTTCTGGTATATGCAAATATCCTAGTTTAATTGCTATTTCAGATATTTTTTCCATACTTCTTCCACTGAAGGCTACTTTTCTTCCATTTAAAATTGCTGCATTGGCAATTTGTTGTAATCTATGGATATTCGATGCAAAAGAAGCCACTATAATTCTACCTGGAACTTGGAAAAATAGTTTATTTAAGGTTTGTCCAACCCTCTTCTCAGATATATTAAACCCAGGTCGCTCTACGTTAGTACTATCACACATTAGTAGTAATACTCCTTGACCACCTAATTTTGCAAATCTTTCTACATCAATAACTTCTCCATCAATTGGAGTATAATCTATTTTAAAATCTCCTGTGTGTATAATTCTACCAATAGGAGTATGAATACAAAGTGCACAAGAATCCGCTATACTATGACTAACTCTTATAAACTCTACACTGATTTTGTCTAACTTTACAATGTCTCCAGCTTTTACTACATTTAGAGTACAATCTGCTAATATTCCATGTTCTTGCAATTTATTCTCTACTAGTCCAAGTGTCAACATTGTTCCATAAACTGGTATATTGATTTGTTTCAAAACATATGGCAATGCCCCTATATGATCTTCATGACCATGAGTTAAGAAAATTCCTTTTACCTTATCTTTATTCTCTATAAGATAAGTTACATCGGGAATAACTAAATCTACACCATACATATCTTCATCTGGAAAACTAATTCCACAATCTATAACTATTATTTCATCCTTGTATTCTATTGCAGTAATATTTTTTCCGATTTCTCCAAGTCCACCTAGTGGAATAACTCTAATTTTATTTTTACCTTTACTCTTGTAATTATTCAATATCTCCCTGATTCCTAAATATTTGACATTTTATCTATCCAATATTTTCGTTCTGTCGACTAAACATAATGGTTGTATTACAAGGTCCAACTGCTTAGATCAGTTTTGTTCTGTTATACTCGCAGTTTTATAATACTAACATTCTGTTATATTATAATAGTACTGCTTCATTAACAGTTCGTTTATATTAAAAATAAAGCTTTACTAACTTTAATATAAACTTACTATTCCAAGTGTTTTCTCCTATTAACTAACCATAAATCAGGATTTTCACCTACCTTTTTTTTATATTTTTGTTTCTATATTTTTTTACTTCTATATTTTTTTATTTTAGATTAATAACATTTTTGTTTTATTTCATTTAATTCTTTAGAGAGAGTCGTTCGTCTTAATAATTTCATTATATCTTTTGAATTTTATTCATTAATAGTTTTTTACCCATGTTTAGTTATTTATATAAATTTAATGATTTTAAAAATTCGTTAAGATAATTATATTGAAACTCAGCTAACCTACCTCTTTTATACTCGTTTTCCTTGCCTCAATGATTCGATAAAATCACCTATGTCCCTCTTCTTAACTCTATAATGCCCACCGATTTTAAAGGAAGCTATCTCTCCATTTTTTACTAAATTAATAATAATTTGCTCACTTATTTTGAGATATGCCGCAATTTCACCTATAGTCATTATTTCATCATCATTAATATTTTCAATTTTTTCAACATTTTCTATCTTGCCGTTTTCCTTATTGTCCTCAATCATGACTTCTCCTTTCTTTTAATATTTTTGATAACTTATATTTCAAAGTGCTGTCTTTAAAATAAACATCACTTTCTTTTTTATTATATATTTTATTATATATTTTCTTATTAAATTAGTGCCTAATGAACTTATAATTTTGAAGTTTACTATATGTACAGTGCCTTATTCTTATTTATAATATTGTTTATAGTTCAAGTTTTATATAATTTCCTAATAAATACAATATGGAAGATTTGTTTTATACTAATCAAATATAATTATACCATATTATATTTGATTATATTCATTTATACTATAAAAAAGGTTGAGAAATAATTTCTCACCTCAATTGCAAAAGTAAATTCCACCCCAATACATAAAACAGTGGAAGTTAGTCTTACAAATTAAAAGGTAGATTTTACCTTTACAAATTATTATAATAATATTAGATATACCAGGACAACAATCCTTGCCTAATCATAGGGAGGGTTCATTATGCCAAAATCCAAACATTTTAATCTTAGTGAAAGATTTGTAATTGAACACATGATCAGGGATTCTTTTTCATTTAAAGCAATTGCTAAAGAACTTTGTCATGACTGTACTTCTATTTCTAAAGAAATTAGACATCATATTGCTTTAAAAAAGACAGGCGCCTATGGCAAAACATTTAACAACTGTATTCATCGTTTTGATTGTAAATACTCCTATATTTGTGATAGTCCAAGCTGTCGAAACCGTTATTGTCGCTTTTGCTCAAGATGCACTGATATTTGTTCTAATTACAAAAAATATATATGCCCATTAACATCAAAACCACCTTATGTT
>NZ_JAHLEC010000001.1 GCF_018861705.1 Clostridium psychrophilum | reverse complement strand
AGCACAAACATTAAAAGCTTTCAAAGAAGCAGAAGCATATAACGGACCATCACTTATAATAGCATATGCTCCATGTATCAATCACGGTCTTAAAGTTGGAATGGGTTGTACTCAACTTGAAACTAAGAGAGCTGTTGAATCAGGATATTGGGCTATGTATAGATTTAATCCAGCGCTTAAAGATGCAGGAAAAAATCCATTTATATTAGACTCTAAAGAACCAACTACACCATTTAGAGACTACTTAATGGGTGAAGTAAGATATTCTTCACTTGCTAAAACATTCCCAGAAATAGCAGAAGAATTATATGCTAAAACAGAAAATGATGCCAAAGAAAGATTAGCTGGTTACAAAAAACTTGCTAGTGAATAAAAATTAAAACAATATTAAAAAGTAAAAAAGTATCTATAGGATAAACACATTAAATGTGTCTAACTATAGATACTTTTTTATTTGAATAGATTACTTTTATTACAAATTCTTTTCGTAAGACTCAACCATCTTCTTTACCATTTGACCACCTACAGAACCGTTCTCTCTTGAAGTCAAATCACCATTGTAACCATCTGTAAGTTTTACACCTACTTCTTTAGCAGCTTCCATTTTGAATTTATTTAATCCAGCTTTAGCTTCAGAAACTAATACTCTATTTCTAGACATATATTTCACCTCCATTTCTAATAAATATTTTTGTTTATAATATTATAATTTACATTATTACAAATAATATTCATAGTAATTTATTCTTGTTTTGATATATTATAGAATTATAATACGACAAAAAAACCGACTAAATATTATAAAAACTTGAAACTTTAGCCAGTACATAGTAAAATTAAGTCAGATATGTTCATATTAAGCGAAAACCAGGTATATACGTTTGTTTTAATATATATATAACTTTTATAATTTATCTAAATATTAATTTTAAAGGCTAGGGGAGTTATTGACTAGGGGGAAATAAAGATGAATGTGCTAATAGCAGAGGATGATGAAATACAAAGGAAAAGCTTAAAAAAGACAATACAACAAATAGATAAATGTATAAACATATATGAATGTGAAGATAGGGATGAGGCTTTAAAAATTACAAGTAAGAATAATATTGACATATTTTACATAGATATATCTTTAAAGAATTCTTCGGGATTAGATTTTGCAATGGATCTTAGACAAATGCCTCAATATGAATTTAGTTTTATTGTTTTTTTAACCACTCATGTTGAATATATAATTCAATCGTTTAAAAAGGTTCATTGTTATGATTATATTATAAAGCCTTATGATGCTTCAGAAGTAGTAGATATGACAAAACGATTTATATCACATAGCGAGAACATAAAAGTAGTTCCAAAAGATAAAATTTATGTGATATTTGAACTTATAAAAGGTGTTAATTTGAAAGTGTATGTTGATGATATACTTTTTATAGAAGTTAAGCTTAGGGCATGCATGGTTCATACAGTAAATGGTGCTTATAAAGTTAATAGCTTAGGGCTAAAAAATATTCTTAAACTTATAAATTGTAACAATATAACACAATGTCATAGAGCTTTTGCTGTAAATGTTAAGCATATAAGTGAAATCGTCAGTTTAGATAATAGATTGAGTGAAATTCACTTTAAAGATTATGATAAAAAAGCTCTTTTAGGTTATAAATTTAAAGATAAAATAATGGAAAAATTTAAATAATTACATTCTCAAATTCTTTAGGGAAGGAGTACATTAAATGCTAGGTTTATTACAACAATTTTCAGCTAATTTTATTGAATTAACTGTGTTTATTATATTATGGTCAAATTTTTCTTTGAAAGATGAAAATAATTGGTTAAAAAATTTGGCAGTAATTTTAATAGGCACAAGCGTGATGATTGTATCAAGTAATGCAAATGTATACTTAAATATAATCATCAGTTATTTAAGTGTAATACTTTCGATTAAGTTTATTTATAAAAGACAATTAATGAAGACCACATTAGAATTTATTATATTCTGTTGTATAAATTTAGTCTTGCAAGCAAGTCTTATTGCAGTTGCATCTGCTATTGGATTTGAATACTCACATAAATTCATATTCAGAATTGCTCTTTTATTGACTGAATTGTTAATTGTTATTGCTATTTCAAGATATAATTTTATAAAAAGTTTAAGAAAGTTAATAGCCTTAGATTCTAAAATATTATGGTATTTTGCAATTAATTTAGGAACATATGCTTTGTTTTCTAAAATAATATGGGAATATAATAAAAATATAATATTGAACAATTTGTTAGTATATATATTTATAGTTCTTGTTATGTTATTAATTAATATATTTTTGTATTATTATATAGTCAAAATAAGTGAAGATAAAAAAGTTGCAGAATTACAAAATAAGTATAACCCTATTTTAGTTGATATAGTAGAGGAAATAAGACGAAAATAACATGATTTTAGAAATCATTTAAATACTATCAACGCAATAGTGGAAATATCTAGCGAAAAAGAAGTTAAACCTGAATTAAAGAAGTTTATGTTATCTTTAAAATGTTCAAGTAGTATTATAGAGGATATTATCTACATCGATAATATTATAATTAAAGCTATAATATATAACAAATTGTGCGAAGCGGATAGATTAAATATAAAATTAGCATTTCATGTGACAAATAATTCATTAGAATCTAGTTTAAGTGATTATGAAATTTCAGATATTCTGAACAATCTAATAGATAATGCTTTTGATGCGGTTATTAAAAATACTAGTGATAAGGTAGTTATTTTGAATATACATTCAGAAGGAAGCACTAACATTGTAGAGGTTAGAAATAGCGGAATAACAATAGACCCCAATAATATAAAAGACATATTTAAGAGAGGCTTTTCTACTAAAAAAGGGCAAGGCAGAGGATATGGACTTTACAATATAAAGAGAATAGCTGAAAAAACTGGTAGTAATGTTCAGTTATTCTTTGAGGATAATTATACTATATTTAGAATAGCATTTAAGTAGAATATTTATAAAGACAATTTAGAAGAGAGATAATTTTTTATAATCCATC
This sequence comes from Clostridium psychrophilum, assembly GCF_018861705.1. GTDB lineage: Bacteria > Bacillota > Clostridia > Clostridiales > Clostridiaceae > Clostridium_AD > Clostridium_AD psychrophilum. Next base: position 205,836 of record NZ_JAHLEC010000001.1, on the reverse strand, counting down.
TTCTTTTGTTTTTCCATGTGCTAAACTATACGTTCTGTGTGTTTTCTATTGAATTAATTTGTAAATGACATACAATATAAATATATATATATTTAATATTCGTTATGGGAGGAAAATCTATGAAAAAGAAACATATTATTTTTATTATTATTATTGGTGTAATAATAATAACTGGAATTATTGCCTATGCAATTAAAAATAATAAAAAAGCAAGCGGGAATAAAGGTAAAGCAGTAGAACTATATAAAATACCAGCCAAAGACAAAATATTCGTAAATGGTATTATTGTTCCTGAAAAAACGGAAAGTATATTTCGAGATGAAACAAAAGGAAGTATAAATGAGGTTTCGGTTGAGGATGGACAGGTAGTAGCGAAGGGTGATGCTCTTTTTACATACAGAAACAGTTTGGTTACGGATGAAATAGATAAGGGAAACCAAGAAATTACTAATGCTAATAATCAAAAAAAGAAATTACAAGATAAACAGGAAGAAGCAAAAAAACTTTTAATAAAGCAGAAGGAAGAAGAAAAAAAACAACAACAAGTAGCACAGCCTGGTGTTGGTGGTGTTGCCATGGGCGCATCAGCGGCTACTGAGACTCAAATTAGTGGCTACTCAGATCAAATAGATGCTGTGCAAACTCAAATTGACACTTCAAGGGGTTTGGTGAATAACTCAAAAGAGAAAGAATACACTTATATAAAAGCACCGATAGATGGGAAAGTAATATTAAGTGATGTTAAAGATATGACGAAACCATATATTGTAATAGAGTCTACTACAGTTTATGTAAAAGGAAGTATTAATGAAAAAGATCAGACAAAGATAAAGGAAAATCAAAAGGTGGATATACTTATATTTGCTATAAATAAAACAGTAACTGGAAAGGTAAAAAGCATAGGGAATAGTCCGACGATACCAGATGTAGTGGCTGGTGCTCAAGGGGCTAAAGGTGGAGCTTCTGCCATATCTTATTATGACGCAAATGTATCTTTGGATTCACAAAAAGATGTTGTAAACGGGTTTCATGTACAAGCTACAGTGAAGCTTGAAGGAGAAGAAGAGATGAAAATACCTAAGAGTGCGGTACTTGAGGAAGCTGGCAAACAATACGTGTTCAAGGTTGTGGATAAAAAGTTAAAAAAACAAGCTATCACATGTAAAAAAAGTACAACGACTCAAGTTGTAGTACTTAGTGGGCTAGCTGAAAATGACAATATATCACTAACTACTAAAGATATGAAGGAAGGTATTTCTGTTGAGTAATCTTATTGAGTTAACAAATATTAATAAGTATTATAAGCTAAAGGATTCTAAATTACACGTATTGAAGGATATAAATTTAACTATAGAGCAAGGCGACTTTGTTATGATAATGGGAAAATCAGGTAGCGGGAAAACTACACTTTTAAACCTTCTTGGTTTCCTTGACCATTTTGATAATGGGAAATATGAATTTAATGGCAAGGATGTTACTCATCTTAGTGAAAATGAAAGATCAGAACTTAGAAATAGTTATCTGGGATTTATATTTCAACAGTTTCATTTGATAGACTCATTGAGTATTGGTCAGAATGTTGAACTTCCTTTGCTTTATAAAGAAGGTACTGATATACCTAAAAAAGAAAGAGCACACCTTGTAGAAAAATATTTAGAAACGGTAGGATTGCTTCATAAAGAGAAGCAATCACCTTCGCAATTATCTGGAGGACAGCAACAACGTATTGCAATAGCAAGAGCTCTCATTAACAATCCTTTTGTAATTTTAGCTGATGAGCCAACTGGTGCTCTGGACAGTAAAACCAGAGAGGAAATTATGAATATATTAAAGAAGCTTAATGAAGAAAATAAAACAATAATAATGGTAACACATGATGATGATTTAACTAAATATGCTAGCAAAGTAATCCATTTAAAAGATGGAGAGATAACAAAGGTGGATTAGATATGTCTATAATAAATTTAATCAAAACTGCAGTATACAGTCTAAAATCACATAAATTAAGAGTTTTTCTCACAATGATAGGAATAATCATAGGTATAAGCTCTGTAATATCAATTATGTCAGTTGGTAATGGACTAAAGGTAAAAATGAATGAATCTATGGCTGACACCAGTGCAAATAAAATAAATGTTAATTTTGTGCCAGAAAACGTTGAAGCAGATTTAACATTGATTGAACCCTTTAGCAAATCTGATCCATATTCTCTTAAAACAGTGGCTGGAGTAGAAAAGGTTGAGGAATCTAAGGATATGCAAGGAATGGGCGGATATACATATGGAGAATGTGCATATTTTGATAAAAATACACAGAGTATGCTAGAAGAGTATGATGGTAAAGAAATAAATATTAAGTATGGTCGTTCTTTCAAAAAAAGTGAAAGTTCTAAAAAGTTAATTATGTTGGAGTATAAAGCAGCCGAAAAACTTTTTAAATCTCCAGAAGATGCCATAGGCTGTGGAATAACAGTAAATGGAGTTATCTACGAGGTAATAGGAGTTTTGGAAAAAGAGGGTGCATTCTCTCTAACAGGGGGGTCAAGTTATATTTCAAAGGATTCAAAAGAAGATATGAATACAGAGACCGCTATTTCAAGCTTAGATGTTTATATTAAAGCGGGTGAAGACAAAGATAAGGTTTTTGAAAACGTAAAAAAAGAACTTATAGTGGCGCATCCTAATTTAAAAGGTGAGTATAAGCTTCAGGATCCTCAGGCAACGACTAAGATTTTTGAACAAATTATTGGGTATTTAACTGCTTTCATAGCACTCATTAGTGGTATTTCCTTATTTGTTGGGGGAATAGGCGTAATGAATATAATGTATGTTTCTGTAACTGAGCGGAAACGAGAAATTGGTATACGTAGGGCTATTGGGGCAAAACCTAAAAGTATATTACTCCAATTTCTTATAGAAGCAATTATGGTTACAGGGCTTGGTGGTATACTCGGAATATTATTTGGATTTATATTTTGTAAAATAATTGGTATGTTTATGCCATTCCCTCCAGTTATGAGTGGGGCAAGTGTTATAGGAGCAACTGCAATCTCTGTTATTATTGGAATGATTTTTGGAATTATACCAGCTATTAATGCATCGAAAATGGATCCAATTAAGGCGATTTACAATTAAATCATCTCCTGGGTCGCTGCAATATTAACAACTTTGGAAGCAGATTTAGACTGCCACCAAAGCAATTTTCCTAGGCTAGACAACTGCCACTTATAGAAGATGGCAGACTTGAAGCTTCCAAAATGTTGTTAAAAATCAAACTGGAATTTTGACGAAAGTCATTATTATATTATTTAAAAAATATATTTATTGGAGGCAATATAATGGAAAATATTCAAAAACCAAAAGTAGGCGCAGGTATAAAAACATTGGCAATTATTCAATTGGTATTTAGTGGTTTTGGATTAATAGGGAGCATAATGGCATTTTTCATGACAGATGCGACTAAAGCTCAGCTTAAAACAATGGGAATACCTGAGACATCAACAAGCACATTAATTATTGGTTTGGTATTAGTAATAATTGTAGCTTTAGGTGTTATATTAATTTTAATGAAAAAAGAATTAGGAGTATATATATATTTTGTCGCTGAAGTGGCAAATATTATGTACACAATTGTAAGTACTGGATTTAAACCAACTATTCTTATTTCACTTATAATTCCAGTACTTATGGGAATATTTATTTGGAAGAAGAAAGAAATATTTTTTGCTGATGATAAAGTGAAAATGTAAAAACTTTTTATCAAATCATCTCCTGGGTCTCTGTTACAGCGACCCAGGAGATGATTTAATTTATCGTGACAAGTTAATACAAATGTAGTTATAGGAGGCATATTATGAGTAGTGAAGTATTAAAAGTTGAAAAGCTAAAAAAAGTAATTGGTAAACGAACAATTGTATCAGATATTTCTATTAATCTTAAAGAGGGAGAAATATTTGGTTTTCTAGGACCTAATGGTGCCGGAAAATCCACGACTATCAAGATGATTGTTGGATTATCGAAAATTACTGAGGGAAGTATATATGTAGGTGGATGCTCAGTTAAAGAAGATTTTAAAGGGGCAATGCGCAACATTGGATGCATTGTTGAAAATCCTGATATGTATAAGTACATGTCTGGTCTTGATAATCTTAAAATATTTGCTAAAATATACAAAGGTGTGGATGAGGCACGAATTAATGAGGTAGTAAAAATTGTGGACCTTGAGAGGGCAATAAAAGATAAGGTGAAAACTTACTCTTTAGGTATGAAACAGAGGCTAGGTATTGCACAGGCACTACTTCACAGCCCAAAACTTCTAATACTTGATGAGCCTACAAATGGTCTTGATCCAGCGGGCATTAAGGATATGCGTGAACTACTTCGAAAGCTTTCATCAGAAACTGGTCTTACAGTGCTTGTATCTAGCCATATATTAGGAGAAATGCAGCAGATGTGTGACCGTGTTGGTATAATTAATAAAGGAAAAATTATAACAGTGAAATCTGTTGATGAACTTCTTAATATGTCCCAGGGAGGGGATAAAACAGTATTAATATTAGAATCTGATAATAATGAAAAGGCAACTTCAATTTTAACAAGCATGAGTGTTGACAATAGCATATTGGGTGATGGGGTTCATATTGAAACAACTAAGGATCGTGTGCCTGAAATAGTTAAAACTTTAACTCTTGCAGATATAGGTATTTTCGCTATGGATAGACAAGAAACTAAATCACTTGAGGATGTATTTATGAAGCTCACAGGGGAGGAGAAATAATATGGGTAATTTTTTTACACTTGTTTCAATAGAAAACATAAAGCTATGGAAAAGAATTTCTACAAAAGTAATGATGATAATACTAATTGTAATTATAATAGCAGCAACAGGCATTGTGAAGTATTATAATGTATCTCACAATACTCCAACGACAACAAAAGTTTCACAAAATTGGAAACAGGAATTAAAACAAGGTGTAGCATTACAGAAAATCCAGCTAAAGCAAGCTGAGAAAAGTAATGATAATATGTCAAAAATGGCTATAGGATCATCTAAAAAGATCATTGCTGAAAGTGAATACAGAATTAAGAACAATATTAAGCCAGAAACTAAAAATAGCGTTTGGCAAAGAAGTACGGAGTTTGCTACAAGTGCAGGTTATGGTGGAATTATAGCCCTTCTTTTAATAATATCATGTTCAGCTTTAGTTGCTGGTGAATTTTCTGAGGGTACAATGAAAATGATGATATCACGCCCTTACAAGCGATATGAAATTCTTAGTGCAAAACTCATTGCTACAATACTATATGGGCTTATACTTATGGGAATAACGTTTTTCCTTAACTTTATAATGATAGGTATATTTTACGGATTCAACGGTATGGGAGCTAAGGAAATGCTGTGGACGAGTAATAAAATAATATATGTACCAGCTTTATTAAAAACAATAATTATATTCGCACTTGAATTTCTTCAAGTGCTCGTGTACGTGATAGTGGCTTTTACAATATCCGCAATATCTCGTTCTCGATCAATTGCAACTGGATTTTCTTTATTCTTGCTTCTAGTTGTAAGTGGTATTATGCAACAACTAGCTATATATTTTAGTTGGGGTAAATATCTTCCATTTGGGTTGACTAATTTTGCTGCATTTATTACTCAAGGAGCATATGTTGATGGAACAACACTTTCTTTTGGAATCATTATATCTGCTATCTATTCTATAATATTTTGTTTTATAGGTTATTTTGTTTTTCAAAAAAGAGATATTTAATAACAATTATAATACAGCTTCCCAGAAGATGATTAAATTTTATAAAAAAGCAACGGTAGAATAAATTAATATGATTTCCTTAAATTAGACAGACTATCTGGTTTAAGGAGATTATTTTTAAAATCATTTATCTTTATTAATAAAAACCGTTTAGAAATAAATATCATTTTGAACACTAACCAAAAGCCATTATATATTAAAAAATTGTACAAGCTTAGCTTATACAATTTTTTATTTCTAGGTATTTTATTAAATTAATCGGACAATACTAGATAAACTCCATATTTATCTTTATAGTCTTTGTTTTTACAAGCAAAATCCACCAAGAAGGAACATTTTAAAAAAGTGGTTATAGAAAGCAGTATAATTAAATTTTTAAAAATTAAATTATGTTTCATAATATTTCTCCTTTCATGATATTGCTATGATATTATTTTGCTCAAAATAAAGATTAAAAACCTATTGAAACATAGGTAAATTGCTAAAATATATACATGGTTGAATTGTTAATAAAAAATGCTCATGGAAATTAAATTACATAAAAATTCCAAAAATAAAATATTAAATCACAGAAAAATCAATAATTGTGGATAAAAAATAATAATAAAAATAAAAATGTGGAAAAATAGACAAATTTAAAATTTTTGATATAGATTACAAAAACTCTTTGTAAATAATTTAAAACAAAATTCAAAATAATATTAACTGTGGTAGTATATAGATATTAAGCAAAATGGGGGTAATATGACAAAAGTTGATAAGATAAATAAAAATAAAAAACTGATTAAGTATAAATTCTTATTCCCTATGATTATTTTATTGGGATTGATAGCAATTTTTGCATTTCTACTAATGCAAAATAATGAATTAACACTTAGGAAAACTAATTCTGTAGAGGTAATAAATAAATTTAAAAATATGCAGTCAAATGGTGGAGCATTTGAGTTAAATCAAAAGGATATAGATGAAGTAAGTAGCTTATATTTTAAAGATTTTAAAAGCAAGGGAAATATAAGTGTTAAGGGTATTAACATTCAAATACTTAAGGATAAGATTTTGATTAGAGCACCTATTAGTTATAAAAATACTAATTTAGTTTTTTCTTCTCGAGGAAAGATTAATTTTTTAAATGAAAAAATTTCTTATATTGCTGATTATTTTAAAATAGGCAATCTATCAATACCCAAAGGTTTAGTAGTTTCTCAAATTAAAAAGGTTAATAGTAAAACTTTTTATGTTGATGGTAACTTATTAAAAATTAATTCTAATGTATTTCCATTTAAAATTAACAATTTTAAAATTACTAATAATAAAATAGTAGGTACAGTTACTACACTTAATATTAAAAAATTATTTGAAGATATCAATAAGACTAGTTTGGAACAGAAATCAAAAAGCAAACCTATAAAAGTAAATAAGGATTTGAAAATAATAAGATCAGAGGTAGAAAAATCTAAACTGGCTGGGCAAGAAAAAGAAAAAAACACTCAAGATTTTCAAGTAAAAGCAGCGAATAAGCGTCTTGCATTAACTAAGGTACATAACGAACTAAAAGATGCATATTCTAAGCTTAATTTATCAGAGGAAAAGCACATTTTATCATTAATGATTTCAGCTATAGGAAAAATGGAATCTGATCCTTCTTATAATTCAATGCCAGAGCAAAATGCTGTTAGAGCTATTTACAGCAAGATGGATTCTAATAGTAAAGATAGAGTTAAAGTTGTATTATTTACAAGTGTAGACGCAGATAGTATTAGAGAATTAAGGCAGTCTTTTGGACTATAAAAGGTATTTGAGTACATAAAAAAACTATCAAAGCACATGTGTGTGTATTTTGATAGTTTTTTTTATTATAAACTCTTTTTTTATTTAGGAATTTCAATATCAGGTGGAATCTCAAGACCTGCCATTTTCATTAAGTATAATGCATTTCTAGTTGTTGACACACCTGTCCTTAATTTATAGTCAAAGTATAACTTATCATCTTTGTAATATTCTCTAAGGTGATAGTTTTTAACTCTTTTATTTGTATTTTCTATGTCACCTAGTTCAAGATCATGTGTGGATACAAAACCTAATGCATTTTCAGTGCTTAGTTTGGCAACTAAAATTTTAGCACCAGTATGTCTATCTATAGAATTAGTGCCTTTAAAAATCTCATCTAATAAGAAGAATATTGGCTTTTTATCTTTGGTAGCAGTAACAAGTTTTTTTATCCTTAATAGTTCTGCATAGAAGGATGAAATGTTCTTTTCTAGATTATCACTTGTTCTCATGCAGGTATAAATATCCATAATAGAGCATTTGAAATTTTCCGAGCATACTGGGGCACCTGCATAGGCTAATACTAAATTAATACCAGTAGTACGAAGTAGTGTACTTTTCCCAGACATATTGGAACCTGTTATTAAAAGAACATTTTGCGACCTTTCAATGTGGATATCATTGTATACTCTGCTTTCTCCAAGTAATGGATGACCAATATTTTTAGCAATGAAAACAGGGGAGCCGTCCTGAAATTCTGGCATTGCCCAGTCACGGTGTTCATAGGCTATGATTGATAAACTGTTTAAAGCTTCTATTTCACCTATAACATCTATCCAGGTTGATAAAAATGCACCACTTGCTTTTTTAAATCGCTGAAGATTAATTAAACATTGATAATCCCAGAGTGCAATCACATTTATCGGAAAGTAATAGATGTTTTTTCTATCTGATATTACAGTTACAAGTTTTACTAGTTTTTTAATTTGAGAAGACGCATTCATTCCGTCTTTGTTTACAAGCTTTTGTTTTAAATTTATTAAATACTGCGAGTGGAACTTCTTCTTTTCTATATGTTTAATGAGGTTATTATAAATGAGAATTGTATCTTTATATTGATATATAGTGTCTAAATTTCTACTTATCTCTTTATATCCTATTGCGAGTAGTATTATTTGGAGCACAATGCCTATAAGAAATATTCTATATGATACCTGAGAAAAAATAAAAGATAATACTAAAAGGGAGAATGTTATAACTGGCAATAATCTTATTATAGCTACAACTAATGGTTTTAGAAAAAAATCATTTTTATCATCTACCCATTCGAGTAAAGCATCTGGATTATGATTTTTATTCTCACTAAGTATTGCTTCTGCTGAAAATCTTTGTGTCCATCCAATATTTTCTGAAAGCTCTTTTATAGCATCTTGTCTTTTATGTATTTCTTCAATGTTATATTGAGGTTTTGAGAGGGAATCTTTTAATTTTTGTCTACCAAGATAAGTTATGCAGGTGTTTATCCATTGAAAAAGTGAGTTCTTACCAAAGATATCTAAATCTTTCGAGTAACTGTGTTCCTCATCACTAAAGTCTTCACCATTATCCACAAAATCTTTCCAATTATTGTTAACTCGTTTTATACTATTTTCGTTAATTTCACATAAAACTAAACACCTAATTTTGTTGTGTTTTATTTTGTTATGCTTAATTGCCAAAGTTACAAATGTTATAGTTGTGATAGTTAACAATATAAGGCTTAAATAATAAGCGGTTCGTAAAAAAAAGAAAACAGTGAACCCTAATCCACTTACGAAGACTATTAATCTTAATAGGCTTATAAAACTTATGGCATCATTTTGTTTTTTCAATAATTTATCATAATGTTTTTTCCTATTAACATAAAGTGTTTTTTGTGTATCCATAATATCCTCCTAGATGTTTACTTTATTAGATATATAATAACATATTTAAGGCTTGGTCCGCAATTTTCAATATTAGGATAATATAACCAATTTTATTTGGCTAATTCACGAATTTACATGTGAACTATATGATTTAGACATTAAAAACATATAAAAAACTGTAGCTGATATCTAAAAGAAATCTTATTATTCTTTATCAATATTGAGTTTATGTTAGTTAACAATTTTTTATAACTTGTTTATGTAAAAATTTTAGCAGTAATAAAAGCTATATAATTTTAAATAGAAATTGTTTGTGAATTATATGATTTAAAGTTTTATGATATAACAATTGTGGTAATATATTAAGTACAAGAATAAAGGAGGAAATTATGGCTGGAACTAGAAAACACAAATTTAAATTGATCCCAATTATTTTATTAGTTGCAATAGCAACTTTTGCATACATGATATTAAATAATAGTGAGACTGTGGTTGATAAAACAGCATCCACAAATGTTTTGCAGAAGATTAGCAATCAGATACTCCTTAATGTTGGACAATTTGAGATAACTCAAGCGGATATTAATGGTGCAATTAATCAATACATAAAAGTGCCTATAAGCAAGGGCGATATGACCATTAATGAAGTTAATGCTAAAATATCAGGTGATAAAATTTTGATTGAAGTACCTTTTAGTTATAAGAGCATTGATTTACTATTTTCATCTACGGGCCAATTGGGTCTTTTAGACGGTGAAATCACGTATAATCCTGATAATTTTAAATTAGGTAAGGTTTCATTACCTAAAAAATTGGTTTTATCATTAATATCAAAGCAAAGCAACAATAATTTTTATGTTGAAGATAACTTAATAAAAATAAAAACAGATGAACTTCCAATTGCTATCAATAGTCTTATAATTGAAGATGATAAGTTAGTAGGAACAGTTGGTTTTAAAGGCGCATCAACTAGCAATTTAGATTCATTAAGCGAGGATGATGTAGATACTCAATTAGATGCGGCAAAGCAAAAAATACAAAGTGCTACTTCGTATATGAATTCTACTCAAAAGAGCCAAGCAAGTTTAATTTTGAACAAAATAGATGATGTTAAAAGCCAATCTTTAGATCAAAAGAAACAAGTCCTAAATTATGCTAATAATATAATTGCGAATGCTACAAAATAAACATTATGAATAAGAGATGAAAACTATTAAAATACATTAATTGTATTTTGGTAGTTTTATTTTTAGCAATATAGAGTTCCATATATTATAAGTCTTGCTTTGGAAATTTATGTTATAATAATTATAATAAATAATACGATGAATGTAATTTTGTCTTAAATCTGCATAATTATAAAAAGTATACTTCCAAGCATAGGAGATGATGTCGAATTGAAAATTACTATAACAGGAGAATTGTATTCTGGTAAGAGCTGTGTTGCTAAAGCTATAAGTGAGGTAATGAATTATACTTATTTTAGTGTGGGTGAATTACAAAGAAAGTTAGCTGTAGAAAAGGGTATGTCTATTATGGAATATAATGATTATATGTTTAACAATAATCTAGATCATGAAGTTGACAATAAAACTATGGAGATTGGAAGAGAAAATGAAAATTTTATTTTTGATGCTAGACTTGCATGGTATTTTATACCTGATTCTTTTAAAATATATTTGAAAGTAGAAACAGATATTGCTGTAGAACGGGCTATGACAAGTAAGAGGGGAAAGTCAGAAAATTATGTTTCGAAAGATGAAGCTAGAGAGAGAATAACTGAAAGAAGAAGACTCGAGGTAACTAGGTTCAAGGGAATTTATGATGTGAATATAGATAAAAATAGTAATTACGATTTAGTAATCGATACTTCTCACAAAACCTTAGAAGAAGTAACAGAAAAAATTCTAGGAGTGATTAGAGGTATTGCTAAAGAGTAAAGAGTTTTAAATACTTAATGCATGACTTGAATAAGAATTCGAAACAGAAAATTATATTGAGTAATTCTAATCTTTTGAAAATATAAAATTTTCTAACACTCACATTCGGCTTCTTGCCTCAGGTTCGCTAGACTGCACGTCCTGTGCAGTCTCACGAAAATTTTCTAGTTACAAAAGAAGAATTTTTAAATATAATTTTAATGTTTTCTTCATTTCTTATTTCAAGTCATTATCCATAGATTTAAGTACTTACTTTGTATTACTACATTAGAAAGATAATAACTCAAAAGAATTATTACAAAACTGTTGCACCTTTGAGGAGAATATAACAATTATTACATAACCTAAGATTCTGTAAACTCATTAAATACTATCCGATACACTCCTATATGCTTTCAACTTTATTATAAAATGAACATATATTCTTAAGTCTTTTAGCCGGGCTGTAGGGTTCAACTATTATAAAATTAATTTACTTGTGAAGCGGAAGGGGAAACTATAATGAATATATCCTTAACTAAGTCGTCGTCGAAAGATGCAGAAATTATTCATACAATGCAAATTAAATCATTCATGCCATTATTAGAGAAATATCAAGATTATGAAACCAGTCCTGTAAATGAGCCAATAGAAAAAATAATTGACAAAATCAATCAGTCATTTACAGATTATTATATTATTAAGAGTGATAGTCTAGATGTTGGTGGCGTTAGAATAGTAAAAAAGAATGATAAACGCTATCGTGTTAGTCCTATTTTTATCTTGCCAAAATACCAAGGAAAGGGGATAGCACAAAAGGTATTTCAAATTCTTGAACAGATGTATTCTGACGCAAATGAATGGGAATTAGATACTATATTACAGGAGCAAGGAAATTGTCATTTGTACGAAAAAGTGGGATATAAGCAAACTGGTGAAATGAAAGTAATAAATGATAGATTAACATTGGTATTTTATAAAAAATAGTTGTACCACATTATTTTTATGTCATATTTGTAAAATAAAACTAACAAAACATTATTAGTATTTAAATAGCAGACAAACTTATGTCTGCTATTTTTGTTAAAACAAATGCAATATATAATTTACATTGCGAATATTATATGCTACAATATGTAATATACGGAGGTCATATTATGAAAAACAAAAGAATGAAGATAGCACGTATTGAATGTGATATGAATCAAGAAGATTTAGCAAAAGCTGTAGGAATTACCCGTCAAACTATTGGAATGATTGAAGCGTGCAATTATAATCCATCACTAAAGCTTTGTACTTCAATATGTAAAGCACTTGGTAAAACATTAAATGATTTATTCTGGGAGGATGATAATAATGAAAAAGAAGAAAAAATTAGATGAACGTGAACTTATGGAAATGTATAAAATTGAACATTATGCTTTTTGGTTTATGTTTTGGGCATTAATTGCAAGTATATTTATTCAGTTGATATTTTTTAATTCTTCTTTTAAACAAATAGGTGGTGAATGGATTGTATTAATGATTTCAGCTATAGCAATTTCAATTGCTTATATTAAGGGTGGACATTACGATTATTATACAAAACCAGGAATAAAATCTTACCTTTTGTATTCCATAAGTTTTACTATTGTATTTGATGTGATTATTGCTATCACAAGTTATATTCATCATAATTATTATAATATGAGAGGTTTTATAATCACAGTTTGTTTATCTGGTGTAGTGCTTTTTGTTGTTCTATTTGTAACATTAGCATTAACAGGAGAACTAATAAAGAAAAGAAGAAAAAAACTGGAAGAAAAATTTGTTGAAAGTAATAAGAATGAAAAATAAGATGAATTGAACAATTTATGTATATAATGTGAATCTGAAAAAGGTTAATATCTAACAGATTAGTGTAGTAGATTTCATAGCATATTAAATAAAATCAGATTGTCAGTGAGGTGATATATATGCCAAAAGTTATGCTTGAAAGAATTATACGTTTGGCTAATAAAGCTGAATATAGTAATTACAAAAGAAGTGTAGATGAAATAAACAGTGTGGAATTTGATTCCATTAATAATGAGAAGATTTTATATAAATCAAATGAACTTAGAAAAAGAGTTTCACAAGGAGTTTCTATTGATGAAATAATTATAGAAGCCTTTGCACTTGTAAAACAAGCAATTAAAATGGTCTTGGATTTAGAGGCTTATGATGAGCAAATAATAGCTGGCATAGCTATCCATAAGGGAAGGCTCATTGAAATGCAGACAGGAGAAGGTAAAACCCTAGCTGCAGTATTTCCCGCATATCTAAATGCACTTTCTGGTTTTGGTTGTCACATTCTTACTTTTAATGATTATCTTGCAGCTCGTGATGCATTGTGGATGGGGCCTATATATGAAAGTCTCGGGCTAACTGTAGGGTTTGTGCAGGATGATATGAAAAATGAAGATAAACATAAGGCTTATTTATGTGATATTACGTATATAACAGCAAAAGTAGCTGGATTTGACTATTTGAGGGATTCTATTTGTTATAAAAAAAGTGAATGTGTTCAGCGATGTTTAAATTTTGCTATTGTGGATGAAGCAGATTCTATAATAATTGATGAAGCTAGAATACCACTGGTGATTGCAACAAAAGGACGAAATGGCGCTAATACTCTTTTGTCTACCACGAGCATTATAAAGAAACTCAAACCAAAAGTACATTATGATAAGGATGAGTATGAAAGAAATGTGTTTCTAACGCAAGCAGGCTTAGCCTTTGTAGAAGAGGCGCTTGGTTGTGATAATTTATACTCTGAGGAAAATCTTAAACTTCTTAACGAAGTACATAATACACTTTATGCGGAGGCAATGCTTAAAAAAGACATAGATTATATTGTACGGGATAATAAAATTGAAATGGTAGATGAATTTACTGGTAGGGTAGCTGAAAATAGGCATTGGCCAGATGAAATCCAAGAAGCACTTGAGGCTAAGGAGAATATTATGAATGGAACTAAGGGGCGAATTATGAATCAGATAACCCTTCAAAGTTTTATTTTGCTTTATAAAAAGGTTGCAGGAATGACTGCCACTGCTATGGATTCTGTAGATGAGATTAGCGAGTTTTATGACCTAGACGTATTTGTTATTCCTCCACATGTGACTTGCAAACGAATAGATTATCCAGATGTAATATTTACTCACAAGGAGGCAAAGTACAAAGCTTTAATTAATGAGATTGTAAGTGTACATGCCACAGGACAACCTATTTTAATTGGAAATTCAAGTGTATTAGATTCAGATTATTTGGCATTAAAATTAAAAGAAAGCGGGGTTGAGTGTCAGGTTCTAAATGCTAAAAATGATGAGCTTGAAGCAAGTATTATTAGGCAGGCAGGTGTAATAGGTGCAGTTACTGTTTCAACCAATATGGCTGGACGTGGTGCTGATATAAAATTAGGTGGAACAAATGGTGAAAGCAAGGACAAGGTTATTGCTTTAGGTGGATTGTACATTATTGGGACAAATAGATATGAGAGCAAACGTATTGATAAACAACTTAGAGGTAGAGCGGGGCGCCAAGGTGATGTTGGAATGTGTAGATTTTTTATAAGTCTTGAAGATGACTTGATTAAAAAATATGGCATTGATAATGTAATACCTGCTTATATTAGGCCTAAGAATCAGGAGGGACCAATTGTTGATCCTAGAATAGCTCGCAAGATAAACCAGGTGCAGCGAATTATTCAAGGACAGAATTCCGATTTGCGTAGAGCTTTATGGGAATATTCTTCATTGATAGAAAGACATAGACTTATGGTATATCATAGACGGTTGGGTATAATTGATGGTAGGGAACCTTTTAATATATTGAAAGGGGAAAATCAGAAGCTTTATGAAGAATTAAATGAACTATTCGATGAGAACTGTATAAATAAACTTCAAAAGCAAGTAGCTTTATATAATATTGATGAGGGTTTTGCAAATTACCTATCTGATATAGCCATAATTCAAAATGGCATGAAACTTAAAGTCTTAGGAGGTAAAAATCCTTTAAGAGAGTTTCAGAGGGAAACAAATCAGTGTTTTGAGAATTTGCAGCAAGCTATTCAAGAAAATATTTTAATGGATTTTACCAATATGGAACAATCAGAGAGGGGTCTCTTAAGTTTACAAGGACGGATAAAACCACCTACATCTACTTGGACATATCTTGTTAAAGACAACACTGTAATGGACACACTTATTTTGATGGTAACAGGTAGCCAAGGTGGAGGAAATCTTAATGGTGAAGGGTTCGCACGAGCACATGTTGTATATGTGATGGAGTTTATTGAAAAGATATCTATGTTTATTAGAAAGAAACTTAAAGGGAAAATTTGAATAATATTATTTTATAACTACTAAATAATAATTTAATATACAAACTAAGGAAAGCCTAAAATTTAGACTTTCCTTAGTTTGTATATTAGAACCATCATTTTTTAAAATAGCAAAATTATAAAGTTGATTATTACGTTATTCACATGATTTGCAACTCAAACTCATTAGATACTATTATTTTCTATCATCTAATGGAACGTAAGGACTATTTTCTCCAACGCATTTATATGCAGGTCTAATAATTTTACCATTGTTTGTTATTTCTTCAAGCCTGTGAGCACTCCAACCAGCTATTCTGGCTATAGCAAAGATAGGAGTGTACATATCATCTGGTATACCAAGCATTCTATATACAAAACCGGAGTAGAAGTCTACGTTAGCACTTACTCCTTTGTAAATCTTTCGTACACTACCAATTACAATAGGCGCTAGTTCTTCTACCTTTGAATAAAGGTTATATTCATCTTCTAAACCTTTTGCCTTAGCAAGTCTTCCAACATATCGTTTAAATATAACAGATCTTGGGTCAGATATAGAATAAACGGCATGTCCCATTCCGTATATTAGACCAGTTTTATCAAAGGCTTCTTTAGTAAGAATTTTTGAAAGATATTTTGTGATTTCTGCATCATCTGTCCAATCATTAACTTTTTCTTTCATATCTTCAAACATTTGAACTACTTTTATGTTTGCACCACCATGTTTGGGACCTTTTAAAGAACCAAGTGCAGCAGCTATTACAGAGTAGGTATCGGAACCAGAGGATGTTATTACATGTGTAACAAATGTTGAGTTATTACCACCACCATGCTCTGCGTGAAGAACTAGAGCAAGGTCAAGTAGCGTAGCTTCAAGTTTTGTGTATTTGCTATCATCGCGTAGCATATACAGAATATTTTCAGCAGTACTTAGCTCTGCGTTAGGACTACGAATAATTAAATTATTATTATTATGATAATGAGACAGAGCATGATAACCATAAACAGCTATAAGTGGGAAACATGCAATTAATCTCATGCATTGCTCCAAAACGTTGCTTACAGAGGTATCCTCAGCTTTATCATCTATACTATATAGTGCTAGTATACTTCTTGCTATTGAGTTCATTATATTTTTACTTGGCATTTTCAATATCATATCTCGTACAAAATCATCAGGAAGATTTCGGTATTTAGAAAGCAAATCTATAAAGTTTCTAAGTTCTTCTTCATTAGGTAGATCACCAAAAAGCAATAAATAACATGTTTCTTCAAATCCAAACCGACCATCTTTAAGAAAACCGTCTACTAAATCTTCAATGTTTACGCCTCTGTATTTTAAAGAACCTGGAGCCGGAATAATTTTGTTGTCTTTAACAATAGAGGAAGTTACTTCACTAATTTCTGTTAAACCTACAAGAACACCACGACCATCAAGATCTCTAAGTCCTCGCTTAACTTGATATTTAAGATATAACTCTGGATCAATAAAACTATTCAATTTTTCGGGAATGTTTTTTTTGAATTCTTTCAATTTTTCAATATCCATAATATCACACCTCGCTTAATCGTTTTTTATAACAGAATATTTTACGAATAATCATTTTGAACTTTTAGTGTATTTACACTTTTAGTGTATTTACACTTTCAGTGTATTGCATAATTTTTTATTTTAATTAAATATAATTATTACATTACAAATTATATTACACTAAATTACGTAGAAAATATAGAAAATTTCATATTAAATAATAAATAATAAATAATAAATAATAAAGTATTAACCAACACAATGATATTTATTTACATCATGTGGAGGCCTTTTTACTTATTTTATATATAAAGATACATTTTTAACATGCTGTGCATATGTTTTAGCGAATACATGTATACCAGTTTTACTATTTAATACATAGTAAAAATAAGCAGTATTTGCAGGATGAAGTGCGGCATTTATTGATTTAATTCCTGGGTTACATATGGGTGAAGGAGGTAGACCTTTGTTTAAGTAAGTATTGTATGGAGATTTTACTGCTAGGTCCTTATTGTATAGTTTAGTTTTGAATCCAACTACATATTGAATGGTTGCATCTAACTGTAGTGGCATTTTTTTGTTCAACCTATTGTATATTACACTTGCTATTTTGGATCTATCTACATCTTTTCCTGCTTCTTTTTCAATTAGAGATGCTGTTATTACAACATTTCTTATTTTTAACTTATTTTTAGTTATATAATTTTCATTTGGTTGTATATTTGCTTCGAAGGTTTTAAGCATTTCGTTTATAATGGATTTGCTTGATGCATCTTTTCTAAAAGTATATGTGTCAGGATATAAGAAACCATCTAACTTATGTTTATTATTTGGCAATCCTTTCAAAAACCAGTAATTATTATCTGTCCAGTTTTCAACTTGATTATCGAAATCTTTTTCATTAACTAATCCTAATTTTTGAAGCGATTGACCTATTTTTTGATATGTATATCCCTCGGGGATTGTAACTTTTACTACATTATATTTGTTATATAATATAAATCCCAGATGAACTATTCCAAAAGATACTAAAATGAGAATAATTATTTTAAGTAATATTTTTATAAATTTCATAATTATAAGGTTCATGTTCTCTACAAATCATCGAGTTTAAAGAACCAATTTCAACTCCTTTTATGCTAAATGTATTGTTAGTATATTATATATTAAAACACATAAATATACAATTTTTTTATTAAAAATTAACATGTTTGACTTAATATAAAAATAAAATTTTTAACACATCAATTATTATAGCGCATAATAACAAAACTAAATGGTAAATGCTTGCCAACTGAGGGCAAGTTCGCTTACCTGTGGGTAAATTCTTACCTAAAGGTAAGTTATCTAACTTAAAAGTGCGTACTTGTTAATGAAATTTTGTGGCCTTATAATGATTATAGGTTAGAAAAAATTATTAATTAATAAAATTATATGGAGGTATATATTATGAAAGTCATTGCTTTTAACGGTAGTCCTAATAAGAACGGAAACACTTATGAGGCAATAAAAGCTGTAGCTACAGAACTTAAAAAAGAAAATATAGAGGTAGAGATTATTCATGTAGGTAATAAAGTAATACGTGGATGTTTAGCTTGTGGTGGATGTAGTAGAAATATGAATGAACAATGTGTTATAAAAAATGATGAGGTTAATGAATGGATTCAAAAAATGAAAGAGGCTGACGGAATTATTTTAGGTTCTCCGGTACATTATTCAGCAATAGCTGGAACAATGAAATCATTTTTAGATCGTGCATTTCTTGTAACATCTACAAATGGAGGCATGCTTAGACATAAAGTAGGAGCTAGCGTTGTCGCAGTAAGACGTGCAGGTGGAATCCCAACATTCGATCAATTGAATAATTATATTAATTATTCAGAAATGGTAATGCCTACATCAAATTATTGGAATGTAGTTTTTGGTACAACACCAGGTGAAGCGACTCAAGATAAAGAGGGAATGCAGATTATGAGCGTTCTCGGCAAAAATATGTCATGGCTTTTGAAACTTGTAGATGCTGGAAAAGATAAAATAGAAGAACCTAAAGTTGAAGACAAGGTATTCATGAACTTTATAAGATAGTGATTAAAATTAGTCAATAATTTGTTCCAAAGTCATTTAGCATAATAAAAAAGTATAGGATTTATCCATAATGATTTGCAAACAGATACGAAGAAACTATTGAAATTTAGTTTAGAAATTCTTCTTTTGAGTTTATAAAATTCTCGTAAGCCTGCACAGGTTGCATAACAATTAATAATTGTTATGTCCCCCAGAGAACTACCCTGAGGCAGGCTAGTGAACCTGAGGCAGGACGCCGAATGTGAGCGTTAAAGAATTTTATATAAGCAAAAGATTAGAATTTCTTAATTAAATTTCTAGTTTAGAGCTCTGTTTGAAAATCATTACGGATGTCTTTATACTTTTTTGCATTCTCAAGATCTAAATTTATTGACATAACTTTATTTTTACCAAGAGCTTTTGCCCTATACATAGCTTTGTCTGCAGAGATGAATAAAAAATCTATATTTTGCATTGTAGGAGTAATGGATGCAACACCAAGACTCGAGGTGATAGTTATTGAATCAGATTTTCTAACAATCAGAGGATTGTTTTCTATAGCACTTCGTAAATTTTCTCCAACCATTTCGGCTTCTTTAAATGAGGTATTAGGTAATAATACCATAAATTCTTCACCACCAAAGCGACCTAAAATATTATCATCACTTAAAATTTCAGAACAGACTTTAGAAAGACGCTTTAATACTAAGTCACCGGTATGATGACCTAGGGTATCATTTATCTTCTTGAAATCGTCAATATCAATCATGATAGATGAAATAGGTTTAAACGATTTTTTCGCATTATTAAAACTTATATTTGCCAGTTCAAAAAACCTACGTCTGTTGTACAAATTAGTTAGAGAGTCTATGCATGCTAGTTTCTTAGCTTTACCGTGTAATTTAGCATTCTCTATAGCCATTCCTGCATGAAAGGCAAAGGATAATGCTATGTCACAATGATAGCTAGTATAAATGTCATTTTTAATTGAATCGAGTGTTAAAATGCCTATAATTTTGTTCTTGAAAATTATAGGTATACCCATCCAACTTTTTATATTGCTCACACCTATATAATGAGTAAAACGAGGATCTTCTTTAACATTTGTAACTAATAAGGTAGTGTTAGTTTGATATATTTCTTTAAATAATTCATCATCATCTTTGCTAATACATATTTTGTAAATGCCATCTGCGTTTTTAAAACCATATGCTGCAGTAATAGTAAACTGGTTATTCTCTTCCATAAAAAATGATGCACTATCGTAAGGTACTAGAGTTTTTAAAGATTTTAATAGTTTATCTAAAACTTCGTCTAAATTTAAAGTGGAATTTAAGAGATATGTAGCTTCATAAAGTTTTCCTGATAAGAGAAAATTTTCTTTTTCCTTAGACAAATTTTTAATCCTTATGCATGCTTTAGATTCATTTTTGGCAGAGCAAAAAGCATTTAAGAGTATGAAAATAAAAGATGCTAATAGAAAATAATTATTGATTCTATTTATGTCTATATAATTTAATAAGGACATTGTAATTATTATAATGGTCATTAAGCAAGCAAGAAAAATAAATATGAGCTTTTTCGTTTTGTTATGATATGTCTTTAACACAATAAAAGTATCATATAAAATCATACAAAAAATAAATAATTTAAATATGATAATGATTTTTGAAGCAAGTAGTGGTGAAATGAAAATAGTAGAAATTATAAAAACGGAGCAAAAAAGTTTGCAACTTATGTTGATAATTTTTGAGTAAATGTCCTTAAAAACCATACATATATAACTTAGCATAAAATAGACTGCAGCATAAAAAGTTATATATTCTAATTTAATGTCAAAGCTATAAGTTAAGTTATTATATATAGATAAGATATAGCCATTGCCAACAATTAAGGTTCTTAAGGATGTAATTATGCACAAAGCTCCAAAATAAAGTTTGAAGTAATCTTCTGTTGCAAAAATATATAACCAAAGGTGATATAAGCCTACTATAAGTAATACACCAAAGTAAAAGAAATTAAGAGCAATAGAAGTCTCTCTTTTATTCATCATTTGGGATTCAGTGCCTAAATAAATTTTGTTTAGGATGCCTCCATCGCGAAAGTTATGGTTGGATACTTGAAGTACTAAATTAACTTGTTTATTATTATTCATAAAATAACTCGTTATGGGTACAGACTTAGGTATTTCCGAAAAACTTGTTGGACCAACAACACCATTGGATGAGAAGAGGTTTCCATTTACCCATAATTTATAGGAAGATAACATCGAGGGAACGCTTATACCTAAAAGAGTATTTTTATATTTAGAATTTAATTTTATATTTAGACTATATGTAGCATATCCAGAAGAACTATAATTTTTATTATATTTATTCCATGCAACTGGCATATCTATATAAGATGGAGTTTTTGTAGCAATATCTTTTGGAGATAATAATTGTTTCCAGTAAAACTTCCATTGTCCGTTAAGAGTTGTATACCCGCTTTTATTAAAATCATAATTTGAAAGTTCAAGTACTCCCTTATTAGAATTAATAGGCGGCGAT
The DNA here is from genome assembly GCF_018861705.1 of Clostridium psychrophilum. GTDB lineage: Bacteria > Bacillota > Clostridia > Clostridiales > Clostridiaceae > Clostridium_AD > Clostridium_AD psychrophilum. Next base: position 183,984 of record NZ_JAHLEC010000001.1, on the reverse strand, counting down.
GTATTTGGCATAATTAATTTATTTAAACATAATATAACATATAACAAAGAGGCTAATATAATGATAGATAGAGTTATGGTTAATGGTTTCTCTTTTTTTATCATTATATTGAAGCCTCCCCTTTTACACATTATGGTATAATAGTATTATATTATCCTAATTATGTAAAAATGTCATTATTTATTTTTAAATTTAAAAATTAATTTAATATTTATAAAGCATGAAATCCATTACTTATAAAATTTTATGATATACTTGTTGTTTATAAGAAAAGTATTTACATGGAGGTATTAATATATAAATGTATAAATTAATAGCAATCGATATGGATGGAACATTATTAAATGAGGAAAAGAAAATTTCCCAGGCTAATTATGATGCAATACAACAAGCTACAAAAAATGGAGTGAAAATTGTATTAGCATCAGGAAGACCATTAGTTGGGTTTAAAAAATATTTAAAAGAGCTTAATTTAATTTCAGAGAATAATTATGCTGTAGCGTTTAATGGAGCACTTGTTCAAAGTACTGAAGGTAGTAAAATAATATCTAAAACAACATTAACTCTTGAAGATTATAAAAGTTTGTACAAGCTTAGTTTAGAGTTAGAGGTAAATATACATGCGCTAACTGAGAATTCAGTGATTTCTCCTAAAGACAATGAATATACTAGGCAAGAATCACACTGGAATGGTATTACATGCAAAATAAGTCCTGTTGAGGATGTAGATCCAAGTACTACTATAGTTAAAGTAATGTTTGTAGATAAGTCAGATATTATAGATGAAGTAATGACAAAAATCCCTGCAGAAATAAGTAGTAAATACACAGTAGTTAGAAGTGCACCTTTTTATCTAGAATTTCTTCCTAAATCTGTTAATAAGGGCTCAGGTGTTTCAGCACTTGCTGAAGAATTAAACATTAAACAGGAAGAAGTTATATGTATAGGGGACGCTGGAAATGATATTCATATGATTAAATATGCTGGACTTGGAGTTGCAATGGGTAACGCATTTCCAGAAGTTAAAAGAGCTGCTGATTTTATAACTAAAACAAATGAGGAAGATGGGGTAGCATTTATTATCAATAAATTTATCTTAAATAGTGATAAACAAGAAGACTTAGCAGTTTAACAACATTTTGGAAGCTTCAAGTCTGCCATCTTCTTCGAAGCTGATGAAGCGACCCAGGAGATGATTTAACAAATATAGAAAAGCTAGTAATATTTAATTACTAACTTTTCTATTTTTTTAAAAAATTTAATAATATAAGAAATCCTAGATGTTAAGTTAATTCATTCATTTCAGCTCTTCTATTTTGCTGTCTTTCTTCCATATTTTTCAAAGCTTGTGGATCCATATGATCTTTATTATGATTTATATATCCTTTTGCAAAATTATAATTTTTTTCTAACTCTTCTATATTAGCAGAGTTTCTTTGCCCATTATTTAAAATTTTCTCTTCTAAATTTTCAATGTTATCTTCTCTTGAAACTTGTTTTATTATTGTGTTACTATATTTTTCTAATGAATTTATATCTGAAAATTTTTCTAAATGTCTTTCCGTTCTAGTATGATTTTGTATTATATTTTCGAGTGCCTCAATTCTATTAGCTTTTTCTATTTTATAACGGTCTTCATTATTGTAAATATTGTTGTCCATTAAAAGTCCTCCTTTTTTAATAATTTTAATATTATTATTTTAGGTTTTTTATTAGTTTGTAATACTATGAGATGCTTGGAATTTAATATATAAAACATAATTAAGACGATATTGTGTATAAGTTGGATATAAATGGATACAAAATATTTTTTATTTTATAGGATTATCTGCTATAATTACATTTGTATTAATTGTTAACTGATCAATAGGAAAATATTAGAAATTATTTTTTAAAAAATATATATACAAGGGGGATCATAATGTTAAAGAAAAGGAAAATTATATTAGCTTTTGTGTGTCTATTTGTTATAGGTGGAGTTTTGTATGGTACAAACTATTCTATAAAAAAACATAACCAATCAGTACAGACCATAAAAATAAATCAGCAGAACAAAACCTTAAGTAGTGCTGCAAAAAATAAAGAAATACAAGAAGAAGCAACACTTTCGAAAGTTGCAAAGAAAAAGGAAGAAGAAGATAAAATAGCAAAGCAATCGGAGGCTATAAAATTAAAGAAAGCGTCAGTGATAAAAGCGGCAGCCCAAAAATCAAAAGCAAAAAAAGAGGCAACTGCAGTTAAGACTGAAGCTATAAAGGCATCCGCAGTTAAAACTGATGAATATAAGAAGAGTTCAAATGGAGCATCTAAGAAGGTTGTTGTAATAGATCCAGGTCATGCTAGTATTAGTAGTAGCGTAAAAGAACCAGAAGCTCCAGGTTCAAGCATAATGAAAGTAAAGGAACCAGGTGGAGCACAAGGCATTAATTCAAGAACTCCAGAGTATGTGGTTAATATGGCAGTAGCAGTAAAGTTAAGAAGTTTGCTACAAGCAAAAGGTTACACTGTTATAATGACTAAAACTCAAAATAGTTTAATGCTCGGTAATATTGCAAGAGCTGAGGTTGGAAATAAAGCTAAGGCAGATTTAGTTATAAGAATTCATGCAGATTCGAATAATAATACATCCGCGAAAGGTGCATCAATGCTTGTTCCTTCAGATACTAAAAACACTAATGCAATATATAATACAAGTAAAAGTTATGGAGAAACAGTTTTTAAAAGCCTTGTTAGTGATGTTGGCATGAATAATAGAGGTGTTATGCAAAGAGATGATATGACAGGATTTAATTGGTCAAAGGTTCCTGTTATTTTAGTAGAAATGGGTTTTTTATCTAATGTTAGTGAAGACAAATTGCTTAATACAAATGCTTACCAGGCTAAGATAGCTAACGGATTGGCAGATGGAATCTACAATGCACTAAAATAACTTATCATTAGTTATACAAATATATTTTAAAAAGGATATAGAGAGAACAATTACTTTCTATGTCCTTTTATTTTATTAGTATAATAAATGTTATTTAACGACGGTTTCTGGTTCTAGATGAATCATTACATATGAATCTCCAGGGAAAACATTTTTTAGTTCGTCTTCAATTTCATCTGAGAGCTTATGGGCATCAATTAGTGAGGCATTTTCTACAACATGGATATGCACATCAATTTCTCGCGTGCTTCCACTTTTGCGAGTTCTTAAGTTATGGTATTTAGTGATTTCGTTGTGAGAGTTAAGTATGATTACTATCTTTGAAATATCATCATCTGGAAGTTTGCAATCTACTAAATCATTCAAAGATTTTTTGATTAAATCTATAGAAGTCTTAACTATTAGTATTGCAACAACAATAGCTGTAATTGAATCAATAATTGGTATCTTCGTTACTTTTAAGAGTAAAAGCCCGATTACTACCCCAATGGATGTATATACATCTGTTAGAAGATGCATAGCATCAGCCTCTAGGGCAATAGAATCGGTTTTCCTGGCTGTCTTTAACAAAATCATTGAAACAACAAAATTAATTGCAGAGGCTATTAACATTACAAATATACCTAGACTTATATTTTCTACAGCTCCACCTTCAAACATTCGTTTTATGGCTTGATATACTATTAGAGCAGCAGCAAGTAAAATTAATAACGCCTCAACAAAACCAGATACATTTTCATATTTACCATGTCCAAAAGGGTGACCTTTATCTTCAGCTTTGGAGGATATTTTAATGGAGAAAAAGGCAATAATACTCGCCAAAAGATCTATAGAAGAATGGATTGCTTCAGAAATAACACTAACTGAGCCCATTAATATTCCGGCTATAACTTTAAAAATTATTAATACAGTATTAGAAACTATAGACAATAAAGCAGAACTCTGCTTAGTCATTTTTATTCAATCCTTTCAAATTAGTTATGTTGATAGTCAAGATTATATTTGTTTTACAATATAAACTATGTGTTTATTTTCAAAATTGTTACACTAAAATAATTATTGTACATTGTTTTAACAACATTTATTTAGTAGACTCTAGTTTAAAGAAAAAATAAGTCTACATTCTTTTAAAGAATGTAGACTTATTTATTTGCTATTAATGTCATAACTTTTAATTAATGCGTTTTAATTTTATATCGTATTTGTTTTTATACTTCGCCATACGAGGATCATTTTTAAAATAACTCTCATACATTCCTTTAGCGACAGTTGCAGCATCACTACCATAACCACCATCAAATATAACTACAGATATTGCAATTTGAGGATTTTTTGCTGGTGCATAACCTACATACCATCCATAATCTCCTCTACCCACTTTATTTTGCACTGCGGATTCATTAAATTGTGCGGTACCTGTTTTACCACCTGTAGCTATAGGAAAATCACCAAGTGCTTTAGATGCAGTACCATCAGTACCACCGCCTGCACCTGTAACGTTATTCATACCTTGCATAACTAAAGCTCTAGTTTTGGCACTTAATTTGGCTTTGTCTATTACCACAGGTTTTACTTGAGATATTAACTTCCCATTAGAATCTTTTATGTTATCAACTAAATGAAGTTTATATCTTGTTCCGCCATTTGCAATGGTTGCGATATAGTTTGCCATTTGCAGTGGTGTAAAATTATCCATACCTTGACCAATACTTGCAATATACATATTGTATGGATAACTTAAAGAACCATGTCCTGCTTGTACTGCTTGGTAGTTTACATCTGCTACAATAGCTTTAATATTGGCAGCAGTAAATTTCTTGTTTTTATATTTAGGATCAGTAGCAATTAATTGATTAAATAAGCTGGTATAGTTTTTACTAGAAAAAGTTCCATTTTTCACTGAATTTTTTATATTAGTTTTAATTTTCGTTTTAATTTCTGAAAGCTTTTTACCATTATAAACAATATTAGCATCGTTAGTTCTATCATATAAATCTATTGGAGGAAATTTTGTGCTTGTTCCAGAGACACCCTTAGTTAAATCATCCTCAATAGTCAAAAGATATTGCGATGCTGACAAGTTTTTCTGGGATGCCGTATTATATACTTGCCCAAAATTCTCGTTTATTTCTATTCCTGTACCAGGGTTAACTGTTTTAGGATCAGCTCCTAGTCCAAACATCCATGCATATTTAGCTAAAACGTCATCTCCAAATTTTGTTCTTAATAAACCACCTACATTCATAAAGAATGGGTTACTGGATTTTGCTAGTCCACTTACTACATTTACTACTCCAAGTGCTCCATCTGAATAGAAATGATCTAAATGACCGCCACCTATATCAAAACTACCTACATCATTGTAAGTGGTAGACCCATCTATAACACCAGATTCAAGACCTGCAATTGCGGTCATTGGCTTAAATGTAGATCCTGAAGGAATAAGTGACATAGTTGCATAATTATATAAATATTTTGGATAGTAATCAAACTTATCCTTTCTTATTGTGGTATTTCCCTTAATGCTTGTGTCTATTGGAAACATATAATTAATTAAGCTTTGCGATTTTCCCTGAGCTTTTGCCATTTTTTCATAGTCTGGATTAAAATATTTCTTTGATTGAGCTTCAGTTAGTCCTTCTGATGTAGAGAAATCGTTAGGATTGTAACCTGGCATGCTAGCAAGTGCGAGTACTTTACCACTGTGAATATCAATGGCAACAGCGGCTCCTCTTGTTGCATTTGTTACATTTAAATCATTAACCGTTCCTCTACTTCGTAATGATTTCATCTCAACATTTAATGCATTTTCTGTGCTGTATTGTAAATTTGCATCTATTGTAAGTTGGACATTATTACCAGGAGTTGCCTTTTTACTAGTAAATTCATTAGTTACCTTGCCCTGACTATCAACTTTTACTTCTACTCCTCCATTAACTCCTTTGAGGGTATTTTCCATTGCAGCTTCAATTCCATTGGTTCCAACATAGTCTTTACTTGTGTCATAACCCTTTGCTACATATTTCGCTTTATCAGCAGGACTTATTTTGTTTATATAGCCCAAAACGGATGAAGCAAGTTGTCCATATGGATATTGTCTCATAGGTTGATTTTCAACCTTAATTCCGGGTAATTCTGAAAGACTTTGTTCTAATATTAGTGATGTATCTTTTTTTATATTAGTTGCAATGGTAATTGGTTTGTATTTAGAAAAACCATTCATTTTTATAGCATCTTTTACAACTAAATATCTTCTTATTACGGTTGGCGTTCCTTGTATATTCAAACTTGAAATTCCTTTTATTACACCATAATTATTAAGAAGTGTATTATATACTTGCTCTGGAGTTAATTTTAGCAGCTCATTATTAAGCTCAGTTACTTCAGCTGAGGTTAAATCTGCTTCTTTTTTATTACTAAATTTTGATTTTAATATACTATCTTGAAATCCTCTATCTTTTAGAAACCTTATTTGTAGGACTTGTATTCCCTTAGAATCACTTGAACTAAATTGAAATCTGTATGGTGCAATTTTAAGAGCAAAACTATCCGTTTGTACTTCTTTATTTTGATCCAAAATCTGAAATACCTTTTGTAATGATGCAAATAACTTATTACCGGCATCAACGGTATCTGTGTATGTAAGGTTATAACCTAATACTTCATTTGCAAGGCTTATTCCATTTTTGTCCGTTATGAGCCCTCTTGGTGCTTCTACTGTAATTACCTTATGAGCATTAGCATTTGCTGTAGCTTTGTAATACTTTCCATTTATTACTTGTAAATAATATAATTTTACAATTATTATTAAAAATATAGCTAACATAATTCCTAATAGAACAGTATATCTAGTAAATTTCGTTTCTTTTTTCATTTCATCACAACTTTCATATTTTAATTATATAAATGCAACCTACAATTCAACACATGCGATTACAATTTTTTTTTATTATTAGTTTAAATCACAAAAGTAGCATATTTTAATTTTAAATATGCTACTTAATATATTACCACATTTCACATTATATCGACGTTGTTATGTAAAACTAAATTGATGTATACAATGTTAAATTTAGCGAAATACATTATTAGAATATATTATTTTCATGTAAAACAAAAATATACAGGTACGAAATTATTTTGCACCTATATATTTGTATTTATTAATAAAATTTTCCTCATAAGTTTTAATTATATCTTCATCTTTAATTTCTACCACATTATCCATTTCATGTGAAGTTAAAATTTCTTCTATTTCCTCATCAATTGAACCATATATTTTTATTTGTTCCTCTGTAGATTTCATTTGTAACAATTCTATGTTTTTTAATGCATCGTTATATTGAGCTTGTAATTGTGCAATTTCTTTTGTTAGATGATTTACTTGAAACTGTTGTTTTTCTTTTATCTGTTCTACATAAAATATTTCATCCTTTTTATCTTTTTTAAAGTTATCATATAACTTAATTGTTCGTTTTGCATCTTTATTCATAAATGCAACACCACCGATTCCACCAATCCCAAATCCTATAACACCATAACAAATAATACTTATAATTTCTAGCATAATTTAAACCTCCCATATTTCTATTGTGAATATCTATTTTTATATGTATAACGAAAATATAGTTGTTTATAAAGAAGAAAAATAGTACAATTTTGCATTTGAATATATTCTATATAATGTTATGTACTTTTCTACTAAATATTCCAGTTTAAATTGATTTTATTTGTGGTGCTTCATATTTTTAGGGACTTTCCTTCAGAAGCCGCCAATTCATTGTTGTATCTTCTAAGTCGATGTTTCAGCGAATCAGGAGATGATTTAACGACATATATGTACTATATATAGCTACTTGACAATACAAAGTAGCGGGTGTATGTTTTATTTATATTATTAAGTAATACAAAGTAGGTGATTGTTTGTATAATTCAACGCAGATATTGAAGGGGTTACTTGAAGGATGTATTTCGAAAATCGTAAGTAATAATGAAACGTATGGTTATAAAATATGTGAAAGATTAATAGTGTATGGATTTAAAGAAATTTCTGAAGGTAGTGTTTATCCTATACTTATAAGATTGGAAAAGAAAAAAATGCTTTACTCTAATATGATTAAGTCTCCTTTAGGACCAATGAGAAAATATTATTATTTAACCGAAGAAGGGGATAGAGAATTAGAATATTTTATAGAATCATGGGATAAAATCAAGAACAACGTTGATGATGTATTGGAGGGATAGTTGATGCTTACAGAATGGAGATCTAAGCAAATTAGAGTTAAATATCAGAAAAAATTAAATGACACCAACTTGTATTTATATAAAAGTATAAGTTCTTATATATTTAATAGCCAATTAACAAAAAATGAAAAAGAAGAAATCCTGCAACAGGTTATAGATATGATGTTAGAGGCTCAAATTGAAAATAAACCCATGAATTTAATTATTGGTAATGATTATGAGGAATTTTGTGAATTAATTATCAATGAGTATTTAAAAAATAAAAGCAAAAATTACAGAATGTTAAATTATATACAAAAGGGTTTATTGTGGATGATGGTTACTGCAGCATTTATGGTTATATTAAGGAAAATACTTAATTCCTCATATACTATAGGAATAACCATAGATCAGATTATAATAGTGGGAGTTATTTCATTTATTATGATACCTGCAATAAAAAAGAGTAGTCAGGAAAACTCATCACTGATTTTTTGGCACCAAAGACTTTACACTATGAATAAAGGGCTTACCAAATCTGGAGCATATGGATTTGTATTAATGATATTCACTGTTGGTGTAATAAGATTTATTATTTTAAAAAGTATTGGGAGTGAAGCTTTTAAATATACGATATATCTGTACTCATGCATCCCTTATATAATTTTAATATTACTTATAATTGGAGCAATTGAAATTTATAAGAGAAAGTATAATTTAAAAGAGCACATAAGACGATAAGTCTTGTGTGCTCTTTTAGTGTGCCTTAAATTAAATTGCTGTTTAATACTTCTGAAAGTGTTTTTGATTCTTCAATGTCAGTTATTAAATTAGCGGAGGATTTATTGTCGCCAATTATGATTCCACCGGTTAAAATATCTTTGTTGAAGAATAGATTCTTATATATGTTATTTTCGCTATCTTTTGAGCTGACAGCTTTAAATTGATCTTTAGATATTTTGCCAACGGACAAAAGTTCTATGTCCATAGCATTAAAGGCAATGGCACCTGTTGCATGTACGTAATTTTTAGTATCTCCTACTGCATTTGCACCTGCAATTTTACCCATATCCACGGCAGCGGGCCAGTTGCCATACACTGTGCCTTCAAATTCTGCAATGTCACCACATGCGTAAATATCTTTGACATTGGTCTGCATATTTTCATTAACGAGTATTCCTCTGTTAGTGTTTATATTGGTTTCATTAGCTATATTTTTATTTGGTACAATTCCTGTTGAAAATAGAACCATGTTAGCATCAATTGTTTTTCCACTCTTAAGTGTAACTGATGTAACAGAGGTTATACCATTAATAGCGGTTACTGAGTCACCTAATAGAACTTGAATATCTTGTTTTTCAACTGCAGCTTTAAGTATAAGACTGCCTTCGTTATCTAATTGCTTACAAAGTAAAGAATCACTAAATTCAACTACTGAAATTTTAAGACCAGCCTTTTTTATTTCATATGCGGCTTCAAGTCCTAGAAGTCCTCCACCTACAATTACTGCACTCTTAGCGGTTTTCATCTTATCCTTAATAGCATTTAAATCTTCTAAATCTCTTAAAGTGAATACTCCTTGTTTATCAATACCATCCATAGGAATGATTCGGTTTTGACTTCCGTTTGCTAAAATTAATTTATCATAGTTTAAAGTCTTGCCATCATTTAGTAGTACTTGTTTTGTTTTAGAATTTAATTTTTCAACTTGTACACCCAAGTTTAGGGCTATATTATTTTCAACGTACCATTCTTTTGGAGATAAGTAGAAAGTGTCATCTTTAAGGTCTTCACTTAGACCATCTGAAATAGAAGGTCTATAATATGTTAATTGTGACTCACTAGATACCATTTCTATAACACATTGTTTATTTCTCTTTCTTATTGCATCAGCAGCATAATATCCAGCAGCACCATTACCGATGATTAAAAATTTTTCTTCTTTTTCTGAGTTAAAGGATATTAGTTCTTGTGTTACTTCAATAAATTGATCAGCACCTGCGCCGCAAGCAGGACATATTTCTGGTGGCCTTTGACCATCAAATTCTTGTCCACAAACTATACATTTCCATCTTTTTTGTGTGGTTGGCTTAACAGGAAAATTACTTGTTTTTGTATTTTCAGCTATTTTTTTTGCAAAACTTTCACCAAATTTATAGGCAAAGTTTAAATCTTTTTCAGAGGGCTTAAAATTAACCACCATTTCCGGGTATAAATCAAGATTAATTTGTTTTAACCTATCCTTTATATTTGGTACCGCTTCTCCACTCCAACCATAAGAACCAAATGCAGAGGCTACTTTTCCACCATGAACTACAGGGTTTAAATTTATTAGAATGTCCCATATTGGTTTTAAAGCATCTCCATTTATGGTAGGAGAACCAAATATTATACCTTCAGATTCATCGATTTTCTTTAAAATATCATTCATGTCATGATGAATAACATCGTACATGTTAACTTTATAGTTTGAACTTGAGATTATGCCTTGTTCTATTTTATTAGCTATAGACTGCGTATAACCATAAGCTGATACGTAGCATATTGTAACCTCTGGTGTTTCTTTGGACTTTTCTGGGAGACTCCATTTTTTGTATTGATTTACAATACCTAAAGGGTCATCTCTTAAAATTGGACCATGCCCTGGGCATATTATATCTATTGGAAGGTCTTTGATTTTATCTATAGCCTTTAAAACATAAGGTTTAAATGGGCCCATAATAGCATCAAAATAATATTTTAAGGCTTCCCTATAATTTTTATCACTTTCGTTTAAATCATTAAACATAGCCTCGCTGGAATAGTGACTTCCAAAAGAATCACAAGTTATAAGTAGTTTGTCTTCCACGACGTATGTAAAAATTGAATCTGGCCAGTGAAGGAAGGGCGCTGAAATAAATGATAAGGTTTTATTCCCAAGATTTATACGCTCACCATCACCTACAGCTATATATTCAAAATCTTTGTTTATTATTTGCTTAAGAAATTTTATGGCTGAAGGAGAACCTACAACCTTGGCATTTTTAGCAATATCTAAAAGCTTTCCTACTGAGCCTGAATGATCTGGCTCAGTATGATCTACCACTATATAATCTATATCTTCTACTTTAATGTTTAGAGAATCTAATCTTTCTAGGTATTCATCAAAAAAATTTTCTTTTACGGTTTCGAACACCGCAGTTTTTTCACTGCCTTTAACTACATATGAGTTATAAGTAGTACCAAAAGGGGTATACATAATTATATCAAATATCCTAAGATTAGGATCAAGTGCACCTACCCAGTATATATCTTTTTTTACTTCTAATGCTTTCATCCATATCGCTCCTTTTAATAATTATTTAAAAATAATGGTTATTACTTAGAGTATAATATAAGAATATTTAGAATGCAATAATAATTTACCATATGGGTTCAAAAAATTCTTAGAAATTATGTTCTATTTTACAGCAAATATTTTTTAGGTTATAGTTTTGTTGCTATTTAAAAAGTATGGCGAGATAACAATTTTAATGCCATTATTAATAATAAATGTTTAAGAAATTTATTATTTTAAAATAAATAATCTCTTATTTAATGGTAGGAGATTATTTATTTTATCAGTTATGAGTATACTTTATATTAATTTAGCCACACTAAAGAGAATACAATTGAAAATTTTCAATGGATTCATAATAGTGGGGAGATGTGGTTATGAGCGAGATAGATGGTGATCATAAAAATTATTTGAATAAAGCTTATAAAAATTTTTCGGAATTAGTATACGTTGTATCTGCAAAGGAACTTGAGTTTTTTATTACAAAAGGAGAATTCACTAGTTATTTTAATGATAGAATGAAAAAAATATTATCAGAGATAAATGAAGAAAAAAATGAGAACTTAAATGTCGGAGTTTTTTTTAATACTAAGGGTGAAATAACGCTTATAGATGCGGAGATAGTAGGCAAATATATTGAGGATAATTTTAGCTTGAAAATGATGGAATATTATAAGAATACTTCTTTAAACAAAGTTATTAAAGAGATAGTTAACGGAAGTGAAAAATCAAAAGAAGATTTTATTTTAATTTCATATTCTATATTGTATGTTACACTTAATCAATTGTATAAAACAGTTAGTTGTAAAAAAACTAGTTTAATAATATATAGAAATAGATATGCTTTAGAGGATTATCGAAAGGATGATTGTACTATTGTTATTGCGGTATTATTAATATTGGAAGATTTGTGTAAATATATTGGTATTAATAGATATAGAATGGTGAAAGGGATAAAAGAAAAAATTTATAAATAGCTATAAAAGAATATTGCATAAAATAATAAAAAATATACAAACAAGCTGATAAGTATTAATAAAATAGCTATATTATTCTTATGTAAACGTAATTATGGTTAAAAAATGAAGTTTTGTTAAAAAATATTCACTTTTACATAAAAAACTTTTAGATAAAATTACTATAATTTCGACAAAATAATTTAATCATCTTATACTAAGTTCACTCACTATTATGTGTTAATCGTGTCATTATGGGTGTAAAGGGTCGATGTTGTCAGTTTAGGAAGATAATATTTCTGAAACCAATATCATAAAGTGACACATTTTTTTAAAAAGTAATGTTACTGTATTCTCATAACAAAGTATAGGGGGAAGACATTATGGTAATTTTAGAAAACTTAATAAAAAAAGTGACAGATGGTGATGTAAATCATAATTATTTTTATAGACTAGTAAAAAGTCAAATTTGTGTTTCGATGTATGGTGAACTTACTAAGGTACAAGCATATGGTATTGAAATAGAATCACAAGAGATTGTTAATGATAAAGTTGTTCGGATACAAAGAGATTGTGTAGAAAATATAAGTCCACAAAGATATAAAGTTAAAAATCTATTAAAAATGGTATATGATAACACAGTATCACCAATTCACATGATTGATATATTAGGTGAGTATATTGATGAGTATACTAGTGATTTCGATGAGACATTAAAGGACATAGCTACTTGCTAATATTGTAAATTAGTCTAACATATTTAGGAGCCGCTCCTCCTTCAGAGGGACTGCTCTTTTTTTTTATAGGGTTGTATACATATGGTAAATAATAACAAATAAATCGCATAATAACAAGAATAGTTGTGTATTAAATAAAATAATATATTGAAAACAAAAAATAAGACTATAAATAATCGTAATTTTACTATATCATTGTATTATTATAGATTTATACTTATAAAGTCTAAATCTATAATTTTTATAATATAAAAATTAAAGATCAAAATCATAAATTAACGAGTGGGAGTGATAGTTATGATTTTCGGCGTAGGTACCGATATAGTTGAAATAAGACGTATAAAAAAAGTTATCGAGAGCAATGATAAATTTCTAGAAAAAATTTTTACAGCATCTGAACTAGAATATCTTACAAGCAGAAACCTAAGGCCAGAATATATTGCGGGAAGATTTGCTGCGAAAGAAGCAGTAGCAAAAGCGTTAGGTACAGGATTTAGGGGGTTTGAATTTAAGGATATTGAAATTGAAAGAACAATTCTTGGAAAACCAATAGTAATTTTAAAAGGGAAAGCTAAATTAATAGCTAAAAAAGAAGGAGAATACAATATTCATCTTAGTATATCTCATGGGCAAGACAGTGCTATAGCATATGCTATATTAGAAGTACATAAAAAAGTTAAATAAGTATGTGCAAACTGTTAAATCATCTCCTGGGCCTCTGTAACATCTTCGTAGAAGATGCAACAAATTCAGTATAATGGTCTCAGATTTGTTAAATAGGTTTTCAGTGTAGTAATTAAATGTTTTTTAAATTTCGTTGTTAGTTTAGTAATAGTATTAAAGTATTAGTAATAGTATTAATTGTAGAGTGAGTTTATTTACGCAGATAACAATTTATAATTATATTTGTATCTCTAGAGTAATACTAGGAGGACAACAATGAAAAGAAGTATACTGTTATTATTAAGTTTTTTACTTATTTTAAGTTCAATGATATTAACTTCCTGTGGTAAAAAACCAAAAGACAATAATGATGTTACAACTTATTTAAAAAATATGGAAAGTTATACTACAAATTTGACTATGGATGTAAAGAACGACAAACAAACAATTAGATATAAGGCTAAACAAACGTATAAGCAAGGAGGCGGATACAAATTAGAGCTAAATAAAAGTAGAACGTTTATTTACAAAAATGATAACAAAATTTATGTTAGTGATAAAAACAATGGAGCAAAATATGTACAAGAAAAGGATTTTGATGGAGTACTTAAGCTAAGTTTTATTGGTGAATACATAGGATTATTATATACTAATGAGAAAATAGAATATTCTACAAAAACTATCAATGGTATTGAATACACAGTAATAAATCTATTCATACCTGGTAATAACAAAAACATTAATAAAGCATTGCTATATGTTAACAATAAAAGCATGCTACCAGAAAAAATGCTCATTTATGATATTGATAATAAAGAAAAGATAGGTATAACATATACCAATTTTCTTGCCAATGTAAAAATCAATCCGTCAGAGTTCAAAATTCGTTAGTTTGAAGTTAAGTGAAATAAACAAATGAGGTGAAGGTCATGTTTAGACATTTAAGGCCTGTATGGGCAGAAATTGATTTAGATAAATTAGCTCATAATATGAGAGAGATTAGAAGACTCTCTAAAAGTAAAGATATTATAGCTGTTGTAAAAGCGGATGCTTATGGGCATGGAGCAGTAGATGTTGCACCAGTGCTTCTAGAAAATGGTGCTGATATGTTAGCAGTAGCAATCCAAAGCGAAGCAGTGGAATTAAGGCGTTCAGGTATAGAATGTCCAATAATGATTTTAGGATTTACACCACCAGATTTAATAGATAATTTATTAAAATATGATATTGAACAAACTGTATGTTCTTATAAATTTGCTAGTGAATTATCAGAGATGGCTGTAAAAGAAAATAAGATAGCTAAAATCCATATAGCATTAGATACAGGTATGGGGAGAATAGGATATATACCTAACGATGAGAGTGCTAAAGAAGTATACAATATAAGCAAATTACCTAATATAAATATTGTAGGCATGTTTTGCCACTTTTCGACCGCTGATGAAAAAGATAAGACATATACTTATGAACAAATTAGAAAGTACGATGACTTTTATGAAAAGTTAAAAGCTAAAAAAGTGTACATAAAGATGAGGCATATTGCCAACAGTGCAGCTATTATAGATATGCCAGAAACTCATTATGAGGCAGTACGTCCAGGTATAATAATATATGGATATTACCCATCTGACGAGGTAAATAAAGAAAAAATAGATTTAAAACCAGTAATGACATTAAAAACAAATGTAGTACACATAAAAACATTACCACCAGGAGAATATGTAAGTTACGGTAGAAAGTATCAAACTCATAGAGAAAGTATTATAGCTACTCTTCCAATTGGGTACGCTGATGGATATACAAGGTATTTATTTGAAAAGGGAAAAGTAATCTTAAAGGGTGAATTTGCTCCAGTAATAGGTAAGATTTGTATGGATCAATGCATGATTGATGTTACTGAAATTAATGGAGTAAAAGTTGGAGATGAGGTTATACTTATAGGTGAAGATGGAGATAAAAAATTCACAGCAGATACAATAGCAAATTTAATAGGTACTATTAGTTACGAAGTAGTTTGTATGATAGGTAAACGAGTACCAAGAGTTTATATTCATAAAGATGAAGTTGTAAAAATAAGGAAGTACATGTAAAATTCATGTTTTTATATGTAGAATAAACTATTTATATGTAAACGTAATTGTTGAAAAAAGGCGAAAATACGAGTAAATTCTTTGACATACTGACATAGTTTGAATTATAATATATTTCATACATATTGTTGTTTTACTAAATAGGAGGTATTAAATTCTCTATGTCAACTTCAAAGAAACTAGTAATAAACCTCTCAAAAAAACTTTATATTGCATTTAATAAGTCACTCCAAAAAGATTGTAAAAAAAGGAGTGAATTTATTGGGGAAGCTATAATACTATATATTGAGGAAAAGAAAAAACTTAATTATATAGACAAAATGAAACAAGGATATTTAGAAATGGCCGAGTTAAATTTAAAAATAGCTAATATGGGTTTTGAGACTGATATCAAAGATTTTAAAGAATACGAAGTTAAGCTTTCGGAGAGTGATTTGTCAAATGACAACAATAGTAAAAAGAGGAGATATATTTTATGCTGATTTGAGTCCGGTTGTAGGCTCAGAGCAAGGTGGGATTAGGCCAGTAATTATACTTCAAAATGATATAGGTAACAAGTATAGTCCCACTATTATTATTGCAGCTATTACTTCTCAGATAAATAAAGCAAAACTCCCTACTCATGTTGAAATTTCTTCTGAAGAGTACGGTCTAAATAAAGATTCTGTAGTTTTGCTTGAACAGATAAGAACATTAGATAAAAAAAGATTAAAAGAAAAAATTGGTCATATGACTGATGGAGATATGAAAAAAGTAGATACTGCACTTTTAATTAGTGTGGGTTTGTAAAATGGATAAGGGGATTTAATGCCCTTAATAAATAGATAAGGGCATCCATTGCCCTTATTTTTGTCGTCATTCATAAAAATCATAAATTTATGTTATTATAGTGTGAAATGGTGTAATATTGTTCTTAATCAAACAAAATTGGTTTGAAAAATTTGATAAATAATTAACATATTTTGAATGTTATTCACAAAAATTTTATAAATATTTTTATTACATATCTAGTCATTATGGTATAATGTTATTAGTGATTTTACTGTAACGAATTATATAACATGGTAAGGAGAGTTGAATATGATACAATTAAAAAAAGTAACTAAGATTTATGATAATAATGTAATAGCGTTGTCGAATATTGATGTAACTATTGAGAAGGGGGAATTTGTATTCCTTGTAGGTCCTAGTGGAGCGGGTAAATCTACTTTTGTTAAGATACTTTTAAAAGAGGTAGAACCAACTACAGGTAGCATTATTATAAACAAAGTGGATATAACAAAATTATCTAGACGCAAAATACCATACCATAGAAGAAAAATTGGAGTAGTTTTTCAAGATTTTAGACTAATTAATACATTAAATGTTTATGAAAATGTGGCTTTTGCACTTAGGGCAACAGAGTGTAGTTCAAAGGAAATTAGAAAAAAAGTACCTTATGTTTTAGACTTAGTTGGACTATCAAAAAAACATATGGCTTTTCCTAATGAAATTTCTGGTGGAGAAAAACAAAGGGTATCACTTGCAAGAGCAATAGTAAACAATCCTACTTTGCTAATAGCAGATGAGCCAACAGGAAATCTAGACCCTGAAACAGCATTAGGTATTATGGATATTTTAAATGATATTAACAAAGCGGGTACTACTGTACTTATGGCAACACATGCAAAGAGCATAGTAGATGCTATGAAGAAGAGGGTACTCGCTATAGAAAAAGGTGTTCTAGTTAGAGATGAGCAAAGGGGTAGATACGGTTATGAAGATTAGTACAATTAAATATTTTATTGTTGATGCTTTAAAGAGTTTAAAAAGAAATAGAACCGTTAGTTTAGCATCAGTTGCTACAGTTGCAGCTACTCTATTTATTTTAGGAGTGTTTTTATTAATTGTTTTTAATGTTAATGCAGGTGTACAAAAAGTAGGAGCTAAATTGGAAGTTAAGATTTATCTTAAGGACAATGTAACTATAGCAGAGAGATCAGCACTAGAAAGAGCTATAAACAATGTTCAAGGCATTACAAAGGTTGATTTCCAAGATAAAAAAGATGCACTAAATCAAGTAAAGCAACAATTTGGACCAGATGATAAATCTTTAGTGCAAGGATTTGATAAACAAAATCCATTTCCCACTGCATACATAGTAAAAGTAGATAAACCTGAAATTATTTCTAAGGTAGTAAAGGCGGCTACCGGTCTAAAGGGAGTAGATAAGGTTAATGATGTAAGAGATGTTGTTGATAAAATTATAAAAATAACAAATACTTTTAAAGTAGTCGGAATTGTATTATTTGCAATTTTAATAGGTGTTTCTTTATTCTTAATAGGAAATACAATTAAACTTACACTATATTCCAGAAAAAAAGAAATAGGCATTATGAAATTTGTTGGTGCTACAGATTGGTTTATAAGATGGCCATTTATTATTGAAGGTATGATACTTGGTGTAGCGGGAGCAGTTATTTCCACAGGAGTATTATATTATGCATATAAATTAGTTGTTGAAAAGTATTCCAACGCAGTACTTGGAATTACGTTTTTAAATCCCCAAATTATATTAAGTACTACCTTATGGCAATTTATGTTAGGCGGTTTAGTTATCGGAGCTATAGGAAGTGTTATATCAATAAGAAAATTCTTGATTGTGTAATACTTAGTATGGTTATTTAATATATTTTTTAATATTAGTGTTATAAAATTTACTTTTTAACATAATAATATATAGAGAATTGCAAAGAGGTGTGTAAAATGGGTGATGAAAACAAAATTAAAGTTGCAAAAAATGGTAACCGAGTTCCTAAAGTAAAGAAAACAAAACTAATTATATGGATTATAGTTTTGCTCTTAGTTACTAATTGTTTAACTTTATTTGTATCAAATCAAATTTCACTAGGACTTCCTAATGGAAAAGTATTAATTTCAAGAGATGCTTATAATCAAGTAGTAAAATTTCAAAAACTATTTTTAGTAAGAAATAAACTATATGAGTATTATGATGGCAAAATCACCGATGATGTTTTGCTAGAAGGCGCTATAAAGGGTATGACTGATTCTTTAAAAGACCCTTATACAGTATTTATGAATAAAAAAGAGTTTACAGACTTTAATACTCAAACCACAGGAGCTTATACCGGACTTGGTTTACAAGTTGGAATTAAAGGCAATAACATAGTTATTATTGCACCTTTTGATGAATCACCAGCTAAAAAAGCAGGATTGCTTTCAGGAGACGTTATAGAGAAGGTTAATTCAACAAAAGTATCTGCAACTGAATTAGAAAAAGCTGTTGCAATGATGAAAGGCAAGGAAGGCGAATCAGTTTCTTTAACTATTAACAGAAAAGGAAAAGGTAGTTTTGAGGTAAACCTGAAACGTGCTAAAATTGATTTAGTAACAGTTAAAGGTGAGATGTTAGCAAATAAAGTTGGTTATATTCAACTTACTATGTTTGATGAAAACACTAGCAAGAATTTCACTAAAAAGTTAGCTGAATTAAAAAGCAAAGGTATGAAAAGCTTAATTGTTGATGTAAGAGGAAACCCAGGTGGATTATTAGATCAATGTGTAGATTTGACTTCTAATTTTGTGCCTAAAGGTAAGAATATAGTATATACAATAGATAAAAATAAGAAAAAGACAGAATATAAATCTAAAGGTGGTATTGCTATAGGTATGCCATTAACGGTATTAACAGATTCAGGATCAGCAAGTGCATCAGAAATTTTTTCAGGTGCAATAAGAGACTATAAAGTTGGTACTTTAGTGGGAGAAAAGACTTTTGGAAAAGGCATTGTTCAAACTATGCTTTATAGAAGTGTCGATGGATTTGATGATGGTACTGCTTTAAAAGTTACTATATCAAAATATTACACTCCAAATGGTGAAAATATACAGCATATTGGTATAAAACCAGCAGTTGCGGTTGTTTATCCAGCAGCACTTAAAGAAAAGGTATATAGTAGAACTACAGATCCACAGTTTCAAAAAGCTTTAGAATTAGCTAAGAATAAAATAAAATAAGAGCATAGGGATATTTATATAAGTATCTACCAAGAAATTTGGTAGATACTTAGTTTTTAATAACATTTATATTCTACGTGCGATATTAATACTTTTATTTAGCCGATATTTCTAAAATATGCGTTTGATAATAATATGGAAGGAGAATTTTAGTCAATGGAAATTGCAATACATACTTTGAGAGCAGTTGCTTATGCAATTGCAGAACCTTCAAATGCATTTATTTTAATAATGATCGCATTAATTTTTTATAGTAAAAACAAGAAAATTGCTGCAATGCAAAGAATGATAATGGGAGAAAGTATAGATTCACCCTTTGAATTAACTATATCTCAAATTGTAATAGGAATTTTTGCTGGAACTGTAGCAAGTCTATTATTTACATTTTCAGGACTAGTTTTTGATGAGAATTCAAATATTTATTTATTGTTTATGGTGTCATTATTTTTTATGGTATTTAAGCCTAGATTTATATGCTTTTCTTATTCTGGTGCAGTTTTAGGATTAACCAGCCTATTATTTAAATATGTATCAATTTCATTGAATAAGCCACAATTAAATATTGTAAACATAGATATTTTGACTCTAATGACATTGGTTGGGTTATTGCATATTATTGAGGGTGTTTTAGTCATGATAGATGGTTCAAGGGGCGCTATTCCTGTGTTCACGAACAGAGATAATAAAATCGTTGGCGGATTCGCATTAAAAAGGTATTGGGCATTGCCAATTGCATTACTGATACTTTTGAGTGCAAATTCATCAAACTTAGTTGTTGGACAGAGTCTAGTTAGTCCTGAGTGGAAAAATTTGATACAAGGAGATATTGTTAGTAGAATAGTTAAAAATTCTGTTATAGCATCTATTGCTTTGTATGGAGTTATAGGTTATGCCGGAATAACGTTTACTAAAAGCAAGAGAAAGAAAACACTTACGTCAGGAGTCTTAATAATAGTGTATGGGGTTATGCTTACTGCAATATCAAGACTTGCAGTACTTGGAGTAGGTTATCAATTATTTATATTAATATTCGCGGCAGTAGCTCATGAAGCGATGTTACAACTAGAAAAGTATATGGAACTAACTCTAAAACCTAAATATGTTAGTACTGAAGAGGGAATTATGGTGCTTGCAGTAACCCCAAAATCTCCTGCATATCAAATGGGTATTCAAAGTGGAGATTTGATCGTGATGGTTAATGATAAAAAAATAGAAGCTGAAGAAGAAATTTTTAATATAATTAAAGGGAACTTTAATTCATTATCGTTTAAAATTAAAAAACCTTCTGGTAAATTAAAAGATACTCAAATTAGTAATATTGCTGGGGACAAAAGGTTAGGAATGGTGGTTGTACCTAGGCAAGTACCAAAAGAAAGCAGAATAGTAAAAGTGAATGATGAAACATTTAAAGATGTAATGAACAAATTAAAGAATAAAGACAAAGACGAAGACAAAAAATAAAAAACAGTTTAATAATCTACGAGATGTCTTGAAATAAGAGGTTGAAACGTGAAATTACATTAAGAAATTCTAGTCTTTTGCTCATATAAAATTCTTTATCGCTCACATTCAGCTTCCTGCTTCAGGTTCACTAGCCTGAGCCTTTGGGTATTTCTCTGGGGGACATAACAATTATTAATTGTTATGTATCCTGACAGGCTTACAAGAATTTTATAATTGCAAAGGAAGAATTTCTAAATGAAATTTCAATGTTCCTGCGCTCCTTATTGCAAGTCATCTCGCAGAAATTTTATACTTGTTATTTATTCATGTTTAACAGCATTTCAGAAGGAAAGTCTCCAACTTCTATACGAATGGGAAGATAACAATTGATAATTGTTATCTACTCCAGAGAACTACAAAGGGGTAAATCTCCTTATGAAGTCGTTGCAGCTCCCTAGAGGAGATATAATTCATCTCTTTTAGAGCTGTTACAGCGACCCCAGGAGATAATTTAATAACTGTTTTATAAAAGTAACATCTGTAAAGCCATGATTTGTGACAAGTCCATAAGAAAAATCAAAAGCTTTTATTAAAACGAAAAACGTTATGTCTTTGTCATAACGTTTTTTATCAATTTAAAAATATTCCAAATATGTAGCAAATTATAGTTTGTTAGTATTAGTATACAATTTATAATATTAATGGGAGCACTAAATTAAAATTAATTATAAATTAATTTTAATTATAACCATTACTTTAACATAACTAAATTTATTAAGGGCAGATTAATAAATAGGTGATGCTTATGAAAAAAAAGTTAGTGGCAATTATATTTTTATTTATTATATTAGTACATTCAACAGTTATTTTTGGTGAGGAATTTAAGCATGTTGAAATTTTTGACCCAAAACAAGAAAAGGTAGTTAAAGTAGTTAAGCTAAATCCGGAAATTCATAATATGGTTTCAAAGTGGATTAAGAATCTAGATGGCATTTATGGTAAAAGTAATCCTCTTACAAGTGATGGATATGCAATTAGGGTTCCACTGTATCCTTCCGTTAGGGTGGATACAAAATGGCTAAATGCAGATGTAAATGATGTCTATATAATAGTTCCTGCACATGACACACCATTTCTTATGATTTTTGATAATGAAAATAAATTGCTTTGTTTCCCATTTAAAGGTGATGTTAATATATTGTCAAAAGTTTTAGACTTTAACCTTACAACTAAAAGTAGTTTTTCTTGTGTTAATTGAGAAGAAATTGAAATAGAATTCAATTAAATATCAATAAATGCTAAGACAATAGAATATTGTAGTTTAACATAAAACCATTGTAAAGTATTATGAATTAATGCTTTACAGTGGTTTTATGCGTTAATGCAACTATAACTATGTTATGGTTATAAATGAATTAATTGGAATATTAGTTATGAAAATGTTAATGAACTTCTGCTCATGGTTTAAAATGAAAGTTAAAAGTAGTTTTTTCATCTAAAAAGGGGGGGAAGAATTGAATATGCATTTCATATCTCAAATTTTAGTTTGGTCATATATTTTCGGGGTGCCAATATTAATAATATATGCAGTATACACTTATATTAAGAATAAGAAGTTATAGTGATTATTCTAGAAATTAAAGTATGTAAGACACAATGTTTTATACAAGGAGGCTAATCATATGGACATAGAGAAAGAAATGTACACAAGAGCTGTTAAATTTATGTATCAACGGTTTCCAATTGGGTGGGATGGTGTGGCAGTAGTTCATACTGATGATGATAATTATTTTACAAGTGTAGCACTGGAAACTTTTAATGCCAGCGTTGAACTTTGTATAGAAGCAGGTGCAATGTGTGAAGCACAAAAATACATACAATTTTCCCATTCTAACATAATAGTTATGTAGGATGGGAAAATTTTATCTGAATTAAATTTATAATAAAATGTTATTGTGGCATTAATAATAATTATTAGCACATATTTAGTATTATTGTTAAAAATAAAAAATACAGTAAATAATTACTAAAGAAATATTAATTATAAGGTCCTACAAAAGTACATAATAATGTTATTATAGTAAATACAGATAAAGCATCTCTTTCAGAGCTGTTCTCTCTTTCAGAGCTACATCATCTCTTTCAGAGCTGTAGTATAAGATTGGAAGTCAGCTATAGCGAATTTTATCCTATTGGAATATGCAAAATGATGAGCTTTCGCTGTATGCTATAGAATTAGAAATACAATATTGACATATGAAAAAGTTATAGTTAAAATGTAAGTAGCGAACAAATGTTCAGAAAAAAGGAAGACAAGGCGGTGATTTTATGTATGAGTTCAAGTTACATTCAAAGTTCAAACCAACTGGTGACCAACCACAAGCAATTGATAGTCTTGTGCGCGGAATTGAAGATGGTGATAAGTATCAAACTCTTAAAGGGGTAACTGGGTCGGGTAAAACTTTTACAATGGCTAATATTATTGAGAGAGTTCAAAAACCTACATTGGTGCTTGCTCATAATAAAATCTTAGCGGCGCAACTTTGCTCAGAGTTTAGAGAGTTTTTCCCTGATAACTGTGTAGAGTATTTTGTGTCATATTATGATTATTATCAGCCTGAGGCTTATATAGCACAGACAGATACATTTATAGAAAAAGATTCATCTGTTAATGATGATATTGATAAATTAAGGCATTCAGCTACATCTGCATTACTTGAGCGTAATGATGTTATAGTGGTGGCTTCGGTTTCGTGCATATATGGACTTGGTAACCCTGAAGAGTACAAAAAACTCACAGTGTCACTAAGGGAAGGCATGGAAAAGGATAGAAATGATGTGATAAGACATTTAATAGATATACAATATGAAAGAAATGACATTAATTTTATTCGTGGAACGTTTAGAGTACGTGGGGATACTATTGATATATTTGAAGCTTCATCTTCATCTGAAGGAATCAGGGTAGAATTTTTCGGAGATGAAATAGAAAAAATTAGAGTTTTTGATTCACTTACAGGTGAAATCATTGGAACTCGAAAGCATGTTTCTATTTTCCCAGCTTCCCATTTTGCTACTTCAAAGGATAAATTAGAGGTTGGTATAGCTCAAATAGAAGAGGAACTAGAGGTAAGATTAAAAGAACTTGTTGAGGAAGATAAGGCACTTGAGGCACAAAGACTTAAGCAAAGAACTAATTATGATATTGAAATGATGCGTGAGGTTGGTTATTGCACTGGGATTGAGAATTATTCTAGGATACTAGATGGTAGACCTGCAGGATCAGCACCTCAAACTTTAATGCAATATTTTCCCGATAATTATTTGATGTTTATAGATGAAAGTCACGTAACACTTCCACAGGTGAGGGCTATGTTTGGAGGAGATAAATCCAGAAAAACTAATTTAATTAATTATGGATTTAGGCTTAAATCAGCTTATGATAATAGACCCTTAACTTTTCCAGAGTTTGAGAAAAGTATGAATCAAACAGTTTTCGTAAGCGCGACGCCAAGTGTTTATGAAATTGAAAATAGTGAAAATATTGCAGAACAAGTAATTCGGCCTACAGGATTATTGGATCCCGAGATTGTAATAAAACCAGTTAAAGGACAAATAGATGATTTATATTCTACTATACAGGAAACAATTAAAAAAGGTTTTAGAATTTTAGTTACAACTCTTACGAAAAAAATGTCAGAGGATTTGACTAAATATTTTAGAGAAATGGATATGAAAATAACTTATTTACATTCAGACATTGATACAATAGAAAGAATGAAGATAATTCAAGATTTAAGGCTTGGAACGTATGACGTATTAGTAGGTATAAATCTTTTAAGGGAAGGATTAGATATTCCAGAAGTAGCTCTTGTTGCAATACTAGATGCAGATAAGGAAGGTTTCTTGCGATCAGAAACTTCATTAATTCAAACAATAGGAAGGGCTGCGAGAAATTCACAGAGTAAAGTAATAATGTATGCAGATAAGATAACAAAGTCTATGAAAAAGGCTATGGATGAAACTACAAGGCGTAGAAAAATTCAGATGGATTATAATAAAAAAAATGATATAGTACCAACTACTATTGTCAAAGATATTAGAGAAGTTATCGGATCGGTAACAGTTGCAGAGGATAAAGAGGTATATGAAACCCTTGAAGCTGCAATGGATGCGAATTACGATGAAACTAAAAAATTAATGGATAAGTATGAAAATGAAATGAAACAATCGGCTAAAGATTTACATTTTGAAAGAGCTGCTGAGATTCGCGATATATTATATAAACTAAAGAAGCAAATAAAAAATGTATGATGATTTAAATACAGAGGAGACAACCATGAGAAATAAAATTGTTATAAAGGGTGCTAAGGTACATAATTTAAAAAATGTTGATTTAGAGATACCAAGAGATAAGTTAATAGTTTTTACTGGACTTTCAGGATCTGGTAAATCGTCTCTTGCTTTTGATACATTGTATGCAGAGGGACAGAGAAGATATGTGGAGTCACTATCTGCTTATGCAAGGCAGTTTTTAGGCAATATGGATAAACCAGATGTCGAGTACATTGAGGGGTTATCTCCAGCTATTTCTATAGATCAGAAAACTACTAATAGAAACCCACGTTCTACAGTGGGTACTGTAACTGAAATTTATGATTATTTGAGATTACTTTATGCAAAAGTTGGAACACCACATTGTCCTAAATGCGGTAAGGAGATTACTCAGCAGACGGTAGATCAGATGGTAGATAGAATAATGCAAATGCCAGAAAAAACTAAAATTTCGATATTAGCACCAGTAATAAGAGGAAAAAAGGGTGAACATGTTAAAGTAATTGAAAACATTAAAAAGAATGGTTTTGTAAGGGCTAGAATAGATGGTACTACTATAGAGCTTATGGAAGAAGACATAAAACTCGCAAAAACAAAGAAACATAGTATAGAAGTAGTAATTGACAGAATTTCAGTAAAACAGGAAGTTAGGGGAAGGCTTTGTGAATCATTAGAAAGTGCACTAAAATTATCTGAGGGTACTGCAATTGCTAGTATTAAAGATGGAGAAGATATACTCTTTAGTGAGCATTTTGCTTGTATAGACTGTGGGATTAGTCTTGGAGAATTAGCACCTAGAATGTTTTCTTTTAATTCCCCATTTGGTAAGTGTGATACATGTGATGGTCTTGGAACACTTATGGAAATTGACGAGGATTTAGTAATACCGGACAAAAGTAAGAGTATTAAAGACGGTGCTATCATGTGCTTTGGTGAAGGTAGTCTTAAAGAAGAATCGTGGACTTTCTCGGTACTTAGGGCTCTGAGCTTAAAGTATAAGTTTAGTTTAGATACGCCTATAGAGGATTATCATCCAGAAACTCTTAAAATGTTATTGTACGGAACGGGTGGAGAGAAAGTTACGGTAAACTATGTTAAAGAGTATAGATCCGGTACTTTCAATCATGCTTATGAAGGTATTATAAATAATTTAAAAAGACGATATTTAGAAACCTCATCAGATTATATAAAAAGAGATGTTGAACAATATATGGGGGATAATCCATGCCCTAAATGCAAGGGAGCGAGGTTGAGCCCGGAAGCATTGGCTGTAACAGTTGGTGGCATGAATATAAGTCAATTTTGTATGCTATCCATAACAGATGAAGTAACTTTTTTAGAAAATGTTGAACTGTCAGAAAAAAATAAAATTATATCTAATCAAATTTTTAAAGAGATAAACGATAGACTTAATTTTTTAGAAGATGTAGGATTAGATTACTTAAATTTAGCTAGATCAGCAGCCACATTGTCAGGTGGAGAAGCACAAAGAATAAGACTTGCAACTCAGATAGGATCAAGTTTAATGGGAGTTTTATATATTTTAGATGAGCCTAGTATTGGTCTTCATCAAAGAGATAATGATAAACTTATAAAAACATTAAAACATTTAAGAGATATAGGCAATACAGTAATTGTTGTAGAGCATGATGAAGATACTATGAGGGCAGCAGATTTTATTGTAGATGTTGGTCCCGGAGCAGGAGAACATGGTGGAGAAATCGTAGCTAAAGGATCAATTGAAGATATTAAAAAATGTAAAAGATCAATTACGGGTCAATATTTAAGTGGTAAAAAGAAAATTGACGTTCCAAAGAAAACAAGAAAATCTAATGGCCATAGCATAAAAATACTTAATGCTAGGCAAAATAATCTTAAGAACATTAGTGTAGAGTTTCCTTTAGGCGTGTTTACTGCAGTTACTGGTGTTTCAGGTTCTGGAAAAAGTACATTAGTAAATGATATTTTATATAAAGGTCTTAATAAAAAGTTGAATAACTCTAGAAAGAATGCAGGACTTCATAAGGATATATTAGGTGCAGAGAATATTGATAAAATAATAAATATTGACCAAGGGCCTATTGGTCGTACTCCAAGATCAAACCCGGCTACATACACAGGGGTATTTGATGTTATTCGTGATGTGTTTTCGATGAGTTCAGAAGCAAAGATTCGTGGTTACAAGCCAGGCAGATTTAGTTTTAATGTTAAGGGCGGAAGATGCGAGGCTTGTCATGGTGATGGAATAATTAAAATAGAGATGCAATTTTTATCTGATGTGTATGTGCCTTGCGAAGTTTGCAAAGGAAAAAGGTATAATAGAGAAACTTTAGAGGTTAAGTATAAGGGAAAAAACATTGATGAAATTTTAAATATGACTGTTGAAGAAGCAGTAAAGTTTTTTGAGAATATTCCAAGAATTTATAGTAAGTTTAAAACATTAATGGATGTGGGACTTGGGTATATAAGACTTGGCCAACCTTCAACACAGTTATCTGGTGGAGAGGCTCAAAGAATTAAACTTGCGTCCGAATTATCCAAGAGAAGTACTGGAAAAACTTTTTATATATTGGATGAGCCGACGACAGGACTTCACATTGACGATGTTAGCAAACTTATTAAAATACTTCAAAGGCTAGTAGATTCAGGTAACACGGTGGTTGTAATTGAACATAATTTAGATGTTATAAAGTGTGCAGACCATGTTATTGACTTAGGCCCTGAGGGCGGAGACAAGGGCGGAACTATTTTGTGCACTGGTACTCCAAAAGAAATTTCTTTAAATGTAAAGTCATATACAGGACAATATCTGAAAAAAATGTTATAATTCATATAAGACTAGCATAGGTAGTATGTTAGTCTTTGATTATTTTTTAAAGAGGAGAAAGTACATTATGGCTAAGATAAGCTTAATTATGAGATTTGCAATAATAGCGATTATTTACATTATAATAATATTTGCTTTGAAAATAATGTATAAGGACATAAAGGGTGGTGCAAAGCAAAAACCAATAGTCAGAAGGGCTATGGGACTCGAAGTTATTGAAAGAGGAGAAAATTTTAATTTAAGAGTTGGTGCAGTTATTCCACTAAACGATGAACTTACTATAGGAAGAAAAGGAGATAATCTTTTAATTCTAGGTGATAAGTACGTATCATCTCAGCATGCAAGGATATATTTGAAAAATACAGACTACATATTACAAGATTTTAAAAGCACTAATGGTACCTTGAAAAACAACAAAAAGGTAAATGATAAGGTACCTATAAAAAAAGGTGACGAAATTAGAATAGGAACTTCAGTTTTTAAAGTTATAGGGTAAATATTATAGTATCCTATGTGAAAAGCATGTGCGTAGGTGATGATTAAAAGAGGTGATATTATGGAAAGTATAAAAGAAGAGAAGAAGCTTCTAAGGTATACTTATCTTTTATGTATAGTTTTGTTTGGAAATATGTTTTTTATTGGGAAAGGTTCATTTGATAAAGGTGCAATAATAATGGGTGCGATAATATGTTTGATTTTTATGTATTCTCATTTTATTATAAGAAGATTTTTCCCAGATGGTGATAAATATATTTTACTGTTCTCAAATGTGCTTGCAGTTATAGGAATGGGAATTTTATATAGACTAGACTCTCCTACTGCGCTTAAACAACTTATTTATTATACTATAGGCATTGCTGTATTCATTTTAGTGGTAGTGTTATTCCCGAGTTTATCTAAGTTTGGAAAGTACAAATATGTTTATTTAGTATGTACTCTTTTACTTATGTCTATGGGAACCTTTTTTGGAAAAGAAGTTTACGGAGCTAAAAATTGGATATCTATCGGTGGTTTTAGTTTTCAGCCAACTGAATTTGCTAAACTATCTCTGGTGGCATATCTAGCAGCAGCATTACAGAGTTATGGAAAAGATTCTTTAGGAAAGTCAGAAAAAATGAAATTCAAGGCATTACTTGAACCTGGTATTGTAGTTATGATATCACTTGGGTTCATGGTTATTCAAAAGGATTTGGGCTCAGCATTGCTATTTTTTGCTATTGCAGTAACTATGTTATATATTGCAACCTCAAATTTTAAGTATATACTATTATGCTTAGCGCTGTTTATGATAGGTGGTTTTATAAGTTACAAACTTTTTGGCCATGTACGCTTGAGGGTTATGATCTGGGGTGATCCATGGAAATATGGTCATAATGAAGGACTTCAAATAGTACAATCTTTAATATCGATAGCTTCAGGTGGACTTTTTGGAACAGGCCTTGGCCTTGGGTATCCTAACATGGTTCCTGTAGTTAAATCAGATTTTATTTTCTCAGCAATTTGTGAGGAAATGGGACTTCTTACTGGGCTTGCTATTCTTATTTTATTCTTTTTACTGTTTTATAGATGTATGCGAGTGCCTATTTATAGTAAGGATAATTTCACAAGATTACTTGCGGTGGGTTATAGTACGATGATAGCAGCTCAAGTATTAGTTATAGTAGGAGGGGTTGTTGGAGCCATACCATTAACAGGGATAACGCTGCCACTTGTAAGTGCTGGTGGAAGTTCAATGATAATAACTTTCTTTTCATTAGGTATAATTCAAAAAATTTCAGAGGACGGTAGAAGTTATGAATGATTTTGTGATTAATATAAAAAAAGTCATGTTGGTGTTCTTAATACTTTTTATTGTTCTGATTTCTTACATATCTTATTTATACATGTTTAAGAGTGAAACAGCTGTAGCTAGTTCTTTTAATCAAAGATTATGGGCTGAGCGAAACAAGGTATTAAGAGGAACAATTTATGATAAAGATATGACAGCACTTACAAAAAGTACGAGATTAAGCGAAACGTCTCAAAAACAGACTTATTTACAAGGCGCTGTTTTTGCTCATGCTATAGGGTATATGGATCCTATATATGGGCTTACAGGACTTGAAAAAAAGTATGACGGTGAACTTATGGGTAATAGTGACTCGGCGCTTTCAAAATTTGCTTTTTTTAGTAAGGATAATGAAGAAAAAGTTGGTAATGGCTTAAGAACTACACTTGATTCTAAATTACAAGAAAAGGCTTATAATCTTTTAGGCGATCACAGGGGAGCAATTGTGGCTATGAATCCTAAAACAGGTGAAATTTTAGCTATGGTGTCAAAACCTTCTTATGACCCTAATAATTTAGACAAAGAGTGGAAGAGTATAAATTCAAATAAAGACATGCCACTTCTAAATAGAGCGGTATCTGGGCTATATCCACCAGGGTCTACATTTAAAACTGTCACTGCAGCAAGTGCGTTAGAAAACATTACAAATGTTATAAATACTAGCAAAAATGATAATGGAAGTTTAGTTGTTAATGGAACAAGACTACTAGGAGATTTTCAAGGTGAGTCTTTCGGAAATATTGATTTTAAATCTGCTTATATGCATTCTAGTAATGTGTACTTTGGTTCTTTAGGTCTTGATCTCGGAAATAAGGAATTAAAAAATACGGCGGAAAAATTTTATTTTAATAAAGATATTCCAACTATAGGGTTAACTGTAGAAAACAGTGTATTCCCAAACTATAAAAGTAACGAGAAAGGTAATATTGCTCAAAGTGCTATAGGTCAAGCTGGAGTTTTAGTTACTCCTATGGAAATGGCATTAGTTGTGAGTACTGTTGCTAATAATGGTGTTATGATGGAACCAATGCTTGTTAAAGAAATTTTAAGTAGCAAGGGAAACTCAATAGAAAAATTGAAATCTAAACAATTGGCTCAAGTAATGACAAGTGAAAATGCAGCTACTATGAAGACTTTAATGAGGGCAGTAGTGTCTGGAGGAACAGGTAAAAGTGCTGCTTTGCCTAACATACTGGTTAGTGGTAAGACAGGAACTGCAGATCATGATGACCCTAGTAAACAAGAGGCACCACATGCTTGGTTTACTGGGTTTGCACCTTATGATAATCCTAAAATTGCTATAGCTGTAATCATAGAGGATGGTGGGCAAGGCGGAGTTCTTGCGGCTAACATAACTAAGGAACTTATTAGAACATATTTGCAATAATGCTTGTTAATTATTAAATCATCTCCTGGGTAGTGGGAACATCGACCTAGAAGATACAACATGAGAAAACATGTACATAGTGGTGGAAATATAAAGTCAAATATTATAACAATATTTGACTTTATATTTTGTCACAAATGTAGCAATTAGTATTATAATTAAGGATGTTGGCAAATGAGAGAAATGATGTCAAATCATCTCCTGGGTCGCTGCAACAACTTTGGAAGCAAATTTAGACTGCCACCAAAGTAATTTTCCTAGGCTAGACAACTATCACTTATAGAAGATGGCAGACTTGAAGCTTCCAAAATGTTGTTAAAGGTAGCATAACATATGTCATAAGTAAAATAATATAGGAGCAATTTATAACAAATTTCCCGGGAAATTTGACGACTTGGTACAATTATGACTGTATATGTTTATAAAAATTATATATTAAAGGGGGTGTGTATTGTGTTTGATTTTGAATATCAACTAAAAAGTCTTCCAGATGCCCCAGGAGTATACCTAATGAGAAATAATCTTGGAGAAATAATCTATGTTGGAAAGGCTAAAATATTAAAAAATAGAGTGAGGCAATATTTTAAAAAATCTAAAAACCATTCTGTAAAAGTAAAGGCTATGGTTAAAAATATATCTGAGTTTGAGTATATAGTAACGGATTCGGAAATGGAGGCGTTAATACTCGAGTGTAATCTTATTAAAAGATATAGCCCTAGATACAATATTTTGCTCAAGGACGATAAACGCTATCCCTTTATAAAAATAACAATAAATGAGGAATTCCCACGTGTTTTTGTAACTAGAAACATAGCAAATGATGGAGGAAAATATTTTGGACCGTACACAGACTCAGCAGCTGTTTATAGTACTATTGAACTTATAAAACAAATATACCCACTTAGAACTTGTAGAAAAAGTATTAAAGAAGGAATGAAACCTACACGTCCTTGTCTTAATTATCATATAGGACTTTGCAAAGCGCCTTGCGCTGGGTATATTAACAGAGAAGATTATGGAAAAATAATTAAAGGTACAATGGAATTACTTAATGGAAAAGATAAAGAAATAAAAGATGTTTTAAAGTTAAAAATGGAAAGTGCATCAGAATCTTTAGAATTCGAAAAGGCTGCTACGTTTCGTGATAAAATAATGGCGATAGATAAAATAAACCAAAAGCAAAAAATTATAATAGGAAATTGTGAAAATGAAGATTTTATCAATATGCATGTGGATGAAAAAGATGTTTGTATTCAGGTATTTTTCCTTCGTGATGGTAAAATAGTAGGACGTGAACATTTTATATTAAATGATGAAGCGGACCAGGCAGGGGATGAACTTATAGAAGAATTTATAAAAAGATTTTATGGGGCTGCGGCATTTATTCCCAAAACAATATATGTGCCTTTTATAAATGAACCAGAAATTCTTGAGCTATGGCTTAGCTCTAAAAAAGAATCAAAGGTTACTATTAGAGTCCCACAAAAGGGAGAAAAGAAAAAAACATTAGAGATGGTAGAAAACAATGCTAAGATAACTCTTGAGAATTTTAAATTAAAAGATATGCAAGATAAAGAAGTCCATAAAATAGCATTGGCAGAGCTTGTAGAATTACTAGAACTAGATGAAGTACCTGAGAGAATCGAATCTTATGATATTTCCAATATAATGGGTGTAGATTCTGTAGGAAGCATGGTAGTTTTTGAAAATGGTAAACCGAAAAGCAGTGATTATAGAAGGTTTAAAATAAAATCTGTAATAGGAGCTAATGATTATGATAGTATGCGTGAAATATTAGAACGAAGATTTCTTCATGGATTAGAAGAAGTAGAAAAGATTAAAGAAAGACATCTAGAGTTAAGCAAAGGAAAGTTTTGTATATTTCCTGATTTGATTTTAATGGATGGTGGAAAAGGACAAGTTAACGTTGCAATAGAGGTTTTGAATAACCTTAATATAGACATACCTGTTTGCGGAATGGTTAAAGATGATAAACACAGAACTAGAGGATTAATATACAACAATATAGAGCTTAATATGAAAAGTAATTCACAAAGTATGCACTTAATTACTAGAATACAAGATGAGGTGCATAGATTTGCCATTACTTATCACAGAAGTTTGAGAGATAAAAGAACTTTATACTCTATATTAGATAATATACCCAATATTGGGGGTAAGCGAAGACGCGAGTTATTAAAGAAGTTTGGTAGCGTTGATAATATAAAAATTGCGAGTAAAGTGGAACTAATGGATACCCCTTCTATGGATAGTAAAGCTGTGGAATCTGTTATAGAATTTTTTAAAAACAGCAAATAATTACAAAACTAATAGGGAGAATAATAATTTTATACGGTTGAAATAAATTTAAAAAAAGGGTAAACTATAGGAACTATAACTTCTATACATAATTATATGATTTATGATAGAAGAATATAAATATATTAATATTTTCAAGGAGTAGAATATGAAGCAATATGCGAAACTAATAAAGCAAATAAATAAAGTAACAACTAAAGAAAACATAAAGATAGATGAACTTATGGGAAATCATACTTCTTTTAAAGTTGGTGGACCAGCAGATATTTTATTAACACCAAAAGATGTTAACGAAGTTCAAGCTTTGATAAAAATCTGTAAAGAAAATAATGTTATTTATTATCTAATAGGAAATGGGTCTAATTTGCTTGTACGTGATGGCGGAATTCGTGGTGTTGTCATAAAATTATGTAAGATTAATAATATTAAAGTAGAAGGAAATAAGATAACTGCTGAAAGTGGGGCATCGCTATACAATGTAACAATGGCGGCATTAGATGCTGGACTTAAAGGAATTGAATTTGCTAGTGGAATTCCAGGTAGTATCGGTGGCGCGGCAGCTATGAATGCAGGAGCATATAATGGCGAAATGTCTATGGTTCTTGAAAGCACACTAGTCGTGGATAATAATGGAGAACTTCTAAACTTAAATAAAGATGAAATGGAACTATCTTACAGAAGTAGTGCTGTACTAAAATATGGATATACTGTAATAAGTGTTACTCTTTGTCTTGAAGATGGAGATAAAAAAGTTATAAAGGCGAGAATGGATGATCTTGCTAAAAAAAGAAGTGACAAACAACCATTAGAATATCCATCGGCTGGGAGCACATTCAAAAGGCCAGAGGGGCATTATGCTAGTGTACTTATACAAGAGTCTGATTTAAAAGGTACATGCGTTGGAGATGCTCAGGTATCTGTTAAACATTCTGGATTTATCATAAATAAAAAGAATGCTACTGCAAAGGACATATTAGATTTAATTAAGCTTGTAGAAGATACAGTGGAAGAAAAATTTGGTGTAAGACTTAGCACTGAAGTAAAAATTTGGGGCGAAGATAAATAGCATTTTAGGATACACAGTAAGTTAAATTTCTGTGTATTTTTTTATGCTTGTATATCTGTAATTATCAATACATGTGTTATAATAAATAGTGATATTGTATTAATACAATTCATTAATTATACATTTAAAATTAATCTAATTATATTGAAATTATTTATTTTTTATAGAGGGGGGTTTTTAATGAGATTTGTTATATTGACCGGGTTATCAGGAGCTGGGAAAACACAAACTGTAAGAAATCTTGAGGATTTAGGATTTTTTTGTGTGGATAATTTACCACCTTTATTAATTCCGAAATTTGCGGAAGCATGTTATCAATCTAATGGAAATATAGATAGAATTGCTTTAGTTATAGATATTAGGGGCGGAAAGTTTTTTGATGATATATTTGACAGTTTAGCTTATCTAAAAGATCAAGGATACAAGTATGAAATACTATTTTTAGAGGCATCAGATAAGGTACTTGTTAAGAGATACAAAGAGTCAAGAAGAAAACATCCACTATCACCTGAGGGAAGAGTTTTAAATGGTATTGCAACTGAGAGACGAAGACTTAAAGCTGTACGTGAACGTGCTGATCATATAATTAATA
Source organism: Clostridium psychrophilum (assembly GCF_018861705.1). Classification (GTDB taxonomy): domain Bacteria; phylum Bacillota; class Clostridia; order Clostridiales; family Clostridiaceae; genus Clostridium_AD; species Clostridium_AD psychrophilum. The sequence continues at coordinate 148,256 of NZ_JAHLEC010000001.1, read as the reverse complement.
CATCAAGACTTTCTGCAAGGGAATTAACCCAGGAGATAAATAATATTTATGGTGAGGAAGGTCAAATAGAAACTAAACTTATTATAACTGTGCTTTCTTTTGGGTTTAAATATGGAATGCCTGTGGACTCAGATTTAGTTTTTGATGTTAGATTTTTGCCTAATCCATATTACATTCCAGAGCTTAAGCAGTACTCGGGTAATGATAAACCTGTTCGCGATTATGTATTAGAGTTTGACGGGACAAAATTGTTTATTGAAAAACTTAAAGATATGCTAGAATTCCTAATTCCAAATTACAAGGCAGAGGGAAAAAGACAACTCATAGTTTCAATAGGATGTACTGGGGGAAGGCACAGGTCAGTAGCTATAGCTAACAAAATTTATGAAATACTTGATAAAGATGGTTATGACGTTAATATAGATCACAGAGATATAAATGAAGATGCAAATAGAGGTGGTGACATTAAGCTATGATGCTTAGTAAGCTACTTGCACCTGGCGTTAATATAAAAAGGTGGATTCTTCTAGGTATCTTAGGCTGTTCCATTTTAGCTTTTGGAATTGTTAGAATTATAAATGAATCTAATCTTACTTTTAGGAACATTGGTGTTTCAATTTTTATAATAGCCATTGGAGCTCTAATAATATATATATCTATAATCCAGATTATTAAATTCTTTATTATACTTGTGAACACGGGAAATTTGGACGTAGCTATTGACTCCAAAAATTTAAAAAATTTAATTTATGAAAAGAGAGTGCTTGTAAAAGGGCCTAAAATAGTAGTAATTGGTGGAGGTACTGGCTTATCAACTATGCTCCGAGGGCTAAAGAAATATACAAACAATATAACTGCAATAGTAACAGTAGCAGACGATGGTGGGGGATCAGGAGTTCTAAGAGAAGATTTAGGCATACTTCCACCAGGAGATATTAGAAATTGTATGTTGGCACTAGCAGAAACGGAGCCGCTTATGGATGAGTTATTGCAGTATAGATTTACAGACGGACGATTGAAGGACCAGAGTTTTGGTAATCTATTTTTAGCTGCGATGGATGGAATTTCAAATAACTTTGAAGAAGCTGTTCAGAAAATGAGCTCAGTACTTGCAGTAACCGGAAGAGTTATTCCAGTTACTTTAGATAATATGGTTTTGAAGGCAAAACTTAAGAATGGAATGATAATTGATGGTGAGTCTAATATACCACAAGGTGTTATAGACAATAATAGCCCAATTGATGAGGTTTTTATAGAACCTAAAGATGCTAGAGCATTAAAGGAAGCGCTGGTTGCAATAAATGAAGCAGATGCAGTAATACTTGGGCCAGGGAGCCTTTATACTAGCATTATTCCAAACTTATTAGTAAAGGAAATAAGAAATTCATTGTCTAAAACAAAAGCAATAAGGGTCTATGTCGCAAATATTATGACTCAACCAGGAGAAAGTGATAATTTCGGAGTTATAGATCATATAAAGGCTATTAATAAACACACTAAATGTAAGGTAATTGATTACGTGGTTGTAAACACGGGGAAAATAAGTAGCGAACTTGAGAAAAAATATCTTGATGAAAATTCAAATATGGTTAACATAAATGAAGAGGAAGTTAAAAAACTTGGTATAGGAGTAATAAAGAAAGATTTTGTTAAAGTTGGAAAAGGATATATAAGACATGATGCAGATAAGCTTGCAGCAATTTTAGTTGAAACAATTATGGAGAAAAGGTTATTTAAAGATAAGAAAAAAATAGTTGAATACTTTTATCTATCACAAAAGCTTAAAGAAAATAAACAAAGTAAGGAGTAGAATAATGTCATTTTCGTCTAAGGTTAAAAATGAAATTTGTAGATTTACAGACATGAGTAAGGAGGAAGCCATGGCTGAAATGGCGGCTATAATGAAGGTTAGTGGAACTATTGGACTTGGGTCTAATAAACAAATTAATTTTCAAATAACCACTGAAAACCCAGCAATAGCAAGACTTATTTTTAAATTATTAAAGGAACATTTTGAAATTCATGCTAAATTGCTAGTTAAGAGAAGCAATTCTCTTAAAAAAAAGAATGTTTATGTAGTTATAATAACCGAAGAAATGGGCGTCAAAGACCTATTAAAGCAAGTGGCTGTTCTTGAAGACGAGAATTTTTTCTCTATAGATTACACAATACCAGAAAGATTAATTGATGCTGAGGAATGCAAGCGTAAATATATAAGAGGTGCCTTTTTAGGCGGTGGAAGCATTAGTAATCCAGAAAAAAATTACCATGTTGAATTCGTAACGCATGATAATGATTATGCACAGGAACTAAGCACACTTATTAATAGTTATGGACTATTTTCAAAAATAATACAAAGAAAAAGCAGTTTTGTTATTTATATTAAAGAGGGTGAGCAGATTGTTGATCTTCTTAATATAATTGGTGCACATAACTCATTATTATTCTTAGAAAATGTAAGGATAATGAAGGAAATGAGGAATAATGTAAACAGAATTGTAAACTGTGAAACAGCAAATCTTAGTAAAACTGTAAATGCGTCAGTAAGGCAAGTAGAAAGTATTAAATTAATACAAGCCGAAATAGGTTTTAAAAGATTGCCTAAGAATTTGAGAGAAGTTGCTGAATTAAGACTGGAATATCCAGATGAATCTTTAAAAGAACTTGGGGCAATACTAGAACCACCGGTAGGAAAGTCGGGGATTAATCATAGATTACGAAGAATAGAAAAGATTGCTGAAGAATTAAGGAAAGAAGGAAGGTAGATTTATAATGTCAAAACATGAGGAGATAGTTAAGCATATTCTTTCCCTAAAAATCGGAACTAAAATATCAGTAAGGGGTATCAGCTCTGAACTAGGGCTTAGTGAAGGTACATCATATAGAGCAATAAAAGAGGCAGAGAACATGGGAATTGTTAATACAGTACCCAGGGTTGGAACAGTTAGAGTTGAAAAGGTATATAAAAAAAATATTGAAAGCCTTACTTATGCTGAAGTTATAAGAATTCTTGAAGCAACCGTTTTAGGTGGAAAAGAAGGTATTAATAGAATCTTAAATAAATTTATTATAGGTGCAATGGCTCTTGAATCAATAAATAGATATATAAGGCCGGGGTACTTACTTATTGTGGGTAATAGGGAAGAAGCACAACTACTTGCTCTTCAAAATGAGGCTGCAGTATTAATTACTGGAGGTTTTAATTGTAGTGATAAAGTAAAGGCACTCGCCAATGAAAAGGGTATTCCCTTATTGTCGTCAACCTATGATAGTTTTACAGTGGCTAGTATGATAAACAAGGCGCTTTATGAAACAATGGTTAAGAAAGAAATCATTTTAGTTGAAGATGTGATGGATACTAATACTACGTGTCTTATGGGTAGTGATACTGTCGCTACATGGCGAAAACTGATTATAGAAACTAACCATGAGAGATATCCTGTACTAGATGAGAATATGAAAATTATTGGCATAGTTACATTGCGAGATTTACAAGGATGTAATGATGAAGATGAAACAATTAATAAAATTATGAATAAGAATCCAGTATGTGTAACACCTAAAACAACAATAGCTTATGCTGCTCATATTATGGGTTGGGATGGAATAAAAATTTGTCCTGTTGTTGAGAAGAAGAAGTTAGTAGGGGTACTTACTATAGAACACGTAATAAAGGCAATGGAATTTTCATTAAGGCAGCCACAAGTTGCTGAAACTATAGAAGACCTTATATTAATGAATTTCACATGTGAACATGAGGGAACTAGCTTGCATTTTAATGGTCAAATTATTCCTCAGATGTTAGATCCTTTTGGAACTGCTTCTTGGAGTTCACTCAATATGCTCTTATCAACTATGGGAATAATGGCATTAAGGCAGAACAATAATATTAACGTTTCTGTGGATAGTATTATGGCATATTTTATGAAACCTGTGCAAATGGGTACTGATATAGATATATATGCACAAATAGTGGATAAAGGGAGAAGTTTTTCTAAGGTTGAAATAAACATGTATAATTCGCATAAGGATTCTGTGGCAAAAGCAATGATTTCTGCAAAAACATTAAGTAAATAGAGAACTTATTTATTATGATGATATAATTATTAAATATAGGGAGGCAGGACAATGTTTACACACATAGTATTTTTTAAGTTAAAGAATAAGAAACAGGCAGCAGATGCTAAAAATATTTTACTTAGTATGGATGGAAAAATATCACAACTAAAAGGGCTTGAGGTGGGAGTTGATGTAATTCATTCTGAACGTTCTTATGACTTATCACTTATTACTAAGTTTAATTCATTAGAGGATATGAATACATATGCAGTTAGTGAGTACCATGTAAATGAAGTGCTTAAATATTTGAAGCCCATGCTAGAATCTTCTAAAACTGTAGATTATGAATCTTAGGTTATAGTCCGATGCGTACTAACTTATGGCTGGAGGGAAGTGGAAAAAGTGACTGAAGAACTAAAAATAAAAGAAAAAGAAGATTTGGGGAGTTTTGTCCACCTTCATGTACATACAGAATATAGTCTTCTTGATGGATCGGGGAAAATTAAAGAGCTTATTGCTAAGACTAAAGAATTGGGAATGAAAAGCATAGCGATAACAGATCATGGGGTAATGTATGGATGTGTAGAATTCTATAAGCAAGCGAAAGAACAAGGTATTAAACCAATTATTGGTTGTGAAATATATGTAGCAGCTAAATCCATGAATATAAAAGAGCCAGATAGAGAAAATCCTACACATCATTTAATACTTTTAGTTAAAAATACTAAAGGTTATGAAAATTTGATGCAAATAGTATCGGCTGCATCAATTAAAGGGTTTTATTATAAACCAAGGGTTGATTTTGAGCTTTTGTCAAAGTATAGTGAGGGGATAATTGCCAGTAGTGCTTGTCTTGGTGGTGAAATACAGAGTCTTCTTCTACGTAACAATTATGAGAAGGCAAAGGAAATAGCCTTAAAGTATAATAAAATATTTAAAGATGGTTTCTACTTGGAATTACAATATCACGGTATGCAAGATCAACTTAAGGTTAATGAACTATTAGTTAAACTTTCAAAGGATACTGGAATTCCCTTGATTTGCACTAATGATACTCATTACATAGAGCAAAAAGATTCTAAGGCTCATGATATTCTTCTTTGCATTCAAACAGCAAAAACTGTTGAAGATGAAAATAGAATGAGATATCCATCAGATCAATTTTACTTAAAATCTCCAGAAGAAATGGAAAAAACATTTGCCTATGTTCCAGAGGCGCTTAGTAATACAGTTAAGATAGCGCAGATGTGCAACTTTGATTATGAATTTCATGTGTCAAAACTACCTAAATTTCCACTTTCTGATGGGGTGGACCCATACGAATTTTTAAAAAAACACTGCTACAGGGGTTTAACGCCAAGGTATGAAGTGTTTAGCGAAGTATTAGACGAAAAATTTTCTATAGAGGCTATAAATGAAATAGCAAAAGCTAATGCAGATGCTAAGTTGTATGTAGATAGACTTGAATATGAACTTAACATAATAAAACAAATGGGATATGTTGATTATTTTCTTATAGTATGGGATTTTATAAAATTTGCTGTAGATCATGGTATTCCTACAGGGCCTGGTCGTGGATCAGCTGCGGGTTCTATAGTTGCATATGTTTTAGATATAACTAAAATTGACCCTATAAAATATAATCTTATCTTTGAGAGATTCTTAAACCCAGAAAGAGTTTCAATGCCAGATATAGATTCAGATTTCTGCTATGAGAGGCGCCAAGAAGTAATTGACTATGTTGTGCGTAAGTATGGTTCTAGCAATGTATCACAAATTATAACATTCGGAACAATGGCTCCTAGAGCTTGTATAAGAGATGTAGGAAGGGCTATGAACTATTCATATGCAGAAGTGGATAGAATTGCTAAGATGATACCATCTGTGCTAAATATAACTATAAATAAAGCTCTTGAAATGAATCCGGAGCTGAATTCATTATATAAAGATGATTTGAGGGTTGAAGCTCTTATTAATATTGCAAAGGCCCTTGAAGGACTTCCAAGACATAGTTCTACCCATGCAGCAGGAGTAGTTATTGCGTCGCAACCTTTAGTAAGTTATGTTCCACTTCAGAAAAAGGATGATATGATAGTAACACAATTTCCTATGGGAACTCTTGAGGAGCTCGGTCTTTTAAAAATGGATTTTCTTGGGCTTCGCACACTTACAGTTATGCGAGATTGTGTTGATTTTGTAAAAGATAATAGGAATGTATCTATTGATATAGACAATCTAGATATTGAAGATCACAAGGTCTACAAGATGATCGGTGAAGGAAAGACTGTAGGTATATTTCAACTTGAATCTGCTGGGATGACTGGATTTATGAAGGAATTAAAACCTGACAATTTAGAGGATATTATTGCCGGTATAAGTTTATATAGACCAGGTCCCATGGCTGAAATACCTCGGTACATAAGAAATAAAAACAGTATGGATAAGGTGGAATATGTTACTCCACAGCTTGAGGAAATCCTTGGCGTTACATATGGCGTAATGGTATATCAAGAGCAAGTTATGGAAATTGTTAGAAAGCTTGCTGGGTATTCCATGGGGAGGTCTGATCTTGTACGTCGTGCCATGTCTAAAAAGAAACATAAAGTCATGGAAGAGGAGCGATATAATTTCATACATGGAATAGTTACTGATGATGGAAAAATAGAAGTTGATGGATGTTTAAGACGTGGGATTACCGAAAAAGCAGCAAATCTTATATTTGATCAAATGATGGATTTTGCGTCTTATGCTTTTAATAAATCTCATGCAGCGGCTTATGCAGTTGTAGGATATGAGACAGCTTATTTAATGTGTTATTATCCTACAGAATTTTTAGCTGCAATGCTTAACAGCGTTAAGGGAAATAGTGAGAAAATAGCTTTTTACACTAGATATGCAGTGCAAATTAATATAGGGGTTCTGCCTCCTAGTATAAACGAAAGTTATGCAGAGTTTACTGTAAAAGGTGATACTATAAGGTTTGGCCTTTCAGCACTTAAAAATGTAGGGGTAAATGTAATAGAGAGTATTGTACGCAATCGAGAAGAGAAAGGTGATTTTACTGGATTTATGGATTTCTGCAATAAGATAGATACTGCATGTGTAAGCAAACGAGCAGTAGAAAGCCTTATTAAGGCAGGAGCATTTGATGAATTCAGAATCCATAGGTCACAACTTTTAGCAGTATATGAAAAGGTACTAGATGGAGTAAATAATGATAGAAAGAGAAATATTTCAGGACAAATAAATTTATTTTTAGATTTTGACAATGATTATGATAATTTTGAAATAGAGTATCCCAATATTAAAGAATTCAAAAAGAAACATCTTTTAGCTATGGAGAAAGAGATGACAGGAATATATTTATCAGGTCATCCATTAGATGAGTATGAAGAGACACTTAAAATACAAACTAATACTAGAATATCGGATATCGTGGTTGATGAGAGTCTTGATGAAGGGGATGATATGCTTAGTGAAAGCTTTAAGCTCCAAGATGGGGACAAAGTTATTATCGGAGGTATAATATCATCTGTTAATAAAAAAGTTACTAAGAACAACGATATGATGGCTTTTATTAACCTAGAAGATTTATATGCAAGTGTAGAAGTAATAGTTTTTCCGAGAACATTTGAAAAATATAAGTCGCTTTTAGAAGATGACGAGATAGTAATAATAAAAGGTCGAGTTAGTATTAGGGAAGAAGAACAGCCAAAAATATTGTGCGAGGATATTAAACCACTAATAAAGATTAATAGTGAGAAAATTTATATATTGGTGGACAATGAAATTATGGTAAAAGATGCTTTGAAAAAATTAAAACAGAATTTGGCTATATACAGAGGAAATACCCCTGTGTACCTATGTACAAAAGAGCCAAGAAAAATGTATGCTGTAGATAAGGGTTTGTTTCTAAGTGAAGAAACAGATACTATGGAGTTATTAAGAAATATATTTGGAGAAAATAATATAAAGAAACAATGAAATCTTTGTTAACTACAGCAAAAAATGTTATTATTATAAATGTAGTTAATAGAGATACAATAGTTGGAAAACAGCATTTATACCGTATTTATCCATTAAAAAGGTTTACAGTATTCCGATTATAGATTGTTTATCAAAAAAAAATATTTTTTTCACATATTATGTTGAATAATTTAAGAATTTTGTATAATATTAGACTATAAGAATATTTTTAATTAGTAGTAATGTTTTTGTTAGCAGACATGAATATATTCTAGCCATCCTGGGACAAAATTTGTCCCGGCGGTGCAGAAGAGATGAACAATTTATAATTGTTTGCTCTCCTAGAGAACTATGAGGAGGAATGTTTTATGAATACAATTGCGGTATTAACAAGTGGTGGCGATGCACCTGGAATGAACGCAGCCATTAGGGCAGTAGTTAGAATGGCCATATTTAAAGGCATAAGAGTTATGGGCGTAAAAAGAGGATATAGTGGACTTATAAATGGTGAAATATTTGATATGGATAGACATTCTGTTTCAGATATAATTCATAGAGGTGGAACTATTCTTAGAACTGCTAGATGCGAAGAATTTAAAACTGAAGCTGGAAGAAAAAAGGCAGTTAATGTGCTAAGAGTATTTGGTATTGACGGACTTGTAGTAATTGGTGGAGATGGTTCTTTCGCAGGAGCACAACTTTTATCAGAACTTGGTATTGCAACTGTAGGTATACCAGGAACTATTGATAATGACTTACCTTACACTGAATATACTATAGGGTTTGATACAGCATTAAATACAGTGCTTGATGCTATAAACAAAATAAGAGATACTTCAAGTTCTCATGAAAGAATTAGTGTAGTTGAAGTAATGGGAAGAAATTGTGGAGATATAGCTTTATATGCTGGTATTGGTGGAGGAGCTGAAGAAGTAATCATTCCTGAAAAAGGGTATGAAATAGATGGTTTGTGCAAAAATATATTTGAAGGAAAATTAAGAGGAAAAATGCACAATCTAATAATCCTTGCTGAGGGTGTAGGCGGAGCAAATGAGCTTGCAAAGCAAGTGGAAGAAATAACAGGAATTGAATCAAGAGCTACAATACTTGGTCATATTCAAAGAGGTGGAAGTCCAAGTGCATTTGATAGAATGCTTGCCTCTAAAATGGGTGTAGAAGCTGTAAATGTGCTTATAGAAGGTAGATCAGGAAGAGTTATTGGCATGAAAGAAGGCAAAATAGTTGATGAAGACATCAATGAAGCAATAGAAATGCCAAGAAAATTTAATGAAGAACTTTATGAAATGTCAAAAATTCTTTCTTATTAATTTGTTAGCTAAGTTATTTTAACAAGAGAGATTTATAATAAATTAACACAAAATAATTAACACAAGAGGAGTAATTTATGAAAAAGACTAAAATTATATGTACAGTAGGACCAGCTAGTGATACTAAAGAAATAATTAAATCATTAATGAATGCAGGTATGGATGCTTCAAGACATAATTTCTCACATGGTGATCATGCAGAACATAAAGCAAGAATGGATACAGTAAAAACACTTAGAAAAGAACTTAATAAGCAAGTTGCTATAATACTTGATACTAAGGGACCAGAAATAAGAACAGGAAATTTTGTAACTGGTAAATTAGAATTAAGTGAAGGTTCAGAATTTACTGTAGTTTGTGGTGAAGAAGTTATTGGAGACGAAACTATATGCTCAGTAACATATGAAGATTTATACAAAGATGTTAAAGCTGGCGATACTATCTTAATAGATGATGGTTTAGTTGGACTTAAGGTAGTAAAAATTGTAGGTAAAAAAATAAAATGTGTTGTATCAAATACTGGTATGGTAGGTAACCATAAAGGCGTTAATGTACCTGGAGTTTCAATAAATCTTCCTGCACTTACACCAAGAGATATTGATGATTTAAAATTCGGATGTGAACAAGGTGTTGATTTTGTAGCAGCATCATTTGTAAGAAAAGCATCAGATGTATTACATATAAGACGTATACTTAGTGAAAATGGTGGAGAAAAAGTACAAATAATCTCTAAGGTTGAAAGTAGAGAAGGAGTTAATAATATCGATGATATTATTAAATTATCAGATGGTGTTATGGTTGCCAGAGGAGATCTAGGAGTAGAAATTCCTACTGAAGAAGTTCCAATAGTTCAAAAAATGATTATTGAAAAATGCAACGCTGCTGGTAAGGCTGTTGTAACAGCTACTCAGATGTTAGATTCTATGATTAGAAATCCAAGACCTACTAGAGCTGAAGCTTCAGACATAGCCAATGCTATTTTTGATGGTACAGATGCTATAATGCTTAGTGGTGAAACTGCTAATGGTAAATACCCTATTGAAGCTGTTTCAATAATGGCTAAAATAGCACAAACTGCTGAGGATGCTCTTAACTACGAAGAAAACTTAAATAAGAAAAAAGCAGTTCATTCTCAAAATGTACCAAATGCTATTAGTTTAGCTACTTGTAGCACTGCAATGGAACTTAAGGCATCAGCTATTATTACTGCTACTCAAAGTGGAAATACAGCTAGAAAAGTTTCAGCTTATAGACCAGAATGTCCAGTTATTGCTGTAACTCCTTATGAAGCTGTAGCTAGAAGCTTAGCATTAAACTGGGGTGTAATTGCAATATGTACACAGAAAGCAAAATCTACAGATGAACTTATAGAGAAATCTACAGATATCGCATTAGAATCAGGATATGTAGAAAAAGGAGATTTAGTAGTTATTGCTGCTGGAATCCCAGTAAATTATGTAGGTAGCACAAATATGATGAAAGTTCATATTGTTGGGGATATTTTAGTACAAGGTAAGGGAAATATATCTGCATCAGCTTGTGGAACTGCTCTTTATGTTGAAAATGCAAAAGAAGCAAGTGACATCATGAATGATGGTGACATTTTAGTTGTTAAGAAATTAGATGCAGAATATATTGATTTATTTGATAGAGTTTCAGGAATTATTGTAGAAGATTATGCACATCTATCAAATGTTGTTATTGAAGCTACATCAAAATCAGTTCCAATAATACGTAAGGCAATAGGCGCAGTAGAAATTATTAAAACAGGTTCATTCATAACAATGGACGCAGGCAGAGGTCTTGTATACAGTGGCCGAGCTAATATAAAATACTAAAATATTAAAAATGATTGCCTAATAATGGCAATCATTTTTTTTATAAAAAATCATAAATAATTGTTATATGTGTGTATAATTTAATAAAATATGGTTATAATTAAAAGTACAAGCAAATAACATGGCAACTGATTCTTTTAAGCATCTATATGATGCTTTTTTTATTTGAGATTAAATCAGCTCCTGGGTAGCTGCAACAGCTTCCAAAATGTTATTAAAGAAATAGATTTCTTATATACGTTTTTAATCTCTAGGTTTGTACGTTCTATTACAAATTAAGACAAAAGATGATATTTATTATGTAAATTTTCTTATGTATAGTATAATAAAAGCATAAGTCGCAAATTATAATTAAAAATAAATAGTCGGAGGGATAAATATGAAAGGAACTTTAAGTTGTACTGCAACGAATTGTGTTAATAATATGTCAGGGATTTGCTCTGCGAGTACTATCAATATCTCGGGCGTGAAGGCTTATACAACTGAAGCAACACAATGTGAAACATTTTCTCAAAAGGGATTAAAAAATTCAATTAACAATGTACTTAATATGAATGTAGTTGGTGAAATTAAACAAGTATTTAATAACGATACTATAGAGATGAGTCCAAGTATTAGATGTGATGCTATTAATTGCATGCATAATTCAAAAAAAATATGCGCTGCAGAAAATATTATGGTGAATGGTATTGGTGCTGTGAGTAGTGTAAAAACAGAATGTGAAACTTTTAAGGAAAAATAGAATTTTGAATTAATAAGTAAAATTGTTCTAACAGGCATCTTCGTAAAAATAACTAGTCAATATACTAGGATTTAAGACTATTTATTTTTTCAAGGATGCCTTTAATATAGAAAAATGCTATAGGTAGTAGTTGAGAGGAGAAATAATGAAGAGTAAGAGAAAATTTGAAAATTACGTTATTCCTGTTGAAAAAAACATGGATTATATAATGACTATAGACAATATGGGGTATGAAGGTGAAGGAGTAGGTAAGATAGATAATTTTACCGTTTTTGTTGCGGGGGCTATTGTAGGGGAAAAGGTGAAAATAAAAATAGTCAAAGTATCTAAAAGGTTTGCTTTTGGTAAATTACTAGAGGTAATTGAAGAATCTATAAGTAGAGTAAATCCAATTTGTAGTATATATAAAAATTGTGGAGGTTGCAATGTGCAACATATAGACTACGAATCACAGTTAGATTTTAAAACTAATAGAGTAATGCAGGCTGTAAATAGAATAGGAAAATTAGATAAAGTTATAGTGCACCCAACACTGGGAATGGAAAATCCATATAATTATAGAAATAAAGTTCAATTGCCTGTGTCTAACAATGATGAGGTTGTGAAAATTGGGTTTTACGCAGCAAGAAGCCATGAGATAATAAATATGCAGGTGTGCCATATTCAGGACAAAGTTGCAGATGTTGTAGTAAAACTTACAAAGCAGTGGATAAAAAAATTTGATATTGAGACTTATACTGAAGAAAATCATGGAGGCATTCTAAGACATATTATGATACGACGCGGATTTAAGACAGGGCAAGTTATGGTTGTTTTGGTTACTAATGGTGAAATACTTCCACATAAAGAGGAATTTGTAACTTTAATTACTAAAAAGATTAAAGGTATTGTAAGTATTATACAAAATGTTAATAGTGAAAAAACAAATGTAATATTGGGATTACATAACATAACACTTTGGGGTAAAGATACTATAACAGACTACATAGGAAAATTTAAATTTGAAGTTTCTCCATTATCATTTTTTCAAGTTAATTCAATTCAAACAGATGTATTGTATAGCAAGGCACTAGAGTATGCTAACTTAAATGGTGGAGAAGTGGTACTTGACGCATATTGTGGTACAGGAACAATATCCTTATTTTTATCTCAAAAGGCTAAAAAGGTGTATGGAATAGAAATAGTATCTGATGCTATTTCAAATGCTAAAAAAAATGCTAAAGAAAACGAGGTAGATAATACTGAATTTATAGTTGGAGACGCTGAGAAAGTTATAACAAATCTTATTTGTGAGGGTGTAAATGTAGATGTAGTTATAGTTGATCCACCAAGAAAGGGTTGTGAAAAAACCTTTCTTGAATCTATCAGTAAAATGAAGCCTAAAACAATTGTTTATGTTTCTTGTGATCCGGGTACTTTAGCTCGTGATTTAGGAATTTTAGATGAACTTGGTTATAATACTATCGAGATTCAACCAGTAGATATGTTTCCACAGACGGCTCATATCGAGTGTGTTACAAGAATTTCACGTAAATTATAAAAAGATATTAGAGGAGTCAAAGCACTAATGCTATTTGTGATAAAACATGTTTTATATGTTATAATATATAGTAGAGATATAATTTGCCATTAGTTTCGCGCAAAAGGGAGAGAGAAAATGCAGAAGGTAAAAGAATATAAAATTGGAATAGGATTTGCCACTGGGAGAAAGAGTTTTCAAAAGGTGCTTAGAACCAATATAAACAATTGGGAGGAATCTGGACTAGTTGAAAATGAGCGGATTAGTTTAAATCTTTTTGTTGCATATGATCTTCATTATAATAAAACTAAAATAACGGATTACACTAATGTGCATCCAGATTTAGTCAAGAAGATTGATAGTAGCAAGTTTATTGGAAGCGTTGCTAATAAAGAGGAAGTTGATTATTTAATTAGGGAAAATGTTCTTAGTTTCGATGAAACTCAAATGATTTTCGGCAAGGGGTATGCAGCTAAGCGTAATGCTGTTTTATATAATGCTATAAAAAGTCATATGGATTACTTAGTATTTCTAGATGATGACGAATATCCTATGGCAGTAACAAATACTCGTGACTCTGCTATATGGGGAGGTCAGTTTGTTTTATCAGAACATCTTAAAAATATTAAAAATGCCGACATTACTCATGGACATCATTGTGGTTATATATCACCAATACCATATATGGAATTTAATGATACAATGACTGAAGGAGATTTCCGTTCATTTATTGAAGCTATCAGTAATGATATTGTTAAATGGGATAAGTTAAAAGCAGTTATGAAAAATGGTGGAATAACGTATGCGGATACAAAGATACTAACTAGTCATGATGCTGTGGAGGTAAAGGAAGTAAATCATTCAAAATTTATTTCAGGTGCTAATTTGTGTATCAACCTTACTAAGCCCGAGCGTGTTTTTCCGTTTTATAATCCACCAGGGGCAAGAGGAGAGGACACATTTTTAAGTACTTGTTTAAGCAATAGGAAAGTTTTACGTGTTCCATGTTATACATTTCATGATGGATTTTCTACATATAACCATTTATTAGAAGGAGTTCTTCCTATAAAGCTAAAGTTTATAAGGGCTGATACGGAGAAAGTTAAAACTCGTTTTTACAAGACCTGTATAGGGTGGATTAGGTATAAACCATTACTTCTTTATATAACACATCCAGATGAATATGAGGATAAGATTAATGTGATGAGGGAAGAACTAAAGGTTTCGCTGCCTAAAATTTGTAAATACTTTGGCAAACCTGAATTTATGAATATTCTATCAGAACTTGAAAAATATAATAAAAATGTTGAAAAGCATTATGGAGAATTTATTGAAACTCAAAGAATTTGGGCAAAGATAATGAAACATTTTTCAAAACGTACATAAAAGTATAGCATAAATTTAATACATATATAATAAGAAAATTACGAAAACTCCGAGGCATGAGGCTTAGGAGTTTTTTTTATAATGTTAGCATATGAGATAATAAATGAGCAAATGAATGATATAAAAAAATTTAAAGTCATTTGTCAAAATATTTAAATTGATTTAACAATGAATTTATTATATAATAGCTTCTATAAACAAATTAGAGGGGGATATTGATGGAATCATTCGCAAAGTTAGTTACCCAAATTGATGGATGGGTATGGGGCATACCACTTATTGTTTTATTGTTTGGAACACATTTATTTTTAACATTTAGGCTAAAATTCATTCAAAAATATATATTTAAGGCTATAAAGATTTCAGTAACGAAAGATGATTATGGTGTGGGCGATGTAAGTCAATTTAGTGCTTTAACAACTGCACTTGCAGCAACTATTGGAACTGGGAACATAGTTGGTGTTGCTACAGCAGTTGGTCTTGGAGGCCCAGGCGCAGTTCTTTGGTGTTGGTTAACAGGTGTTTTTGGGATAGCTACAAAGTATTCTGAGTCTTTACTATCTGTTAAATATCGTGTTCAAACTAAGGACGGTAGCATGGTAGGTGGGCCTATGTATGTTTTAGAACATGGACTTCATGCAAGATGGGCTGGAATGTTATTTGCATTCTTTACAAGTATTGCAGCTTTCGGTATTGGATGTATGGTACAAGCAAACTCAGTATCATCAATGGTATATGAAACATTTAAAATTCCAACTTGGATTACAGGAATTGTAATAGCTTTATTAGTAGCAGTTGTTATCTTAGGTGGGATTAAGAAAATAGCTAAGGTGTGTGATGTTTTAGTTCCATTCATGGCTATATTCTATGTTATTGGATGTATTATTATTCTAGCAATAGGATATAAAACAATTGGTAGCACAATAGTATTAATATTTAAGGATGCCTTTTCACCTCAGGCGGCTGTTGGAGGTTTTGCAGGAGCAGGAATTATGATGGCGATGAGATATGGTGTGTCAAGGGGACTTTTCTCAAATGAATCTGGTCTTGGTAGTGCACCGATAGTTGCAGCAGCAGCTAAAACAAGAAATCCTGTTAAGCAAGCACTTGTTTCTGCAACAGGGACTTTTTGGGACACAGTTGTTGTGTGTGCAATGACAGGTTTAGTTATTGTGAATTCGGGTTTGTGGCAGGAAGGTGTAAAGGGTGCTGCACTTACTAAAGGAGCATTTGCAGCGATACCAGTTGTAGGACCTATAATTTTAACAATAGGGCTTTTAACATTTGTATTTTCAACTATACTTGGTTGGTCATACTATGGAGAAAAGGCAATTGAGTACTTACTTGGTAAAAAGGCAATTGTTCCTTATAAAATATTTTGGGTTATATTTGTTTTTGTAGGTTCAGTGTTCTCACTTAATTTAGTTTGGGACTTAGCAGATTTATTTAATGGATTAATGGCTATTCCAAATTTAATTGCTTTAATATTACTTAGTCCTGTAATTGTTAGTGAAACAAAAAAATATTTATGGGATGATAACCTTGATGAAATAGATAATGACCCAATAAAGGTAATTGATGAATACGGGAAAGTTATTGATGAACATCAGAAAAACATTCCAATGTAAATAAATCATCTCCTGGGTCGTTGTGACATCTCTGAAAGAGATGCATCAACGACTTCAGAAGGAGATTTAAACTCCCACTAAAATTTTATTTTTGCTAGGGTAGTTAACTTCCACTTATAAAAGTGGGAGACTTTCCTTCCGAAATGTCGTTGAATTTTATAGATATATGGATAAAACTTCTGATATGTTAAAATGTTAGGAGTTTTGTTCATGATTTTTTGCGTGCTTATAATTACCATGCGAGTATGATATATTAAAATTAGTAAGATTTATCAATTGTTAACATGTAATAAACTTATAATAGTGATATTATCTATAAATTGTGATAAAATAATAAGGTATCAAATTTGAGAGGGGATAATCATGGATTTAGCAAAAAAGATATTTCAAGATTGGATATTACCAATACTCGCAGCAATTGTAATAGCATTTATTATAAATAAGCTTGTTTTCTTCAATGTTACGGTTCCAACTGGATCTATGCTTCCAACTATAAACTTAGGGGACAAGATTTTAGTAACAAGGGTTCATGCCCCAAGTAGCCTCAAACATGGAGATATTATAGTATTTCACTCAAATGAATTAGGTGAAGATTTAATAAAAAGACTTATAGGATTACCAAATGATGAAGTAGAAATTAAGGGTGATGGTTCAGTTTACATAAATAATAAAAAGATAAATGAGAGTTACATTGTATATCCAGGTGGTAAGACAGGAAAATTTAAAGTGCCTTTAGGTAGTTATTTTTTCATGGGAGATAATAGGATAAATTCTTTAGATGCAAGATATTGGACAAAACCTTATATACCATTTAAAGATATAATGGGAAAAGCAAGAATTATAATTAGTCCTTTTAGCAGATTTGGAAAATTAAAATAATAAAATAGCAGAATATAAATGCAAGTTTATATATCTGCTATTTTAATTTTTTGAAAATTCATTATAAACAAATTATATTATAATTTATATTATTATTTAATAATTAGTAAATTATAATTTTATATAAAACACCCTTTAAAAAGATACTATAAAGGTTAAGACAACCTTACAATATATTTATTAAAAAACTATTAATAGTTTTTTAGAATTAGGAAACAATACATAATGATTGCTAAATTTACAAAAAAGAATAAGAATATAATTTTACTTTCAAAAGTTGCAATATAGTATTGAATTGACTACATAATTACAGTATTATGTCACGAAAAAGTAAGTAATGTGTAGGTATTTAAGTAAAAATGCAATACAGTATGAAAATTTCGTGAAAAACAACAAGTTTTACATTTAGATATTTTTATGACATATGGTATTATAAATTTAATTAAAAAATAAAGGAGGTACATCTTATGGATAATAAATTGTCAAAAGGTGCATACGGTGGCGTATCTGGTAAAGACTACGTTCCATACGTTTCAACTGGATCTAAATCTGGTGGAAACGTTGTGGTATTAATAATTGGTATTTTTTTAGCTGCTTTGTTCTCAGCTTCAACTGCCTATTCAGGTATGAAATCAGGGCTTACAGTTGCGGCTGGTATACCAGGGTCTATAATAGGATCAGCATTTATAGCTGCATTTGCTAAACAAAAGGGTATACTTGGAAAAAATTTATTACAAGGTATGTCAAGTGGTGGAGAATCTGTCGCTAGTGGCATAATCTTTGTTTTACCTGCAATTCTTTTAATAGGTTCTAAAGTTACTTTCTTCGAAGGCTTGGTTGTTGGTGTGAGTGGAGTTTTATTCGGTATAGGAATAGCTTCTCTTGTTCATAATTACTTAATGATTGAAGAACACGGTAAATTAATGTACCCCGAATCAATGGCTATATCTGAAACACTTGTTGCTTCTGAAGGAACTGGAGAAACAATGAAGTACATGGGAATAGGCTTTGGAATAGGAGGTGTTATAACTGTTGTAACTAGTTCTTTTTTGAATGTAGCTAACAATGTTATAAGTTATGTAAATGAATCTTTCTATAAGTGGAAATTTGAAGTTGAAGTTAATCCTCTATTATTAGGTATAGGATTTATAGTTGGCATAGATGTTTCTTTAACTATGTTTGCTGGTTCTATATTATCTAACTTCGCTATTATGCCTTTAATAGGATATTTCGTTAATCTTGGAAGAAACGGAGTAACTGTATGGAATGATCCTGGTGTTGCTATAAATGCTATGCAAGTTAAAGATATAGCAGGTAGTTATGTGAAATATATTGGTGCTGGTATGATGCTTTCCGGTGGTTTTATAGGTGCTATAAAGCTTATACCTACTATAATAGCTTCTATAAAGGAAACAATGAATGCTAAGTCTTCAAATGGTACTGGTAGTTCATCTGCTGGAAACATGATATTACTTAGTGGTATAGTAATAACTTTTATAGGAGGATTCATGATATCTGGTGGTAATATATTAATGGCAATTACTGCTTCTATTTTATCATTATTCTTATCACTTTTATTTGCTATAGTTTCTGGTCGTTTAACGGGTACAATAGGAACTTCAAATCTTCCTGTATCTGGTATGACTATAGCTTCAATAGTTGTTGTAACATTGTTATTTGTTGTAATGGGATGGAAAAGTCCTGCCAACAACAAATCACTACTTTTATTTGGTACATTTATAGTTACTGTTATATCTGTAGCAGCTGGTTATTGTCAATCTCAAAAAGTTACTTTTATAGTTGGCGGTGACAAAAATGAAATGCAAAAACATTATGCTATAGCTGGTATAGTTGGTGTTGTAGTAGTTATTGGTACTATATTATTACTTTCAACTAAACTTGCAATGACTGGAGATAACGTTCAGTTTGCTTTACCTCAAGCTAATTTAATGGCAACATTAACTGCTGGTATAATGTCAGGTGAATTACCTTGGGTTATGGTAATTGTTGGTATTGTTATGGGAATTTTTTTATATATATTAAAGCTTCCTGTAATGACAATTGCTATAGGATTTTACTTACCAATAGCTACAAATTCTATAATATTAATAGGTGCATTAGTTCGTGTATTTATAGAGAAAACTTCTAAATCTAAAGTAGATAAAGAAGCTAAAATTGCTAATGGCATAGGATTATCATCTGGTCTTGTTGCTGGTGGTTCAATACTCGGACTTGTAGGTATAATACTTCAAGTAACGGGCGTTTTAAAAGGAAACGGACCAAGTGGATTTTCTGCTTCTAATGGAATGGCATTCATAATATTAGCAGTTCTAATAATTGCTACTATAATACCTATAATGAAAAGTAAGGTAAAAGATGCTAAACAATAATGAAGATGTTTTAAATATAATATTTAAAATTTTTCATACATTAGAGTATGAAGTAGATAAAGAAAATATTGTGACTATACTTGAGAAACAAGATCATAAGGTCCAAAAGTTCTTTAGAAAACTTAATTTTAGAATTCCAGAGTATAAAAAAACTTCTTTAGATGAATATGGAAGTTATGTGTTTTTACAAATAGATGGCAAGAAAACTGTAAAAGATATTGGAGAAAATTTAGAAGGAAAGTATGGAGAAAAAGCGTACCCACTTTATGAAAGATTATTGTTGTTCTTAAACCATATCGACGTTAACTGCCACTATATAGAAAAGACAAATGTTTAATGACATTTCAGAAGGAAAGTCTCCTACTTTTATAAGTGGGAGTACACACTTTAACAAATAGAAAACTTCAATGAAAATATAAATCTCCTTCTGAAGTCATTAATATTTCAGCTCCGCTGGAGATGATTTAACAGAAAAGATGGCACTACATTGTAGTTGCCATTTTTTGTTATTAGCAAGCTTAGATTCAAACAAGAAGATTATAACTAATTAGATATACAGATAAATTGTGCTTCTATTCGTAGGTCGTAAAAATAGACACAAAAACTATTTAATGTTATAATTTAACTACGGAATAAAACATTAGATTAAATAATAAACATAAAATATAAGTTAAGAGCCGTTATGGCTCTTAACTGTTTTTTAGGAGATATTTATGTTTAATAACAAAAACAAAAAAATCTACTTGAATAGATTATTAAAAAGGAGAAAGTATATGAAATTAAATAATTTAATTGATGGTATGAAAGAAGATATTGTTAAGTCCACTCAGGAAATTATAAAAATTAAAAGTACTGAGAGTGAGTCAAAACCTGGTATGCCTTATGGTGAAGGAGTGTCTAAAGCACTAGAATGTGCATTAAACACTGCAAAAAGATTAGGATTACATACAGTTAATTTAGATGGCTATGTGGGGTATGCTGAGTATGGTCAAGGTGAAGATTATGTTTTAGCATTAGGTCATTTAGACATCGTTCCTGAAGGGGATGGATGGATTTATCCACCTTATGGCGCAGAAATCCATGATGGAAAAATGTATGGACGTGGAACTACAGATGATAAAGGACCAATAATGGCAACACTTTTTGGATTAAAAGCAATTAAAGATGCGAATTTACCTGTTTCTAAAAGAATTAGGGTTTTATTTGGTACTAATGAAGAAACTGGAAGCAAGGAACTCGATCATTACTTAGAAAAAGAAAAACCACCAGTTGCTGGCTTCACACCAGATGCAGATTATCCAATAATTAATGGAGAAAAAGGTATAACTATTTTCGATATTGTAAAAGACTTCAATAGCAAAAGTGATGGAGAAAAATATATAAAATATATAAGGGGTGGCCAGGCAGCCAACATGGTACCTGATTATTGCGAAGCTGGAATTATTTCTTCTAATGCTCGATCTATAGTTAATTCCTTGGAGGAGTTTACAAAAAATAATGATATTAAACTTTCTGCAGTAGTTAACAAAAATCTTATAATAATTAAATCTGTAGGTGAGTCAGCGCATGGAAGCTTACCAGAACTTGGAACAAATGCAATTATGCAATTGTTAGCTTTCCTTGGAACTATTGACATTGGATCAAATGAAGCTTCAGAGTTAATAGGATTTTTAAATAAAAATATAGGTATGGAAACACACGGAGAGTCTTTTGGTGTTTGTCTTGAGGATAAGAATTCCGGAAAATTATCTTTTAATGTAGGAACTATAAGTATGGATAGAAATTCTGCTTCGATAACATTAAATTTAAGATATCCTGTAACAAACAAATTAGAAGATATGATGGATCCATTTAATAAAAAAATTAATGGAACTGGACTTAGAATAGAAAAATTTGTTCATCAAAAGCCATTATATTTTTCACCAGATAATCCAATAATTAAAACACTTCAAAAAGTTTATACTGAGCAAACTGGAAAAGAAGCTAAATTGTTATCAATAGGTGGAGGAACTTATGCTAAAGAAATGCCTAATATTGTAGCATTTGGACCAATGTTTCCAGGAGAACCAGATACTATTCATAAACAAAATGAATATATCACAATAGATAATTTAATTGAAAATGCAAAAATATATGCTCATGCATTATATGAACTTGCAAAGTAAGTATAAGTAGTAAATATGTCAAAACAGATAAATTAAAGCCTATATCTTACAAGATATAGGCTTTAATATTCAAAATAATTAGATGTATTAAGAGTAATAACTAATAAAAGTGTAAACACGTAGAATTAAACTCAATATAGAGGTATAATAAAATTTTATACTACGATTAATGTACATAGATTATATACATAAGTTAAACACTATAAAAATATAAACTTTTTAGTGGAGGATAATTATGAAAATCAAAGAAATAAAAATGGGAAAAATTGATACTCCCTTGAAGCATCCATATAAAGTCGGGAAAAAGGTTCTTACATTTTCTGATGAGATAGTTATAAAAATGCTTACAGATACAGGAGAAATAGGTTATGGTAGTGCAGCTCCAACACCTTTTATAACCGGAGAAACAGAAAGTTCAATTGTTGGGGCAATAAATTATATTAAACCTGAAATTATAGGCTTAGACATTGATAATCTTGAAGAAATTATGAAAGTAATCCATAATTCTATTCATGGGAATAATAGCGCGAAAGCGGCTATTGATATTGCTATCTATGATTTATTTTGTAAAAAATATAAAATTCCACTTTATAAATTTTTAGGCGGATACAGAGATTCATTAACTACAGACCTTACAATATCAAATGATACAGTAGAACAAATGGTGGAGAAATCATTTAAAGCCGTAATGGATGGTTGTACTTGTTTGAAAATAAAAGTTGGAAATGATGTAGATCATGACATAGAGAGAGTAAAAGCAGTAAGGAAAGCAGTTCGTAAAGGAATAAGTATAAGAGTAGATGCTAATCAAGGTTGGAGACCAAAGGAAGCTGTAAGGATTATTAGAAAATTTGAAGATATGGGACTTGATATTGAGTTTGTTGAGCAACCAGTTAATTCTTGGGATATAGATGGACTAAAATATGTTACAGACAATGTTGATACAAAAATTCTTGCAGATGAAGCAGTTTTTGGACCATCAGATGCTTTTAAAATAATTGAAAAAAGAGCGGCTGACCTTATAAGTATAAAGCTTATGAAATGTGGAGGTATCAATAATGCTATAAAGATATATAACATGGCTGAAAACATGGGAATACGATGTATGATGGGATGTATGATGGAAAGCAGAATAGGAATAACTGCAGCAACTAGTTTTGCAGCATCAAAATCTAATTTAGTTAAAGCAGACCTTGATACAATGTTGTTTTTTGAAAAAGATTCAATTATTGGAGGCGCATGTATTACGGGAAATAGTATAAGCCTTAATGATTCTCCAGGTCTTGGTATTTCTGATATTATTGGATGGAGTGAAATTTTATAAATAAGTTTTTATTTAAATGATAATTATAGAAATGGGGCGATAGTTTTGAAGGATAATGAGTATGAGACGGATGATAGTTTGGTTGCAGTAGAATTAAAGAAACAACTAGAGTTTAATATAGAAGAAGAAAAGTTAAAGAGTGTTTGCGAAATTATAAGCGATGAAATTATAAAATATATTAAAAAGAGAAAAGAAATGACAAAATATATTTTAGAATATAGAAAGAAAGCAATTGAAGAATATAGAGATGATGAAGATATGGTAATGGAATATTTTGATCATGAGTTATATGTAAAAGAAGAAGCTTTTAAAACTATAGATAGAAGACTTAAAGAGTTAACTGCACTTAAGAGTTCACCTTATTTTGGAAGAATTGATTTCTCAGAAGAGGACTATGGTATTAATAAAATGTATGTAGGTAGATTTGGAGTTACCCAAGATGACACATATGATCCTCTAATAGTAGATTGGAGGGCCCCTGTTGCTTCTTTATTTTATACAGGATCCTTAGGAAAAGCTTTCTATGATGCCCCAAAAGAGAAAATACAAGTAAATATTTTAGCTAAAAGGCAATATATTGTAAAAAAACAGAAGCTTAAAGGTATGTTTGACTCAGCACTAGATATAAAAGATGAGATACTTCAAATGGTTCTTAGTAGTAATTCAGGAGAAAAACTTAAAGATATAATAATGACAATACAAAAAGAACAGGATGATTTAATAAGACAACCAAGGAACCAAACTATTGTGGTAGATGGTGTTGCAGGTAGTGGTAAAACTACTATAGCGCTTCATAGGGTAGCGTATTTACTTTATAATTATAGAAAAATACTTCAAGATAAAGTTTTAATATTAGGACCTAACAATGTATTTATAGAATATATATCAACAGTCTTACCAAGTCTTGGTGAATCAGGTGTTAAACAAACAACATTTAGAGATTTTGCATTTGATTTTTTAGAACTTGACGAAGTAATGAGCTTAAAAGAATACATGGAAAAAGTACTTAGTGGTGAAAAAGAAATCACACAAGATATAATGTATAAAAATTCAATACAGTATAAAACATTTCTTGATGATGAAGTAGAAAATTTAGATAAAAATTATTTTACAATAGAAGATTTATTTTTTATGGGTGATTTAGTTTTATCTAAAAAAGAAATAGGGGAAATGTTTTATGTTGATTATAAGACAATGCCTTTATTTAGAAGAAGTAAGAAAATTAAAAGAATTATGTATTCTAAAATAAACAATGCTAGAGACGAAAAAGTTAGAGTTGTACAAAAAGAATATGAAAAAACTGTTGCTACGTTACCTAAAGATGAACAGGAACTTAAGGCAAATAATTTAGATTTTAACAGAAGACTTAAGATTAGAGAAATTATTAAAGAAGTATTAGATTTAAAGAAAAAGCTTACATGGATTGAGAATGGAAACTGTGTTGATTTATACAACAAAATTAATGGCTATAAAAAACTAAATGAAAATGACTTAGGCGGTATCTTATATTTTAAAATTAAACTAGAGGGTATAAAGATGGCCAAGGAAATAAAACATGTAGTAATAGATGAGGCCCAGGATTATAATCAACTTCAATTTTTGATAGTAAAAGAATTAACGGGTTGTACTTCTTTAACTATAGTTGGAGACAGTAATCAAAGACTTATACCGTATGTTGGAAAGTTACCTATGCATGACTTAAAAAGTATACTTCCACATTTAAACGTTAAGGAGTTTAGGCTAAATACAAGCTATAGATCTACAAAAGAAATTATGGAATATGCTAATAAATACTTGAACGGTGATCCTATTGTTCCTATAGTTAGAAATGGTGAAATGGTTACAGAAGAATTAGCAAATAACAAAGATGAACTTAAAAAGCTTATACTTGAAAAGGTTGAAGACTTTAAAAACAAAACTTTCGAAAATATTGCAATAATATGTAAAGATATAAATGAAACAGAAAAGACATTTGAGTTAATTAAAGAAGTCTCAACTGTTAGAATTATAGATAAAGAAGATGCAATATACCATAGCGGTGTAGTGGTGCTTCCATCATATTTTGCAAAGGGACTTGAGTTTGATGCTGTTATCATGGTGATAGATGAGCCTAATGATACTAGTGAACACAAAACAGATGGTTTGGAGACTCAGTACAAGCAAGAAGATAAACTTAGGTATGTGATGGCAACTAGAGCATTACACGAACTGTATGTAGTTAAAAAAAGTTCGTTCTAAGTTTAGATAGTTATTTTTCCCTAGAGTACACTAGAATTAAAAGTATATATTGTTAGAAATGCGTTCACATCGCCAAGTAATTCTAAAATTTATTATATTTGTAGTTGCTAAAAAACATAAACTCGCTATCGCTCAAACATATGTTTTTATTAACGCATCTGAAATATATTAAATTGAGAATTACTAAGGCTTGTTCAAACACATTTTACGCAATATATACTTCTATTAGTGTTCTTTAAGAAAAAAACAATTAATTATGAAGTATAATTATCTTATTTATAATATGTTCAATGAAATAAGCCAATACAAAATATTGTAGTTGATATAATAAGTCTACATTTCTTTCTAATTAACTAAAGGAATGTAGACTTTTGTATAATAGGTAAAATATAAGGTTACAATTAAGTCATCTCCTTGGTCGCTGCAAAATCATCTCCGGAGGAGTTGTAAAATCATCTCTGGTGGAGCTATAAAATCATTATTTTGTTAGTCCATCCCAATTTTCAATGATCTCATTTAATTCAATTAACGTACTACTTTTATCATTACTATCTATAGAACCTTTTAGTCTCGCAATGTTTAAATTTATATCCAATATTTCATCTGTCTCTACGCTAAATTGAATACGTGGTATAATTTTTTTCCAGGCATAATCAATATTAGTTACATCTTTACGTAGTTTATCCCAGTTTTCAACTTTTGCATCTTTCATAGAAATATTAATGAAAGCAATTACATCCTCTGTAG
Organism: Clostridium psychrophilum; assembly: GCF_018861705.1. Lineage (GTDB taxonomy): Bacteria > Bacillota > Clostridia > Clostridiales > Clostridiaceae > Clostridium_AD > Clostridium_AD psychrophilum. The sequence continues at coordinate 122,047 of NZ_JAHLEC010000001.1, read as the reverse complement.
AATTATGAGGCTTTTTAAAATAATTGCCACCAAGCATTATTAATATAAAGGCTGTTAGTGTAATTATCGGTATAATATATGATAGAAATTTTTTCATTAGAGCATGCAACTCCTTTATATTATTTATTATTTTGCTTTATATGATCTTTGTAAAGATCTATATGTAAGCCACTTGTTTCATTATATATAGCTAAAAAAACTTCCGAAAGATCATTAATGCCTTGTTTTTTTAATTTGTTAATTATCCATTTTTCATTTTTGTTTATAATTACTAGGTTCTTTTCAATAATAGATCCATCATAGATTATTTCATAATCAATGCAAGCAACCGTGGTTTTAATATTAAGGTCCTTTGGTGTAACTGGATCATATTCTGCTTTTTTTAATACAGATAATTGACCATCTTTCTCAAGCACCGCATAAGCTATTTGATCTAAGTCGAAAATACCCTTATCTCTTAATTGAGCCAAAAGATCACTAATGGTATAACGATATTTTTTCATAGACTGTTCAAGTATTTTTCCATTTGTGATGATTATAGTAGGTTCTCCATCTAAAAATTTTTCAGCAGTTTTTGATTTAATAGTTATAAATTGAAGAATAAGGCACAAGATGGTCCAGGTAAGTAGACCTACCCAATGGGGCCATGCTCTACTAGTTAAATCGGTAGTTAGAGTAGAGGCAGTAGATCCAATAGTAATTCCAACTACGTAATCAAAAAAAGTTAATTGACTAACTTGTTGCTTACCAAGAACACGAGTAAATATTAATAACGTAAAAAATCCGATTATTCCTCTTATGAGGACTATTAGACCCTCATTCATCGTAACACCTTCTTTAATATTATTATCTCCAAATTAATGATTTGTATTTATGGTATAATCTTAAATATTATTACATATGCATAAAAGTTTAAAATATGCTTAAAAAGACAAAATTATTAAGTATATTTATTTTAATAAATTCACAAAATACTATTGAATTTTAATTTAAGTCTGATATAATAAAGTTAACAAAAACAAATTAAACGTATTCAAAGTTCTTTAATTAGTATTTCTGGGGTATTTGTGAAGCTCTTATTTTCAACCTACAATATTTATACGGGAGTTCAAGATCAAGGTGTGAATTTGGCTTATAAGACCAGTTTAGAACTGGCAAGGACTGTTGAACATCTCTGAGGACACCCACCTATCATAAAGATAGGTGTAAAAATTAGGGCAACGGTATTTTGGACTATGAATTCTAGAATTTTGATTATTTGAAAGAGGTAGAAATACCTCTTTTTTTTATTTGCAATTAATTATGTTTTTATTTATGTTATAATTAACATAAATTAATAAGGCATGTTTAAAATATAAAAAGTGATTATGCCTAATATAGAGGTGCATTTTATGGAAAAAGAAAAAGCTATTCAGATGATAAAAAACAGTCCAATTGTTATAAAAAACATTGATAATCCTAACGATGAAATGAAACTTATAGCTATAAAAACAGACGGGATGATGTTACGTTATATTAAAAATCCTACAAATGAAATGAAGAATTTGGCGATAAAAAATAATGCAAGATCAATTGAATTTATAGAAAACCCAACTTATGATATGAAAAAATATGTAGTGTCAAAGATTTGGAATACTTTAGAATATATTAAAGAACCAGATGAAGAATTAATAAAAATAGGGATAAAGCAAAAGGGATATGCAATAAAATATTCTAAAAGCCCAAGTATTTTACTTCAAAGATTAGCTATAGAAAAAGATTATGATTCTATAAAATATATTGATAGCCCAATTGAAGAAATTCAGATACTAGCTATAAAAATAAATTATGAGGCTTTAAGATATATTAAAAATGCAACAATAAATGCAGATGTATTAGCAATTTGCAAAAACGAAGCTGCAATAAGGTTTGTTTCAAATATTGATCAAGAGAAAAAGATTTTATTTTTAAAACATAATCCCCTGGTAATAAAATATTTTACTACTAAATTACCAATGGCTTTGGTTGAGATGGCTTTTAAGGACGTATTGTCTAAAGAAACAATATCTGAAAAATATGTTAGAGATTTTATAAATTGTGATAGTATAAACCAGAAAAATGGAACCATATCTATGGATAAAATAATATTTATTTATAAATATGGTAGCAAAGTTTGTAAAAAAACAGCAGTTGATGAAAAACTTAATATGATGTAAAAGGGGATAAGTTATGAATTTTAAAGATACCGTTCAAAGTGTAGAGCTTGTTATAGAAACGGATGAAGTGCCTTTAATTGTAGGTGAAAGTGGAATAGGAAAAACAGCACTTGCTAAAACTTTGGCAAAACAAAAAGGTTGGAGCCTAGTTATTATAGATGGAAATCTCTTAAAAGAAGGAGAAATTGGGGGACTTCCAACAATAGAGGATTATAGTTACATAGATTCAAGCGGCAAAGAGGAGCACGTTAAAAATACTGTTTATGCAGTACACACTAAATTACAGGAAATTAATAGATTGATAAATGATGGTAAAGAGGTATTTTTATTTATTGATGAAATAAACCGTTGTGAGCATACTGTGCAACAAGAACTTATGAATCTTATATTAAATAGAGAAATAAATGGGTATAAGCTAAATAAAGAAGTTAAAATTTTAGCGGCTATGAATCCTTCTAGTAAATATGGGGATGATTTTGATTACCAAGTAGTTGATATGGATGCAGCACAAGAAAATAGGTTTGTTTTACTACATATGGAATGTGATTCAATAGCTTGGATTTCATGGGCTACTGAAAACAACTTAGAGCAAAAGGTTATAGAATTTATATCTACTTTTCCAGAGTATTTACTTAGCAATCCTAAAGATGATCAAATAAGAGCAACACCTAGAAGTTACGAAAGGGTTTCTAAAAGTTATAAGGTGTACAAGGAAAACAAAGAGAAAATTTCTAAAAGAATATTTTTAAATATATTAAAAGGTAATTTAGGGACTCAAATAGCCCAGGAATTTATGGCGTTTATACAGGAAGATAATAAACCTTTAATAACATATGATGATGTGTACGAAGGTGATCAATTATCCCCTAAAATAATAACAGAAATAAAAAAAGAAAGTCATACTAGGTTATATTTAATATCAAAAAATATTTTGAACGTGTTAGATAAAAAAGAAATTAATAATAGTGATATACAAAGATTTATAGAATGCTTAGAGTTTTATCCGGTTGATTTAGGTATAGGAATTATGCGGGATATCAAAGAAAACAATAATAATGTTTATAAATTATGTTTGGAAAATGAATCTTTTGTTGCAATGTATTTTAAGGCCTACAATGAGATAAAAGGCTAGGTGTAATTATGGGAAAAAAATTTGAATGCCTTAAAAGTGAACTATATGATGAAATTTCTAATGTAATTAGTGTGAAAAACATGCCGATTAATTTTACAGATGATTTTTTAAGGCTTATTACGATGGTTAATTTTATGCTTATAGAAGATAATGAAAATTTTTATGGATATTTTCTTCTTCAAATGTCCAGAGAAATAAAATATGATATAAGTTCGCCAACGGCAGTAAACTTTAAATTATCTAAGTACGTTATTTATTTTAATCCATATATATTTTTAAATCTTAGCGCAGAGCAGATGAAAAGTACTATTAAACATGAGATTTATCATATATTATCATCCCACCTAAGTCGTGCAAGAAGTCTTAAAACTAAATATAGTACCTTAGCTATTAATATGGCAATGGATATAGTAGTAAATCAGAATTTGAATTATCTACCACCTTATGCTACAACACTAGATAGCGTAAATTTCAAGTATAGTTTAAAGATGTTATCTTATATGACTATGGAGTATTATGCGGTTGAAATACAAAAAGCGTTAAACTTGTTAGAAGAGGATGAAAGTTTGGTGGATGATTCTAAGGATAAGCTTATAAAAAAAGAGTATGATCCATCTAAAACTCACGATTTATGGGATGAATCTATGGATGTAGATGATGAAACTCTTAACAACTTTACTGAAAAATTTGCATCACTTTCAGAAAAAGGAAAAGTACCTTTATATTTAGAGGGTATTCTTAGGGGGCTCGCAAAAAATAAAGGTGAAATTCCTTGGAATTTGTATCTGAAAAAAATAATGGGAACTTTAGAAAGTGATAAAAAAAAGACTGCGACCCGAAGAAGTAGAAGGCAACCTAATAGATTAGATTTAAGAGGAGAACTTAGGGGCCATACAGCCAGAATAACATTGGCTATAGATATAAGTGGTAGCATAAGTGATGAGGAATTTAATGGAGCAATAAAAGAAGTTTTTAATATTGTAAAAACTTATAAACATGAAATAACTCTAATTGAATGTGATACGCAAATAAGGGAAGTATACACGGTTAAATCAGTTAATAGTGTACGCAAGCGATGTAATAGTCGTGGTGGTACAAAATTTTCACCAGTGTTTAAGTATGTGAACAATACAAATACTAATATACTAATATATTTTACAGATGGAAAAGGTGAAGAAAAACTGGATGTTATGCCAAAAGGGTATAAAACATTGTGGGTTATATCAGGACGTGGAGATAAACTTTCATTAAAGGAACCTTTTGGGATGGTAAAGAGATTAAAACCTGTAGAGATAGTAGAGGATACGCAGGAAAGATTAGATATAATGGTTGATGGGTTTTCTATGCAAAGTCAAGAGCCAATACATTAGGAGCTGCAAATAGTTACAGCTCCTTAAAATTTATTGCTTTTTAATATACTCAAGAGCAGATATTTGACATAAAGCTACTAGATGGTATTTGTTTTTGGTTAAACCAGATGCACCTTCAGATAGTAGTACTGCGCCTAGTCCAGTTGCAATAATTGGTTTAGGTGAAGCGTTTATTAAGTTTTCGTGGGTTGTACTAGTAATCTTTCCAATATTTCCACCAGGTTCTATAAGCTTTCGCAATTTGTCTCCACAACATTCATCATCTTTTGTTGCTTCCAATGCTTTAATAATTTGTGCTATTTTATCTTTATCAGCTTCGACGAATCTAATATCTTCTATATTACATAATGGAATTATTGTGTTTTTAAAGATAACAAGTGAAGGAGTCACTTGCGTTGATACGCCACCAGAGGATGGAACTGCATTTTCAGTTCCATTTGAAGTTATTTGAACACTTATATCTAAACTATGCAATTTTTGCAATATAACACTTAATGCTTTTATGCAACAATAACAACAGTTACTCATAAAAATCACCCTTTTTAGAATCGTATTTTAGAATCTATTATAGAAAAACAATACAATAATATTATTGTACTTGTTGTAGATCTAAATAGTTTCAATACTATCATATTTTTTATTTCTCAAAGGGTGACGATTTTATGTTAAGAACAAAGATACCATTAGGTCGTAATTTAAGATATGGATCTTGGGAATAATCAAATAAATTAAAGGGTGGATATATATGAGAAATTTAAAAATGATATTAGAATATGATGGGAGCAGATATAAAGGATGGCAGAAACAACCGGATAATAATTTAACGCTTCAAGGTAAAATTGAAAGCGCTTTATCTAAAATGGAAGGCGAACGTAGTGAGGTTGCCGGTTGCGAAAGAACAGATGTAGGAGTACATGCTGAAAACTATATGGCAAATTTCCATACAAATTGTGATTTAAGTATAGACGCTATCATGGATTATCTGAATGAAAACTTTCCAGACGATATAGCAGTAAAATCCATTGTGGAAGCAAGTGAAAAATTTAATGTAGAATATAACATAAAGTCAATAACTTATGTATATAAAATAAGCGATAGCCAGCTAAGAGATGTATTTAATAGAAAATATGTTTATAACGCTGAGATGAAGCTTAATTTAGAAAATATGAGAACTACGGCAGAATATCTAGTTGGGACTCATGACTTTCAGTATTTATCTACAGTATCACCTAATACTAAAAATACAACTAGAACTATTAATTATTTAAATATAGTAGAAAAAGATAATATGATTGAAATAGAAATTAATGCAGATGGTTTCTTATGGAACATGGTAAGAATTATTATGGGAAGTCTTATAGAAGTAGGAAAAGGTAAAATTGATGCAATGGATGTAGAAAAATTATTAACTGAAACAACAGCATCGGCATATATTCCTATGGCTAAAGCAAAAGGACTAGCATTAAGAGGCGTTGAATACTAAGAATCCCATGAAGGCTCAGCATGTAGAATGTTCTGATAGTAGAAAATTCATTAACACACTCTAAGTTCATTCCATGAAAAAATTGTCTAACCCCTTAGCATTCCTCACAGGTACTTAACAATTATTAATTGTTAAGTGAACTTATTCGACGTCCTGTCTCAGAAGTGCTAGCACGACCTCTGGGTATTCCTTAGGGGGACATAACAATTATTAATTGTTATGCTTCCTGGGCTGCTTACAGAAATTTTTCATTACATAAACTAAGAGTCTGTAAAATTTATTATATACTATCTGTCACACTTCTACATGTCTTCACCTTCATGATTATAACGTATACTCAAAAAAAATATTTGATATGGGTGTTAGACTGGCAGTAATCTAGGCAAATAGAAGTTCTCTATATAATAAAAAGAGATAATACCAAGGATTTTACATCTTTTGGTATTATCTCTTTTTATTATGGTGAACATCATACGGAAAACAATGTGAATAATTTTTTTATTAGCCATACCTCTTAGATACATCTTAGTGTAAATGTATTATAGTATGGCTTTCTCCGGAAGTGACTTCAAATAAGAAGAGCAGAAACAATTGAAATTTCATTTAGAAATTCTTCTTTTGCTAATATAAAATTCCCGTGAGCATGACAGGATGTCAGGCTAGCGAACCCGAGACAGGACGTCGAGCGTGAGCGATAGAGAGTTTTATATTCTCAAAAGATTAGAATCTCTTAATGAAATTTCACGTTCCAATCTCTTATTTGGAGGCACGCAGGAGAAAGTTAATACGGATGTACTACATCCCGGATTGTTAATTCTTATTTAACTGTTACTATTTCATATTCATTGGTACCAAATCCTATTTCTTTTGCATGGTCAAGTCCAACTTTCCAGTTTGTATTTGGGTGAATATTTGAGAATTTATCTTCGCCTTCATGATAATGGTTATCTGAAAGTTCACATCCGTATAATGCTGTTGCTTTATTGACCATATCAACACAGGCTTGATCTAAAGCTATTGGATCAAAAGATGCTGCGATACCTATGTCTGGAACTATTGCTACATCGTTTTCTGGCGAACAATCACAATTAGGGGAAACATTCATTATGAAACTAATATGAAAGTTTGGTTTATCTTTAATTACAGCATATGTATATTCTGCAATTTTTTCATTGGCACTATCAGCAGATTCATTCCACTTTATTGTTGCTGATCCAAAGCGACAGACTGCAACGCATTGGCCACAGCCTACGCATTTATCGTAATCTATAGTTGCTTTTTTATTTTCATCAAAAGAAATTGCTTCATGTAGGCAATTTTTAATACATTGGCCACAGGCAACACATTTATGATGTTTCATTACAGGTTTTGATGCGGAATGCATTTCAAGCTTTCCACCAACGGAACCTGAGCCCATGCCTAAATTTTTTAATGTTCCTCCAAAGCCTGTCATTTCATGACCTTTAAAGTGAGTCATAGAAATAATTACATCTGAATCTGCAATAGCTGAACCTATTTTAGCTGTTTTGCAATGTTTTTGGTTGATTGGAATTTCTCTATAATCTCCACCTTTTAATCCGTCTGCAATTATTAAGTTACAACCAACTGCAATTGGGTTAAAACCATTTTCCATAGCGGATTCTATATGGTCTACAGCATTATGTCTTCTTCCTGAGTATAATGTGTTTGAATCAGTAAGAAAGGGTTTCCCACCAAGCGTTTTGATAAGTTTAACTATACTTGCAGCATAGTTTGGTCGAATATATGAAAGATTCCCAGGTTCTCCAAAATGAATTTTTATAGCTACAAATTTATCTTTAAAATCAATATTTTTAATACCAGCCTCGATGACAAGTTTTTGAAGCTTATCTAATAAATTATATCCTGGTTTTGTTCTTAGGTTTGTGAAATATACCTTTGATTTTTCCATTCATTTACCTCCTACTATTTTTTATTACAATTTTTAAAAATTAAATCGCCTATTATAATATTATATCATATAGTAACATGTGTTTTTTTATTATTTATTAATGATGTGGTTGAAGTTCTCATTCTAGGCCCTAATAAATATAACTTCTAATTAATTGAAACATTTTATAAACTTTTCTGCGGAGCTTTATAATAGTCAGTTCGCCCCTGTTTGATTTTCCAATAACTAAAGCTAACGGTATTATCTAACAGATTAATTAATAAAATTGAACATATTATAAGCGCGTAGCATAATCTGATTTTAAAGGCTTATAAAACGGCATATAAAAATGATAATCTTTTAAATTATAAATGATCTATTTATGAGGAAATGGTTTATTTAAGTCATTTTGGTTAACAAATAAAACTAAATAAAGCATTGAAATAGTTTACATTTAATTCTTGTCAGCCCTTTGATGAACAGACGTTAACGCCTGTTTATTTGTTTTGAAAATATATATTGACATATAATATATATGGGATTACAATATACTTCGTAAGCTAAATATACGGACACGAAACATTTGCAGACGAAATACATTTGAGGTGGTGATTAAGTGGAAACATTGAATGAAAGTATAGAGGTTGCAAAACTATTTCAAGAAGTTATGCAGTTGTTTAAACATAGCATGTCCAAGGTGTTATGTGATACAGGAATGTCTGCACCACAAGGCATGGTTTTGGGACTTTTAAGTAAAAAAAAGAAGATGAAGATAACTGAACTTAGCAATGCGCTTTGTCTATCAAATAGTACAGTTTCTGGAATTATAGATAGACTTGAGAAGCAAGAAATGGTAGTACGAGAAAGAAGCGATACTGACAAGAGAGTAGTTTACGTAAGTATAGCACCAAATTTTGAAGACATGCATAAAACTTTCCATAAGCAGTTTGAAAGAAATCTTGCAGAGGTAATGAGCAAGGGAAACGCGGAGGAAATTCATAAAATATTTGAAGGTTTATACACACTTAAAAAGCTTTTAAGTGATGAACAAAAATAATGTAATAACAATGAATGGGGATGACATTAATGATCAAATTATTTAGGTTTTTAAAGCCATATACAATGCAAATAATAGCAATACTTGTACTGATTTTTATTCAAGTAATTGCAAATTTATATTTACCAACTTTGATGGCTGATATAATTGATAAAGGTATAGTGCAAAAGGGGACACTTCAAACTATTTCATTTTTAGGGTTTAGTGGATTTTATAAAGGGATAGATTATATTCTTAGAACAGGTGGAATAATGCTAATAATTTCAGCCGGTGGTGTATTATGCTCAATAGTTGCTGCATTCTTTTCATCAAGAACTGCTGTGGCGTTTGGTAGAATTATTCGTAATAAATTGTTTGCAAAAGTTGAAGGATTTTCACTTCATGAATTTGATAAGGTTGGTACTGCTACCCTTATAACAAGAACAACAAATGATGTTACGCAAATTCAAACAGTAACCGTAATGATATTTTCTATTATGTTATTTGCACCACTCACTGCAATAGGCGGTGTTGTAATGGCTTTAAGGGAAGATGGCCCTCTAACTTGGATATTTGCAGTTGTAGTTCCTCTACTTGGAATTATTATTGCAATAACGCTTAAATTCGCTATGCCGTTATTTAAATTGATGCAAGTTAAAATAGATAAATTGAATCTTGTATTACGTGAATCACTTACTGGTATTAGGGTCATTCGTGCATTTAATCGAATTGATACTGAAAAGGCTAGGTTTGATGACGCTAACACTGATCTTATGAATAATGCAGTAACAGTAAACAAAATCATGGCGTTTTTATTGCCAATAATGATGTTAATTATGAATGTTACAACAGTTGCTATTATCTGGTTTGGTGCTAAAAGAATAGATACGGGCGGCATGCAAGTTGGTTCACTTATAGCATTTATACAATATGGAATGCAAATCTTATTCGGATTCTTAATGCTTGCAATGGTGTTTATAATGGTGCCAAGAGCTCAAGCTTCTGCAATAAGAATAAATGAAGTGTTAGAAATGAAAGCAGATATTATAGATCCAAAGGAAGCAATACTCGCTGATAAAGAGAGTGGATATGTTGAATTTAAGGATGTAACCTTTAGCTATCCTGGTGCAGATCAACCAGCTATTAGTAACATAACTTTTAGTGCAAAACCTGGTGAGACTACAGCAATTATTGGGGGTACAGGTTCCGGTAAGTCAACTCTTATTAACTTAATACCACGTTTTTATGATGTAGAAAGTGGATCTGTATTAGTTGATGGAGTAGATGTACGCGAAATGAGTCAAGAGGACCTTCGATCTAAGATAGGTTTTGTTCCTCAGAATACTGTACTCTTTACTGGAACAATTGCTGAAAATATTAAGTATGGTAAAGATAATGCTACTATAGAAGAAATAGAGCATGCAGCAAAAGTAGCTCAAGCTACGGACTTTATTAAAGGAATGGATAAAGGATATGATCATCCTATTGCTCAAGGAGGAACAAACGTTTCAGGAGGACAAAAACAACGTTTATCTATAGCCCGTGCTTTAGTTAGAAAACCTGAAATATATATTTTTGATGATAGTTTTTCAGCACTTGATTTTAAAACTGATGCAAAACTTAGGGCAGCACTTAAAAAAGAAATAAATAATGCTACAGTAATAATAATTGCTCAAAGAGTTGCAACAGTTATGGATGCAGATAGAATTATAGTAATAGATGATGGCGCCATTTGCGGCATGGGGACTCACAAGGAACTTTTAACTAGTTGTAAGATATATCATGAGATTGTATTGTCGCAGCTTTCAGAGGAGGAATTATCATGAGTGAAAAAAATAAGAAGAACAAACCAAGCGGCGGTATGGGTGGTGGGCCTATGGGATCCTTTGCTGGCCCAATAGTTAAAGCAAAAGACTTTAAAGGCACACTAAAAAGGCTTTTAGGTTATTTAAAACCTCAAAGAACTAATTTTATTCTTGTTTTTATATTTGCAATCATTAGTACTATTTTTACAATAGTAGGTCCTAAGATTTCAGGATGGGCAATAACTAGATTGGTTGAAGGTATAATAAATAAATACTCGATAATTCAACTGAATATAGCGCAAGGAAAAATAGCAACATTAATAAAGGCTAACCCAATGGCGGGGAAAAGTCCTAAAGTAATTGAAGGTCTTGCTAAAATTAAAGCAGAAACTGCAAAGATAATGAAAGTAAATAATGGCCAAATAGATTTCACATATATAGGAAATATTATTCTATTATTGCTTGGATTATATTTAGTAAGTACGCTTTTCGGATTTTTTCAACAATATATAATGGCTGGAGTAGCACAGAAAACTGTTTACAATATGCGTAAAGAAGTTGAAGATAAGTTATCACGGTTACCACTTAAATTCTTTGATTCAAGAACTCATGGGGAAATACTAAGTCGTGTAACAAACGATGTTGATAATATTTCGACAACACTTCAGCAAAGTCTTACCCAGCTTATTACATCCATTGTTACAATAATTGGTATTATTGTTATGATGCTTACAATAAGTCCATTAATGACTCTTGTTGTAATTTTAACATTACCATTATACGTTTTTGTTACGGCTTTTGTTGCAAAGCGATCTCAAAAGTTTTTCGCTGCTCAACAAAAAGAAATTGGAGCACTTAATGGCCATGTAGAGGAGATGTATACTGGACATAAAATTGTTAAATCTTATGGACATGAAAAAGATTCAATAGAACAATTTAAAAACATTAATGACAGATTATACGTTGCCGGTTGGAAAGCTCAGTTTATATCTGGGATAATAATGCCTATGATGAGGTTTGTTAGTAATATAGGTTATGTAGTAGTTTGTGTTGTCGGAGGATTTTTAGCAACTCAAGGTAGAATAACTATAGGTGATATTCAAGCATTTATCCAATACTCAAATCAGTTTACTCAACCAATAGTTCAAACTGCAAATATTGCAAATATTATACAATCAACTGTAGCATCAGCAGAGCGTATTTTTGAATTATTAGATGAAGTTGAACAAATTGAAGAAACTTCCAATAGTAAGGTAATTGCACTTCCTAAGGGAGAAGTTAAATTTGAACATGTTGATTTCAGTTACAGTGCAGAGAAATCACTTATTAAAGATATGAATATCGATGTAAAGAGGGGCCATACAATTGCAATAGTTGGACCAACAGGGGCTGGTAAAACTACACTTGTTAATTTACTTATGAGGTTCTATGAGATAGATGCAGGTAAGATATCAATAGATGGAGTTGACATAAGAGACATAAAACGTGGAGAATTACGTAGTATGTTTGGTATGGTACTTCAGGATACTTGGCTTTTTAATGGGACTATAATGGAAAACATTGCTTACGGGAAAAAAGGAGCAACTGATGAAGAAACTATGCAGGCAGCAAGGGCAGCTCATGCACATCATTTTATTAAAACTCTTCCTGATGGATATAACACAATACTAAATGAAGAAGCTTCTAATATATCTCAAGGCCAAAAGCAACTTCTCACAATAGCTAGGGCAATACTTGCAAATCCAATTATTATGATACTTGATGAAGCTACAAGCAGTGTTGATTCAAGAACAGAAGTTTATATACAAAGGGCAATGACTGAGCTTATGGAAAATAGAACAAGTTTTGTAATTGCACATAGACTTTCTACAATTAAGGATGCAGAGTTAATATTAGTTATGAACAAAGGAAGCATTATCGAGATGGGCAGTCATAATGAGCTTCTTGCTCAGAATGGATTCTATGCAGATCTTTATAATAGCCAGTTTGCTGGAGCAAATTTAGATAACGAAGTAATGTAATAAAAGGTACTGTAGAAATAATTCTGCAGTACTTTTTTATAATATATTCATCTTGACGATATTTACAGTACATGCTATTATAATCATTAGTGCAAATAATTTTTAATAGGATTGTGACTGATAATTCAAGCAAGACCAAGGTTAATGTGAGACTTACTTATTTAGGGCATATAAGTGGTTGATTTCAATTTGGTTTTTTTATTTTATAATAAAATTAATATTAAAAAATTATTGATTAAATGCATTTACAATTGTATAAAATATAGCTATTTTAAAGTGGTGTTAATAATGAAAATAAAAAAAATATTAAACAATAATGCGGCAACTGTTATTAATGAAGATAATAAGGAAGTTGTTGTTATGGGCCTTGGGCTCGCTTTTAAAAAAAAGTCTGGTGATAAGCTTGAGGAAGAAAAAATTGAAAGAACATTTACTTTAGAGAATAAAGAGGTATCTGAAAAATTAAATAAGTTAATTAGTGAAATTCCTTCAAAATATGTTAAGATTTCAGAACAAATAATAATCTATGCAGAACAAAATTTACACAAAAAGTTAAATGAAAATATATATTTAACATTAACAGATCATATTAGTTTTGCAATGACTAGGCAGAAACAAGGTCTAGATATAAAAAATCCTATGCTTTGGGAAATAAAAAAATTTTATAAACAAGAGTATGAGATTGGACTTACTGCACTTAACATAATAAAAGAGAATTTTGGAGTAACGCTGCTTATTGATGAGGCAGCATCTATTGCATTGCATATTGTTAATGCAGAACTAAATCAAGATATGCCAAGAGCTGTTAACATGACAAAGATTATTCAAGAAATTCTGAATATAATTAGATATAATTTTGAAATAAACTTTGATGAAGATTCCCTAAGCTATCATAGGTTAGTAACTCATTTAAAATTTTTTGCCCAACGAATGTTAACGGAAACCACATCTACAGGTGATGATGATTATTTATATGACATAGTAATTGACAAGTATAAAGATTCATATAAATGTGTAGAAAAAATTAAAGCTCACTTAAAAAAAGTGTATAACGCTACAATGTCAAAAGAAGAAATGACATATTTGACAATACATATAAACCGGGTTGTTAATCGAGACATACTTAAATAAGATTTTAATACATAGTAAAATTAATAATGAGGATTGTGACTGAGATTCAGGCAAGACCTAAAAGGTTTACTAAAGACTTTATTGAATATCATTAACTTTTAAAAAACTAAAAGTATGATGATTAATTGAAGTGTTTAGTTAGCAGTTTAGGCTTTTTGTTTTTTTGAAAAAATAAATTTAATTAAGGAGTGACTAAATTGGATTATAATAACTTAGCAAAACAAATTCTTAAACTGGTTGGGGGAGAGGAAAACATATCAAGTGTTGTTCATTGTGCTACAAGATTAAGATTTAAATTAAGAGATAATAAAAAAGCAAACAAGATAGAACTTAAGAAATTGAATGGTGTTTTAAGTGTAGTTGAAAGTGGAGGAGAATTTCAAGTTGTTATTGGTAGTGATGTGTCTTATGTTTTTAATGAACTGAAGAAAATGAAAGATACCGGGATGAAATCTGATTCAGACGTGACAAAAAAGGAATCAGTTGCGTCAAAAATTTTTGGTGTTATATCAGGAAGTTTTTCACCATTAATACCAGCACTTGCGGGATCAGGTATGTTAAAAGCATTGCTTACTGTTCTTACATTGACAGGTTTGTTGTCAACACATAGTGGAACTTATAGTATTTTGTCTGCAGCTGGAAATGCTGTGTTCTACTTCTTGCCAATATTTCTTGGCATCACTTGTGCTATTAAGTTAGAAGCGAATCCATATGTAGGAGGGGTAATTGGGGCAGCTCTTTTAGAACCTAATTTGACAGCACTTCTTGCCTTGGGTAAAACAACAACATTTGTTGGAATACCAGTAGTATTAATGAATTATTCATCTTCTGTGTTTCCAATTTTTATATCAGTTTGCATTTTTGCAGTGTTTGAAAGACTACTTAAGAAAATTATCCACAAGGATGTACAAATGTTTTTAGTCCCTATGTTATCTTTGATGGTTATGGTGCCTTTAACTGTAATAGCATTTGGACCTTTTGGAGTTTATGCTGGACGTGCCATTGGAGCAGGAGTTACCTTCTTGAGTGATAGAAGTGGTATATTAACAGGAGCCTTTATGGGAGCTGCTTGGACATTCCTAACTGTGTTTGGCCTCCATTGGTCTTTGGTACCTATTATTTTATCGAATATTGCATCTGGTGGTGATCCAATTTATGCAATGGCTGCGGCTGCTGTTTTTGCTCAAATGGGATTGGCTTTTGGCATTTTTATAAAAACAAAAGACAAAGAATTAAAAACACTTGCAGGAGCTACTTTACTACCAGCGTTACTTTCTGGAGTAACAGAACCTATAATTTATGGCTTACTATTACGTTTTAAGCGTACTATTCCATATGTTGCTATTGCTGGAGCTATTGGTGGAGCAGTTAGTGGAGTGTTTGGAGTACAAGAAAAGGTTTTTGCTTTTCCTAGTGCACTTGCAACACCAGCTTTTTCACCAATGTTAATGTATGTAATTGCAATGATGATTTCATTTGCTATCGCAACGCTTTTCACCGTATTTTTGGGATATGAAAGCAAAAGTAAATCAAATGAATCAAGTGAAGTAAGTGAAGCAAGTGAATCAAGTGAATCAAGTGAAGTAATCAAAGACAAAAACGATAAAAGTGATTCGTTACTTTTAAAGAAAGAAATTATTGCTAGCCCATTAACTGGAGAAGTTAAGGCGTTATCATCTGTGAATGATCCTGTTTTTTCAACAGAAGCAATGGGAAAAGGAATTGCTATTGAGCCTGCAATTGGTGAGGTGGTATCACCAGTAAACGGTATTGTTAAGGCAATATTCCCAACAAAACATGCTGTTGGAATTATATCTGATGGAGGCGTAGAAATATTAATCCATATTGGAATAAATACAGTCCAATTAGATGGCAAATACTTCACGAAAATGGTTGAGCAGGGAGCTAAGGTCAAGCAAGGTGACTTATTAATTAAATTTGATATAGAGAAAATAAAAGAAGCAGGATACCAAGTTATAACTCCTGTTATTATAACAAACACTGATAATTATGTAGATATTTTGGCAAGTAACACAAAAGAAATTAAAAAGGGAGAAACACTATTAACTATTGTATAGTTATGGGATAATTTTAAATATAAAGTACAAGTAAGGAAAATAAAAATAGAAGGAGGAACTAAAGATGCAAAGTGATTTAGAAAGATTCCCAAAAGGATTCTTATGGGGGGGAGCAGTTGCTGCTAACCAATGTGAAGGAGCATATAATGAGGATGGCAAGGGTTTATCAACACAAGACATAGCACCAAGAGGCATTGTCGGGGCTATTACAAAAGGGCCAACAAAAGATAATCTAAAATTAATAGGCATTGATTTTTATCATAGATATAAAGAAGATATTAAATTATTTGCTGAAATGGGATTTAAAACATTTAGAACATCTATTGCATGGTCTAGAATTTTTCCTAATGGTGATGATGCCAAACCTAATGAAAAGGGATTGCAATTTTATGATGATTTATTTGATGAATGTTTAAAATATGGAATGGAGCCACTTGTAACAATTTCTCATTATGAGACTCCGCTTGCTTTATCTAAAAATTACGATGGTTGGGTAAATCGAAAACTTATAGGATTTTTTGAAAATTATTGCAGGACAATTTTTGATAGATATAAACATAAAGTTAAGTATTGGCTTACATTCAATGAAATTAATTCAGTACTTCATCAACCGTACATGAGCGGGGGTATATTTACTGATAAAGAAAAATTAACAAAGCAAGATTTATATCAAGCAATTCATCATGAATTAGTAGCGAGTTCAATGGCTGTTAAAATTGGTCATGAAATGATGCCGGGTGCAAAAATTGGATGCATGATTCTTGGAGTGCCCAATTATCCATTAACACCAAATCCTAATGATGTAATTGAAGCAATGAAGCAGGATAGAGAAAACTTGTACTTTGCAGATGTACATGTAAGGGGAGTATATCCTAAGTATATGGATAGATATTTTAAAGACAATAATATTAAAATTAATATGCAACCTGGAGATTCTGAAATTCTCAAAAACACGGTAGATTTTGTTTCATTTAGCTACTATATGAGTTCTTGTGCATCAACAGATCCAACTAAAGAAAAGGGAGCAAGTGGAAACCTAATTGCAGGAGTTCCAAATCCATATCTAGAATCTTCAGAGTGGGGATGGCAAATAGATCCAATAGGATTACGATACCTTCTCAATCTTTATTATGATCGTTACCAAAAACCATTATTTATTGTTGAGAATGGTTTAGGTGCTGTTGATGAACTAATAACAGATAAAAATGGAAATAAAACTGTAAATGATGATTATAGAATTAAATATTTAAACGATCATTTGGTTCAGGTAGCAAAAGCGATAGATGATGGAGTAGAAGTAATGGGGTATACGTCTTGGGGATGTATTGATCTTGTTAGTGCATCGACTGCTGAATTTAAAAAACGTTATGGTTTCATATATGTAGACCGTAATAATGATGGAACAGGAAGCCTAAAAAGATATAAGAAAAAGAGTTTTAATTGGTATAAAGAAGTAATAAGAACAAATGGGAAAAGCTTAGTATAATTAGTGAATTCAAAGCCACGTTGAAGTAATTTCAACGTGGCTTTGATTTGTTTTAATATTCATAAAATAATTGAAATTTACGGGTAACTATGCGTGTAGTTTATTTCTGTGAGGTTTTGTGTTTTTATTATTAAGAACTTTAATATTATGAAATGGAAAACGTTTTAGACCTCTTAATGCATAAATCCTATTAGGAGAATTGTACCCAATAGCTAAAAATGGGATTTCGTTTTCTAGTGCTATTGTTATGCCTTCACTTTCTCCCGTTTTGTGGATATAATAAGTAGTTATTATTGAACCTTTATAATCTAGCACCGTAATTTTATTATTTGTATATAAATAAATGTTTTTGCCATCAGTTTCTAATCCTTGTGGGGTACCTTTTGTAGATATATTAAAAGTATTTATAACATGCATGTTGGCTAGATTTATGATAGTAAATGTTGGATTGCCATTATCGCCACGATTTATAACAGTATGCAATATTAAATAGTCATGCACATTATCAATAGCAAGTAAGGCTGATGTTCCCAAACTATTATAGTTTAAAGTACTTAGTATTGAACTTTTAGTATAATCAACAACATAAACACGTGCTAAATTATGGCCGCCACCATTCGCGATATAAATATTATTTGTTTTAGTCCTATATCCCAGATCAGCACAATGCCCTACAACCATTGATTTTGTTTCGAAAATCTCTTCCCCGAACCTATCATATTTAACTATTTTTCCATGTCCATTACCTACATCAAAACCACAATAAAAATGGTTTTTAAAAAATGTAATCCCTTGAAAATTATGCTTATCTTTTATATTAAATAGTGAATTATCAGAACTTTTATTTGTAGGGTGGGTATATTTAATCAACTCTAATTTTTTTGATTTATTATTTAAAGATTTTTTTTGATTTATTGCAACAAAAGGTCGCACTGTTAATTCACTTGTTGAGTTTAATGTTTCTAGTGGTTTATTAAAATGTTTTACTACAATAAGAAACAAAGCTACTATAATTAAACAAAAATACACTTTGAAACATTTCAATTAACAACACCACCCTTTTGGTTAGGTTTTGTTGAATAATATTAAATTATACAGCTATTTAATATTATATGTTTAATGAACTATAAGTTTAATGAATCTTAAAAATTTGTTATATATTGACACTTAATTAATAAGAAATAATACAATGTAAATAGTGCAAAATATGTTGAATATTTAAATAATTTGACGAGAAAAAAATGAAAAAAGATAAAGGAAATCGATATAAATTGTAGAATTTAATTTAATTAAGAATAGTTTTGTTAACATATAAGAAGGAAAAGTAGGTATGATTTATTTTTATCATACTTAAGGGGGGGACAAGATGATTGTTAAAAACAAAAAAACTATTTTATTTGCTATTATAGCATTTGGTTTATTAATAACGGTCACCTTAGTATTATTTGTATTACATAAAAATAACAAAGCAAATAAAAATACTACAGTTGTGATAAAAAATACATTGGGTTATATAAGTAAGACGGATAAAAATTATTTTTATGTTTTAGAAAAAGGTACGTGGAATAAAATGTTTATAAAAGGGGTCAATATTGGAGCTGGAAAACCAGGTGCGTTCCCTGGAGATGTTGCTATTACTTACGATGAATATTATAGATGGTTTGGTTACATATCTCAAATGAATGCAAATACAATTAGAGTTTATACTGTGCAAAGACCTCAATTTTATAATGCTTTATATGATTTTAATAAAAAAGCTGAGAAAAGTGGTAAAAAGCCTATTTATATGATTCATGGAGTTTGGGTTAATGAAAATGATATAACAACAATTAATGATGCTTATGGTAATAATGATAAGATATTAAAGGATGTAATTACGTCAGGTAAAGAGACTGTTGATATATTGCATGGAAATTGTTATTTACCAGTTAGAAAAGGTTATGCTGATGGTACTTACACATCAGATGTTTCAAAGTATGTTATTGGATGGATTTTGGGTATAGAATGGGATCCATCCTTCGTAGTAAGTACAAATGAAAATAATCCTAAACGCAATAATTATAATGGTAAATATCTCTACACAAAGGATGCATCACCTTTTGAGACTTTTCTATGTAATATGGGAGACAAGATTATAGACTATGAAATGACAAAATATAAAATGCAAAGACCAGTTGCTTTCTCAAACTGGGTAACAACTGACCCATTAAAACATCCGAATGAACCATATAAAAACGAGGATATTGTTTCAGTAAATGTAGAACATGTTAAAGGGCATAATAGCTTAAAGGTTGGTATGTTTGCATCTTATCACGTATACCCTTATTATCCAGATTCATTTAGTTTTCAGACTAATTATGTTAAATTCAAAGGCACTGATGGAAAACCAAATCCTTATTTAGCTTATTTAGAGGAGATTAATAAATTTCATTCCATGCCTGTTTTAATATCAGAATTTGGCATCCCAGCTTCAAGGGGAAAGGCACATGAAAACAAAGTAACAGGGTTTAATCAGGGATTTATAGATGAGAAAACTCAAGGCAATATGTTACTAAAAATGATGAATGATATGCACTTTGGAGGCCTTGCTGGTGGATTAGCTTTTTCGTGGCAGGATGAATGGTTTAAAAGAACTTGGAACAACAATGATCTTGATTTACCGGATTCTCGTCCATTTTGGCTTAATGCACAGACAAATGAACAGCATTTTGGTCTTTTGGCACTAGAACCTGGCAATCAGAAAAGCATCTGTTATATTGATGGTGCTTTTAATGATTGGGCAAAAGATAAACCACTGGTTTCAAGCGGTAACATTAAAATGGATGTAAAGAGTGACGAAGGATATGTTTATTTAATGATAGATGCTAAAAATTACGACTTTAATAAAGATACATTATTGATACCAATAGACACAATAAATGGACAGGGAAATAAAAGCTTTTCAAAGTACAAGACAACTTTTAGTAACAATGCAGACTTCGTAATTAAAATCCATGGAAAAAATGATTCGCATGTGCTTGTAGATACATACTATGATAATTATTATTTCAGATATGGCGTTCTAACAAATTTAATTAAAACAGAGCCATCATTTGAGATTAAAAATACTGGAATATTTAACTATATTAGGCTTAACACCAATAAAGAATTTGTTGTGCCAAAGTTAAATACTGTTATTCCTTTTACTGGTTATGAGACTGGATTACTTAAATATGGTAATGCAAACCCAAATGATGTAGATTTTAATTCTCTTAGTGATTTTAACTATAATAATGGAAAACTTGAAATAAGAATCCCATGGCAGCTGCTTAATGTTATGGATCCATCAGGGAAATATGTAATTGATGATATGTATGCTCAGGGAAAAATATCACCATTAAAGGTGGACGGGTTCAGATTTGGAGTGGAGAATATGAAAAATGGTGCCTCCCAGGATTTAATAATGAAAGAATATGATTGGAAGACATGGGAGACACCAACATTTCATGAAAGGTTAAAACCTTCATATTACATTTTACAAAAGGGATTACAAAAATTAAATTAGAGCTTTTGAAGCAAAATCATCTCCTGCGGAGCTGTAACATCTCTGAAAGAGATGCAATAACGACCTCAGAAGGAGATTTGAAATTTCATTGAAGTTTTATTTTTGCTATGGTAGTTAACTCCAACTTATAGAAATGGGAGACTTTCCTTCTGAAATGTCGTTAAATAATAAATAGGGAATGAGGAATAAATAATGGGGAAAAAACCTATTAAAATTAAAACTTTAATTTTTGCATTAGTATTATTGGCATTAGTGACACCTTTTATATTATGGAAAGTTATGCCTAGAAAGAGTCTTCAAATAGTTGTATTAAATAAAACTTTTCCAATTATGACATCAGTGAAGGATAAGATAACTGAACTAGATTACAGTAAGCATCGTGGATTATTCTGGCTTATGGATCAACTTGGTATAAAGAATCCTAATACTAATAAATTATACGATGTAGCTCGTGACTATTATGGAAATTTTATATCTTCTGGAAAACTAAAGGAATTACCTTTGAATAAATTAACAAAAGTACCAGACGTAATTTATATAGCTGATACCTATGGCACAGATAACTCCAAGATTAATGGCAAAGAGCCAAAAAGAATTTCAGGACTTACTAAGGATGAAGTTGGCTTAATTGCAACGGCGCAGGCGAAAGGAACAACTGTTATTGGAGAGTACAATATTGCACAAAATCCTACAAAGGCAAGTGTGGCAAGTGAACTTTCCGATATATTTGGCGTTAATTTTACAGGGTGGGCGGGTAAGTTTTTTTCTGACTTATCGTCTAAAGAGGACGTTCCAAATTGGATTAGAACAATATATGAGGCACAATTTGGAAGAAAGTGGAATATGACTGGCGCAGGTATAGTAATAGCAGGAAACAATAGAATTATAATTCTTAAACGTGGAAAAGATTTTAAAGGAAACTCCATAAATTTATCTACGGACAGAGCGAAGGAATTTAATACAAAAGTTATCGATTATTATAATTGGTTTGAAATTGTAAAACCAAAAGATGATAAATCAGTTATTGCTTGGTATGACATAAATTTGACAACTGACGGAATAAAACAAATGAAACTATTTGGATTAGGGGATAAATTTGCTGCAATTATCATGAATAAATCTAGTATTAAAAAATCATATTACTTTGCCGGCGATTTTTGTGACTACCGTGAAACTGCAAAAGCATATTCTTTTTTAGGAGCAGCGAATTTATATAAAATGTTCAGCATTAGTAGTGAGGGTGATAGTTCATATTTTTATTGGAATTTTTATGTTCCATTTATGTCAAAGGTGTTAAAAGAAATTAAACCGTTAGATAAAAACATCGTTTTTAAGTCTAATGCAGGAATTACTAAAGAAGGTACGAGGCTTGTGTCAAAGGTTTCTTCTAAGTATCTTTCTGTTTACCAAAATGGAATATGGAAGAGAATGTATGTCAAAGGAGTGGATATAGGTACTTCATTGCCAGGTTTTGCTAAAGGAAGTTTCCCAAGCGATAACATAATATATACGCAGTGGCTTCAAAAGATAGGAAAGATGAATGTTAACTGCATAAGAGTGTATACAATTATGCCTTGTGGTTTTTATCGTGTACTTGATATTTATAATTCTCTTAATCCAAATAAAAAATTATTTTTACTCCAAAATATATCGGTAAAGGATCAAAAGGAGAATGAAAATTTTCTAAGTAAAAATTATAGAAAAGCTTATCAAAAGGCAACTGAGGATACTATTAACGCCATTCATGGAAATACATCGATTAAAATAAATGATGGTCAGGATTACGATTTATACATTAATGATGTTTCAGGGTATGTACTTGGATATTTAGTAGATCCAGGACTAAACACAACTAATGTGTTAGCAACTAATAAAGCAAATCCTCTATATAAATATAATGGAGTTAATGTTTCATCTGGAATAAATGCGACGACCACAGAGTCGTGGCTCGCATCGGTTAGTGATGAAATATATCAATATGAGCAAAAAAAATATAATATGCAGCATCCTGTTGCAATTACTAGCATTCCAGAACTTGATACCCTTCACCATGATAAATCAGGAACTAATGGCGATGATGATGTAACATGCGTTGATATTAATAATGTTGATATTTCTAGTAAGGTTAAGTGTGGATTCTTTGGTGCATACAACATTTTCCCAGATCATCCAGGGTTTATGACTGGTGAAGACGACGATTTAAAACCTAGATATGCTGGGTACAAAGAATATATGGATAGTTTTATAAAAACTCAAAAAAAATATCCTGTATTAGTTAGCGAATTTGGTATTCCTACAAGTATGGGAGCAAATCAGATAGGGGGGCTTGAATACCCTAATGGTAAAAATGGTGAGGTTATACAAGGACAAGGAATTGCTTCTATGATGAATATAATAAAAGACAGCGGTTGTATGGGTGGTCTTGTTTATGAATGGGCTGATGAATGGGGGAGGAGCGGACCTACTACATCATCTTTAATGATACCGTATGAGCGAAGTAATTTATGGCATAACATGATTGAACCTGCTCAGAATTATGGAATTTTAGCTCTAGAGTCACCAGTTCCAAAAGATTATCCCACATCGATGCAGGCAGCAAAACCTTTACAATCAATAGCGTATACAGCAGATGAATCTTATTTGTATATAAAATCAAGTTTTAACAAATTACCTGATTTTAATAAGAAAAGTTTAATGATTTATTTGAATACTATAGATAAAAGGAAGGGAGAACATATGCTAACACCTTATATAAATGAAAATTGGTCAGGTGTTGAGTATGAAATTAACATGCAAAATAAAAATAAGGCGGATCTATTGGTAATACCAACTTATAATTTAAGCAAAGGATCTTATTATACGAGCGTGTCCATATCTGGTGTATTTGAAAAGATGACTAGGCAGATTTCAATAGCTAATAAAACCAAGTCAGGTAAAGTTATCGCGGCAAAATATGAAGATCAATCCATTTTAGTACCAGGAAATTTTGATGATAACATTAACAATTTTTATTTTGAGGGTAATACGTTGTATATAAGAATTCCATGGGCACAATTAAATGTTACAGACCCATCTAGTCTATTAGTATTAGATGACAAGAAAAATAAAGCAGTAGTTAATAATGCGATAGATAAGTTAGTAGTGAGAGTAACTGAGGGTATAGTAGGGTCTGTTATTATTAAAGATAAAATAACAAAAAATGTAGATTATCATTTCCCAAAAAATATTTCTGATTCAGGGAATAGAACATTTACGTGGAGTACTTGGGAGAAGCCAAATTACGTTTCACGTAATAAAAAAAGTTATGATATTATAAAAACATTATTTGATCATTAATTTAAGAAATGCGTCATAAATAATGATTCCTAAGAAAAATATACATAGAAGGTGGAATGAATATGGATAAAACAGCATCATATTTATTGATTATTTCAGCAGGATTATTGATGTTTTATTTTGCATTAATTATTTATGTTTGGTTTTTTAGATACTTTAGTGATTCAACAACTAAGAAGGCAAAACAAGACTTAGAGGATATGTTCTCAACGCTTTTAAGTGTTATAAATAATAAAACAAATAACTTCCAAGGTATAAAAGAAGTTCAAAAAATTACATTGTTTGTTAAAGATAGGGGTTCAAGAAAAGAATCATTAATTAACATAATAATTAGTTATGGCGATGATTTTATTGAAAGCAATCATCAGTTATTAATGAAATTATGTGAAGTAACCGAAATTAAATCATACTTAATCGAGAGGCTAACTTCAAAAAGTTCTTTTAAAAAATCATTAGCTTGCCGTCAGTTGGGTGAATTAAAACTTGAAAATACAGAAAAATATGTTTTTAAACTTAGTTCTTGTAAAAATAATGATGTTAGATATAATGTATTGCTTTCACTTGCAAAACTTGGTGACTTAAAAGGATTAGTATATATATTAACAAAAAATTATGAAAGTGTACATTTATCTCACAGAGCTGTTATTGAGATAATTTCAGCTTTTAATGGTTCAAAAGAAAATTTGTTTCATAAAACTTTGCCACTTAGTGATGATTATATTAAAGGAGTTTTAATAAAGGCTGCTGCTGATTATAAAATTGAAGGATTGAGAGATTATTATGTTAAATATTTAAAAAGTGATGATAAAAATCTTAGAATAGCATGTATTAGAGCTTTGTGCGAACTTGAAAATTCGGACAATGAAGGTTACATAATAAACATGCTTGATGATAAAGAGTGGGAAGTTAGAGCAGCATCGGCCAAAAGTCTTGAAGAAATTGGAACATGTAAGAGCTTTGCAGCTCTTGCAAAAACTGCTGGAGATACAGAGTGGTGGGTAAGACATAATGCTGCATGCACTCTTATTTTACTTTATGGTGGAAAGAAATATGCATCTAAAATAATTAGTGGTAATGATAAATATGCCAAAGAAGCTATTGTTAGTGCAATAGAAATGGTATCTTAATGGGGTTTTAGTATAATACAAGGAGGTGCAAGTTATAAATGTTTATTCTTAGAATGTTTATTATATACTTTAGTTTGTTTTGCATTGCATATACAATTGCAATAAACATTTTTTATAATGGGCAGATGGTTATTTCTTTTTTAGATATATTAGGTTACATGAAAAAAATGAAAACGTCTGATTATAAAAGGTATAGTGAATCAAAAAATATGATTCCTATATCTATTATTGTACCTGCCTATAATGAAGAAAAGACAATTGTTGATAATATTAAATCTTTACTTGCATTAAACTACTTGGAATATGAAATTATAATCATTAATGATGGTTCAAAAGATTCCACAAAGGAAAAAATAATAAAAGAGTTTGATTTAAAGAAGGTAAATCAGCCTGTAAAAAAGAGCTTGAACACACAAGAAGTATTAGGCATTTATCGTAATACTAAATATGAAAATTTAATATTTGTAGATAAATTAAATGGAGATAAAGCCGACGCACTTAATGCTGGTATAAATGTATCGAAATATCCTATTTTTGCATCTATAGATGCGGATTCAATACTAGAAAAAGATTCACTCATAAAACTAACAATGTCATTTGTTGAAAAACCGGAAACAGTAGCGGTAGGTGGAATTATTAGAATTGTAAATGGTTCTATAATTAAAGATGGTGAACTTTTAAAAATGAATATTCCTAAAAGTAAAATTGCAATATTCCAGATAATTGAATATTTACGTGCTTTTCTCACTGGCCGTACAAGCCTTAGTAGATTGGATGCTATTCTAATTATTTCGGGTGCATTTGGAGCTTTTAATAAAAAAGCTGTTATTAATTGCGGGGGGTATAAGGTTAATATAATTGGTGAAGATATGGAGATAATTGCAAGACTCCACAAAACAATGAAAGATAAGAAGAAAAAATACAAAATACAATTTTTGTCGGAACCGATATGTTGGACTCAAGCGCCTGAATCATTTAAGGATTTAAGAACTCAACGTAGAAGATGGCAAATTGGGTTATTTGATACTTTATTAACCTATAAGTCTATGTTATTTAATCCTAAATATGGCACTATCGGTATGATATCGCTGCCTTATTATTGGCTGTTTGAATTATTTGGACCAGTTATTGAGTTCTTGGGGTATATATTTATACCTTTAGCATATCTTTTTGGACTATTGCATTTTAGTAGTTTTATAATATATCTTATTATTGCATTTTTACTTGGTTGTACGTTATCAATGGGTAGCATATTACTAGAGCAGGTATCATTTTGTAAGTATGCATCACTTAAGGATATTTTACTGCTTACATTATTTGCAGTACTCGAGAATTTAGGTTATAGGCAACTTACTATACTTTATCGCATTGAAGGAATTATAAAATTTAAAAAATTGCGTCATTCCTGGGGGACTATAGAAAGAAAAAAATTTGCTTCTAGCGATAATGACCACAATATGTAGTATAAATTTATTGAAGTTATAGTATAAAACATTTGAGGAAAATTGTTAAATATTTGAAAGAAATTTAAATAAAAGAAAAACTGTAGAAAAAATATTTCTACAGTTTTTTTAAAAACATTTTACTATTTATAGTTCCTAAATTATTTCAAAATAACATTATATTCTTTAAGCCAGGTATTAACTTGGATCAAGTAAGCGATAAGTTGAGGACCTGTCATAAGTTGACCATACCAAGGATTTTTATATGCATTACCACCTGAATCAACTATTTCTTGAACATGTTTTTGGTCTATGAGTTGTAATATTGGCGAAGACTTATCCTTTAGTATGCCATTCATTATTTTTTGAACAGCCATAGTATAGTTTGGATTATGAGTTTTTGGGTAAGGACTCTTTTTTCTCCAAAGTACATCGTCAGGAAGTAGTCCTGTAAGAGCTTCTCGCAAAACTCCTTTTTCACGTCCTTTATAATACTTCATAGCCATAGGTATATTATATGCGTATTCTACAAGTCTTTGGTCTGCAAAAGGTACTCTAACTTCAAGTCCACTTGCCATACTCATTCTATCTTTTCTTGTAAGCAAAGTTATCATGAACCATTTTATATTTAAATAGAATAATTCTCTCATCCTATGCTCTCTTGTGCTTTCACCTTCAAGTTTTGGAACATTACGAAGACTTTCATCATATTTTGCTTGAACATATTCTTCTAGTGGAAGATTTTTGAGATCAGGGGAGAGTATGCTTCTTCTATCACTTACAAATTTAGACCAAGGAAAAGTTGTAGCATTTATATCTTCTTCTCGTCTAAACCATGGGTAACCACCAAATAGTTCATCGGCACATTCACCTGAAAGTGCAACAGTAGAGTTTTTTCTTACCTCTTTGCAAAAGAGATATAATGATGAGTCTACGTCAGCCATACCTGGGAGATCGGTAGCAATAACAGCTTCTTTAAGGTATGATGCAAGTTCAGGTGTATCAATTAATATATCGTGATGATCAGATCCAATGTAATCTACCATTTTATATATCCAGTCAGCATCTGTGTTTGGTTGAAATACTGTAGGTTTAAAAAACTTTCTGTTATCAACATAATCTACAGAATAAGTATTTAAGTTAGGCATTTTATTTTTTTTGAAATAGGTAGAGGCTACTGCTGAAATTATACTTGAATCAAGACCACCAGATAAAAAGGTGCACACTGGAACATCAGCAATTAGTTGTCTTTCAATTGAATCTACAAGTAGGGAGCGTATATGCTCTGCAGTTGTAGACAAATTTTCATCATGAGTTTTGGCAGTAAGTTTCCAATATTCTTTTGTAATAAGTCCTTTTTTATTATAAATTGCGCTAAAAGATGGAGGCAATTCTTTTATGCCTTGAAATATACCACTACCGAGAGGTCTTGCGGGTCCAAAACCAAAAAGTTCAGTTAGACCTTGTTTGTCAACAATCGGGTCTACTAACGGATGAGCTAAGAGAGTTTTTATTTCTGAACCGAAAATTAATGAATTATTTTTAATAGTATAAAATAAAGGTTTAACCCCTAATGGATCTCTTGCTAAAAATAGTGATTGATGTGTTTCATTCCAAACTCCAAATGCATAAATACCATTTATATGTTTAACACATTCTTCACCCCAGAAAATATAGGCTACTAAAAGCACTTCAGTATCAGAATATGAAGTAAAACTAAATCCATTTGATTTTAATGTTTTTCGTACATCGTCTGTATTATATAATTCACCATTATAAACTATAGTATAGGTGTTATTTCCTATTTTTTTTGTCATAGGCTGTGCTCCACCTTCTGGGTCAACTACTACTAGACGTCTATGGCCTAAAATTGCATGTTTTGAAAAATGAAAACCACAGGCATCTGGTCCTCTTTGTTTCAAGGTATCTGTCATTTTAAAAAGAATTCTATCATCTTTTTCAATATTATCATACAAATTAATCCATCCTGCAATACCGCACATTTTATCATCTCCTAAAATTAAATAACATTGTCATATATATCTTATGTGGTTTAATTTAAAAAGTGCATAAATGTTTTTTTTATTAAACATACTTTAGCAAAAATTCATTTAATTAATACTTGTTATTATAAACATACTGTGATAGACTATGTATTAAATAAATAAGTAAACTACCTAGGGTAGAGGTGCTGTAACTAAGAGTACTTGTTCTGAGCAGGCATGCAAAGATGAATAAGAAAAGGAGTTATGGCCGAAGAAAATATATTTGGTAAAGTTATTTTCTGAGTTTGTATATAATATATGCAAAATTGTCACTGATTTTCAGTGGAGAGCTACAAGGTACACGAAGTTTGTATAAAAACATATATTTTATGCAGCAAGGGTGTTCCTTTGCTGCATTGTTTTTTTTTGGAGTTATCTAATTATATTTCAAAGGAAGATACTGAAGGTATCAGTAGGTTATTCAAAAATACATAAACGGTATAAATATTATTAGGAGTGATTTTATTATGGCAGTAGTTGTTCAAAAATATGGAGGTTCATCTGTAGGCACAACAGAGAAAATTAAAAGTATTGCACAATGCATTGTAAAGAGAAAAAATAAAAATACTGATTTAGTTATAGTAGTATCTGCTATGGGAGACACTACAGATGATTTATTAGCTCTTTCAAAAGGGATGGGAGAAGAGCCAGATAAAAGAGAACTAGATGTATTATTATCAACAGGAGAAATAATTTCTAGTGCACTTTTGGCCATGGCAATAAAAAGCCTTGGTTATGATGCGATAAGTTATACCGCATACCAAATTGGAATTCAGACTAGCGGACAATATGGTAAAGCATTAATTGAAGATATACATGGTAATAAAATTAAAAAAAGTTTAAATGAAGGAAAAATTGTTATAGTTGCTGGCTTTCAAGGAATAAATGGAGAAGGAGATATTACAACACTTGGTAGAGGTGGATCAGACACGACAGCTGTTGCACTAGCTGTAAAACTTAATGGTAGATGTGAGATATATACGGATGTTTCTGGAATATATAGTGTAGATCCTAGAGCGTATAGTGATGCTAAAAAATTAGATGAGATAGAATATGAAGAGATGCTTGAGCTCGCAAGTTTGGGGGCACAAATAATGCATTCAAGGTCAATAGAACTTGCTCAAAAATATAGTATACCTATATATGTTGGCCTAAGCAATAGTGATATTAAAGGAACTATAATCAGGGAGGTACAAAACATGAATATGGAAAGTAAACCAGTAACAGGTATTGCTACAAGTGATGATGATGTGGCAGTAACTCTTAAGAATATACCCAAAGATGTAAATATATTAGCTACTATTTTTGAAGCTATAGGAACTAAAAGAGTTAATATAGATATGATAAGCCAATCGTCACCAGTAGATGGAATGGTAAGTGTATCATTTACAATTCCTAAAGAAAATTTGAAGGATAGTTTGAAAATCATAAATAATTTAACAGTGGATACTAAAGTAATAGTTGATGAGGAGATAACTAAATTTTCAATGGTGGGACTTGGAATGAAGACAACTTCTGGAGTAGCGGCTAGAATGTTTAGGGTCTTTAGTAAAAATAATATCGAAATCAAGATGATTACTACATCTGAAATAAGGATTACTTGTGCTATTAAAACACAAGATAAATCAAAGGCTATTCAAGTTATCGCAAAGGAATTTAACTTATAAATAATAGAACTAAAGGAGGGAAATACATGAGATTATTTGGTAATATAAAAAATGACAATAACAAATTGAGTATTGCGGGTGTTAGTGCTCAGATTCTAGCTAAGGAATACGGTACCCCCCTATACATTATGGATGAACAACTTATAAGGGATAATTGTAGAAGGTTTTATAAATCTTTTAAATCCGAGGGGGAGCATAATAAGGTAGCTTATGCTGGAAAAGCATTTTTAACTATTGCTATGTGTGAGATTATAAAATACGAAGGGCTATATCTAGATGTAGTCTCAGGAGGAGAATTATATACTGCATATAAGGCTGGTTTCCCATTAGAGAAGATATATTTTCATGGTAATAATAAAACTATTGCTGAGATAAAAATGGCAATAGAACTTGGAGTAGGTACTTTTGTAGTAGATAATCTTCATGAAATAGAAATTATAAATGAAAATGCAAAGGAAAAAGGCATTATGCAAAGAGTTCTTCTTAGAGTAACTCCAGGCATAGAAGCTCATACCCATGATTATATAAAAACTGGACAAATTGATTCAAAGTTTGGATTTTCTATATTAAATAATGAATTAGAACAAGTAATAAGAACTGCATTAACGCTTTCAAATATAAAACTTGCAGGACTTCATTGTCATATAGGATCTCAAATTTTTGAATTAGAACCTTATAGAGATGCTGTACGCATAATGACAACTTTTATTAAACATATAAAAGAGAAGTTTAATTATGATATAGAAGAACTAGATTTAGGCGGAGGTTTTGGCGTATATTATGATTATGGTGATAAACCTAAGGAAATAGAGGATTTTTGCTCCGTAATACTTGAGGAGACTAAAGCTCGGTGCATAGAATATGGGATAAAACAGCCAATTCTTGTTATAGAACCTGGCAGATCAATTGTAGCTAATGCAGGTATAACATTATATACTGTAGGTGCTATAAAGGATATTCCAGACGTTAGAAAGTATGTGGCAGTTGATGGTGGAATGACAGATAATATAAGACCAGCATTGTACAATGCACAATATCAATGTGTACTTGCAAATAAAATAGATGGACCTTGCACGGAGATAGTAACAATTGCAGGTAAGTGTTGTGAAAGTGGAGATATATTACTCGAAGGTGTAAAACTTCCAAAGGTCAGTAGTGGAGATCTTATGGCGGTATTATCAACTGGTGCTTATGGATATTCAATGAGTAGTAATTATAATAAAATACCTAGGGCACCTGTAGTTCTAGTTAATGATGGTATTAGTAGAATTATATGTAAAAGACAAACTTATCAAGATATGATTAGTAATGAAGTATGCTTATAAAAAATAGATGTATCTAATTTCTCTTACATGCCTTGCGATAAGAGTTTGAAATATAAAATATGTAGATCAAGTTTAAGGAGTAGTAAGGATATTTACTATATTTATCATTGATTTATATGTTCCTTAGAGACACAAAACAATTTATTGTTTTGTGTCTCTAAGTTGTTTTATAAGTATTTTATTCCACAAGCTAAGGAGTTGTAAAACACAGTATGTAATAATCACGCTTACCTACTCATGTTTTTATCCCTTAATGCGCAAAAAAAGTATATGCTATGTGTAATGCATTGAAGCGAGCTTTAGAACTCCTATTTTATTTTTACTTAAGTTGCGTTAAGAAAAGCATATGTCTGAGCGATAGCGAGTTTATGTTTTTTAGCAGATTAAGTAAAAATAAATTTAGGAGTTCTTAGCAAGGTGAATGTATTAATCGTATTGAAATACGCGTAATATATACTTGACTATTGTACACCTATATAATCTCTATCAATTGTCATCACAGCATTGTAATTAGGATAGATTTTCTTTAGATCTATATTAATATTGTCTTCTAAGTGTGATTCGTCTTTTTCTGAAAAGTTGGGATCAAAATCAATTACAACATCAAAAATTAAATTTTTATATTCGCCTTCTCCTACAATTCTAAAGTCGTGAATTGATTTAATTATAGGAAAAGATTTTAATACATCTAAAAGTTCTAAACGAGAAGCTTTAACATCCTTATCAGTTGTATTTATGGGGTCCATATGAATTACTAAATACAAATTGAATTGATCAGAAATTTCTTTTTCAGCTTTGTCTATAATTTCATGAATTTTAACTATAGATATATCACAAGGAACTTCAGCGTGAATTGATCCCATACATCTGCCTGGTCCATAGTTATGAATAACTAAATCATGTGCTCCTGTAATATAGTCAAAGGATAATAATTTTGAACGGATTCCTTTAACGAGTTCCTTATCAGGCGCTTCACCAAGCAATGGATTGAAAGTTTTTTTAATTAGTGAATATCCAGCATATATTATAATAAGGGATACTAATATTCCGATGTAACCATCTAATGGAAAGTTAACCCAAATAGATAAAAGCAGTGATAGTGCAACGCAACTTGAACTAATTACATCGCTAAATGCATCAGTAGAAGAAGCTTTTAGGGCGGAGGAGTTTATTGCCTTGCCCATAATGCTATTAAATTTACTAATCCAAATCTTAATGCCTATAGAAGCTAAAATTAATAAAAATGGTATAAGACTAAAAATTACATTAGATGGATGAATAATTTTATTAAAGGAAGTTTTAATAAATTCAAAACCAACTAAAATCACCATAAACGAGACTATTAGCCCAGAAATATATTCTAGTCTTCCATGACCAAAAGGATGTTCCTTGTCTGGTGGTTTACTTGCAAGTTTAAAGCCTAATATTGTAATAACGGATGATGCAACATCTGAGAGATTATTAAATGCATCGGCTATGATTGCTATGCTATTTGTTATTAACCCTACAATTAGTTTTGTACTAAAAAGAATTAAATTTAATATAATTCCAACTAAGCCACCAAAGTAACCATAGGAATCTCTTACTATTTTATTACTAGTATCTTTATAATTTTTTATGAATCTTGAAATTAAAAATTTTGATAACATATTCCACCTCTGATTATATAGTATAAATAAAAATATCGTTTTTAAACATATATTTCATAATTAATTATAGCATTTATTTAGAATATATAGAAATATTAACAATGAAATTTGTTATACTAACAAAGAGAATAAATAAATTGCTTATATGCTTAACATTTATTGGAGGAATATATATGAACGAAGAATTAGAATTTGCCCAAGATCTTATTGATTATATTTATGATAGCCCCACAGCTTATCATGCTGTAGCAAAAGCTAAAGAAGATTTATCCAAAAAAGGGTTTATAGAAATTAAAGAAGAAGAAAAGTGGAATCTTAAAAAAGGTGGAAAATATTTCAGTACAAAAAACGATTCTGCACTAATTGCTTTCGTTGTTGGAAAAGGTAAAATCGAAGAAAATGGTTTTAAAATTATTGGAGCACATACAGATTCCCCTAGTTTTAGAATTAAACCAAATCCAGAAATGGTAGTAGATGATATATATGTAAAATTAAATACAGAGGTTTATGGTGGACCTATAATAAACACATGGCTCGATAGGCCTCTTGCAATAGCAGGGAGAGTAACTTTAAGAAGTGAAAATATTCTATATCCAGAAACTAAACTAGTAAATATTAAAAGACCTATAATGATAATTCCTAATCTTGCTATCCATATGAATAGAGATGTAAATGCTGGTATTGAGCTTAATAAGCAAAAAGACACATTGCCATTACTTTCGATGGTGAGTGGAAAATTCGAAAAAAATAATTATTTGCTGAGTGGTATAGCAAAAGAATTGTCTGTAAATATTAAAGATATTATAGACTTTGATTTATTTCTTTATGAATATCAAAAGGGATTAATTATTGGATTAAACAATGAATTTATCTCAAGCTCAAGATTAGATGATTTAGCGATGGTACATGCGGGGATAAGAGCGCTTGTTAAAACACCTGCCGTAGAGGCAACTAACGTAATGGTTTGTTTTGATAATGAAGAAGTAGGAAGTTCAACAAAACAGGGCGCTGATTCTAATATGTTAGTTGATATTTTAGAGCGAATTACAATATCTTTAGGTAATAATCGCGAGGACTTTTTTAGGGCTATTGCTAAATCTTTTATAATATCTGCAGATAATGCACATGCACTTCATCCTAATAGTCCAGAAAAAAATGACCCAACTACTAAGCCTTACATGAACAAGGGTCCAGTTATAAAAATTAGTGCGAGTCAAAGTTATACAACTGATAGCAATTCTGATGGGGTTTACGAATTAATTTGTGAAAAAGCAGGTGTGCCGGTGCAAAAATTTGTAAATCGTTCTGATGCTAGGGGAGGTTCAACAATAGGGCCAATATCTTCAACTCATTTAAATATACGATCAGTAGACATTGGAAGTCCAACTTTAGCTATGCATTCTATAAGGGAATTAGGGGGAGTATTAGATCATAATTACGTTTTTAAATCTTTTGAAGAATTCTACAAAATTTAATAAAAATACAACTATGGTACATCGAAAGAAAAGCTCACAATATTTTTGTGAGCTTTTTGTTGTTTTTACTAATAATTAAACAGTTAGTTGGAGATAATAATTTTAGCTAGACCTAAAACTTTACAAATGTTTTTAACAAAAAGTGTTAAAGGGGTGTTTACAATGCTAAATGTTATATTAGGAACAATAATCGTGATAAGTATTTTAACTTACATAGTAGTAAAAAGAAACTTGACTCATTATCAAGAAGAAAACTTACTAAAAGATGTTCCAACCATAAATGTTAATAGGGAAGATTTAGAAAAACATGCCTTTGAAATAGCACGTCATTATTCTGATGTCAAAAATACTAATTGTAAAAAAAAGCTTATTAGTAATTTAGATAGAAGTTATGAAAAAATTTTAAAAGGCTACGAGAAAATAGATAAAGAAGGTAAGAATAAAAAGGAGGTATTGCCTGCCGCAGAATGGTTAATAGATAATTTATACCTTATAGAAAAAGAATATAAAAGCATAAAATATAATATGCCACAAACATATTATAAGGATTTACCTGTTATATACAAAGGAGTTATGAAGGGGTATCCAAGAGTCTATCATATCGCTATTGAAATAGTATCCCACACTGAGGGGAGGATGGATGAGACAGTTATTGCTAATTTTATTGGAGCATATCAAAAAAATGCTGTACTTACAAGTGGCGAACTTTGGGCTATTCCCATAATGCTTAGAATAGCTTTAATTCAAAATATTAGTATGATAACAGAGAAAATTGTTAATGCGGAGCAGGATAAAAAACAAGCTGAATTAGTTGCAGAGCGATTAATTAATGCTTTTACTGAAGGAAAAATTGCTACAGAATTGTCTTTACTAAATAGTCAAAAGTTAACATTCAATTCTCATTTCACAGAACGATTATTAAAATTGTTAAGAGATAATGGAATCGATTCTAGTGAGGTATACGAGTATATAGATGAAAAGCTTGGTGCAGAGGAAATGAGTTCTGACAGAGTGATTGCATTGGAACATCAAATAGAGGCTAATTTTGAAATATCTATGGCTAATTGTATTAATAGCATAAGAGTAATTGAAGGCTTAAACTGGAAAAATTATTTTGAAAAACTAAGTTCTGTAGAAAACATTTTGAGAGATGATCCATCACAAATTTACAGCAAAATGGATTTTATGTCGAGAGATGAGTATAGGCACGTAATAGAAAAATTATCAAAACATACTAAACTTCCAGAGTCATATATTGCAAAAAAAGCAATAGAATGTTGCGTAAAAGGTGAAAATACAATTTATAAAAAACACGTTGGATATTATTTGATAGATGATGGATTAAGTGAATTAAAAGAAAAAATAGGATACAAAAATATAGGAATGCAAAAGCTCAAAAACAAGATAAGTAAGAGCAAAGAAAATTATTATATTGGTACTATTATAATATTTACTATGTTAATAGGATGTTACATTATTACTAGCAGTTTATTAAATGATAATAACAAAGATTTATGGAGATATGTTTTAACTGTATTGGTTATATTAGTGCCTTGTAGCGAGATAGCAATATCTATTTTTAATTGGAGTCTAAGCGTTCTAATTAGACCTTCTTTTATTCCGAAAATGGATTTAGATAAAGAAATACCAGAAAAATATAGTACAGTTGTTGTAATTCCAACCTTATTAAATAATTCTAGTAGGGTTGTTGAGTTAGTAAATGATTTAGAAATATATTATTTAGCAAATAACCAAGAAAATTTGTATTATGCATTACTTGGGGATTTTAAGGATAGTGATAACCAGAATGAAAAGGAAGATAAAGAAATAAATAATGCAGGAATTTTAGCTATAGAAAAACTAAATAAAAAGTACTGCAATTCTGATAAGAAGATATTCTTTTTCTTAAATAGATATAGGCAGTACAATATAAAAGAAAAAAAGTGGATTGGACTCGAAAGAAAACGTGGAAAACTTATGGAGTTTAATCAATTTTTGAGAGGCAACGAAAATACAAGCTACAATGTAATAAGTAGCAATGCTGAGATTCTTTTAAAGGCTAAATATGTTATTACATTAGATGCTGACACAAAACTTCCAAGGGATGCTGCCAAAAAGTTAATAGGGGCAATGGTACATCCATTAAACAATGCTGTTATAAATTATAGTAAAAAGAAAGTAGATAGAGGGTATGGTTTAATGCAACCAAGAATAGGCGTGTCTATAATTAGTGCAAATAAAACTTTATTTTCTAAAATATTTTCTGGCGAAACAGGTATAGATATATATAGTACTGCTGTGTCAGATGTATATCAAGATGTATTTGGTGAAGGAATTTTTACTGGAAAAGGGATTTACGATGTAGATGTATTTAATTATATGTTAAAGGACGAGATACCTGAAAATGCTGTATTAAGCCATGATTTATTAGAGGGATCTTATGTTAGAACTGCATTAGTGACAGATGTGGAGTTTATAGATGGATATCCGGCTTACTATAATGCTAGCTCTATGAGATTACATAGATGGACTAGAGGAGATTGGCAATTACTGCCTTGGCTTAAGAAAGCTTCGCCACTAAATAAAATATCTAAATGGAAAATATTTGATAATTTGAGGAGAAGTTTATTATCACCTTCAATCACAATACTGATTATACTTGCCTTAGGTGGAATACTGCCTGATGGAACAGATAAATGGGTTATTACAGCTTTTGTTGCGATTTTAACACCAATTCTTTTTAGTGTAACTGAAGCTGTGGTTTCGCCTTCTATAGGTATTAGTTTATCTGGAAAAGTTCAGAATGGTTCAATGGCTATTGAACAAACATTTTTGATTATTTGTTTTATACCTTATCAGGCATATATGATGTTAGATGCTATAATAAGAACTTTATATAGGGTAATAATAAGTAAAAAAAATTTATTGGAATGGCAGACAGCAGCTGATGTAGAGGTCAAGTTAGGGAAAAAACTTAAAAATTTTATATCATCTATGTGGATGGGAAGTGCTATTTCACTCTTAATCTTATTTTTATCATTTAATTCAAGCATGAGCATCGGGATACTTAGTATACCTTCTTGTTTGCTCTGGTTTTTAAGTCCTCTACTTGCATATGAGATAAGTAGGGATAGAAATGTAGAAAAACTGGAACTTCTGGATAAGGAAAATATTTTCCTAAGAAAATTAGGTAGAAAAACCTGGGCCTACTTTGAAGATTTTGTAAATGAAGAAAATAATTGGCTTGGGCCAGATAATTATCAAGAAGATCCACCTAATGGAGTAGCTCATAGAACTTCACCAACCAATATGGGAATGGAACTGACCTCAAATTTAGTTGCATATGATTTGGGGTATATAGGAATTATAGAGGCGTCACGTAGAACAGAAAAAATCATGAAATCAATGGAAAGTTTGGATACTTATAATGGACATTTTTATAATTGGTATGATACTAAAACTAAGGCTCCACTTTATCCTAGGTATGTATCTACAGTTGATAGTGGAAATTTAGTTGGGTATCTTTGGGTAACAACACAGGCATTAGAAGAATATTTAAATAATTCATTATTTAGCAGTTCTAAAACTAAAGGATTACAAGATGTTATGAGGCTTGCTAGTGAAGAAATGGAAATGTCTAAAGAATTAAAAGAAGTATATTATGAAGTCATAGTTAAATTGGATAATGATAAAATAGATTTTAAATATTGGAAGACTATTATTGAAGATTTATCTTTTGAAATTTCAAAAACTGAAAAAATTTGCGAGAGTAAAAAATTATACTGGAATAAAAAACTTGCAAATGATGTGGATGGGTTCTTAAATGAAATAAATGAACTTTTTCCTTGGTTTAATTATGCATATGAAAATAACTATGATTATAAGATTAGCAAGTCATTACAAAACTTGCTTGAAAACACAGCATTGAATGATATCCCAGAAAAAACAACTAATATGTTAAATATGTTAAATAGAAATTTAAAAGGTAATGAGTCCTTAGAAAAATTAAAAAGTATGTTAGAGCTGACAAAAGAAAAATCTCAGATTGTTATTAACAATATAGTAAGCTTAAAAGAAAGAATAAACTTAATGGCAGATGCTACAGATTTTAAAATGTTATATGATGAGGAAAGAGAATTGTTTAGAATTGGATATGATGTGGAAAATGATAGTCTAGGTAAAAGTTATTATGATTTATTAGCTTCTGAGTCAAGGCAGGCTAGTTTTGTTGCCATAGCAAAAGGAGATGTGCCTAAGAAACATTGGTTTAAGTTAGGCAGGTCTATGACTCTTATGGGAAAAAGTAAGGGTCTAGTTTCTTGGAGCGGCACTATGTTTGAATACATGATGCCATTGCTTATAATGAAAAATTATCCAGATACAATGCTTGACGAAACTTATAGATCTGTAATTGGGGCGCAAAAAAAATATTGTAATGATAGAGGGGTGCCATTTGGAATCTCTGAATCTGCATTTTATAATTTCGACATAAATTCAAATTATCAATACAAGGCATTTGGAGTAGCTGGAGTAGGATTAAAGGCAGGACTTGAAAATGAGTTAGTTATTGCACCATATTCTACTGTTATGGCACTACAAACAGATTTTAGAGGCGCTTATGATAATCTTTTAAAACTTAAGGCTGAAGGTTTAGAAGGAACTTACGGTTTTTATGAAGCTATAGATTACACTAAAAGCAGGATGTCCAAAGATGATTCTAAGGAAATCGTTAAGTGTTTCATGATTCATCATGAGGGAATGAGCTTAATGGCAATAGATAATGTATTATCAAATAATATTCTTCAAAGGAGATTTCATGCCTTACCAAAGGTTAAAGCAACAGAGTTATTACTCCAAGAGAAAATTTCTAAAAGAGTAGTATATGATAGAAATTACAAATTTAACACATCAGGAACAGTAATAGGCAAACAAAAAATTATAGTAAGAAAATATACGACAGCAAAAACTGAAACCCCTGAAACACATTTGATGTCAAACGGGAATTATTCGTTAATGATTTCAAATAGTGGAGCAGGATATGGTTTGAGAGATAAAACTATGATTTACAGATGGAAGGAAGATGTAACAAAAGATAATACAGGTATGTTTGTGTACATTAAAGATGTGGATGAAAATAAATACTTTAGTGCAACATATGAGCCTTGTAAAACTGAAGGTGACAGCTATGAAGTAACATTCTCATTAGATAAAGCAGAATTTACAAGGGTTGATGATAGTATTACTACTAGAACGGATATTACTGTGTCTACTGAAGATGATTCAGAAATAAGAAGATTGCACATTACAAATTATGGTGCTAAAAATAAAAAAGTAGAAATAACAAGTTATTTAGAGGTAACTCTTGCTCATTATGATGCTGATATAGTTCATCCTGCTTTTGGAAACCTATTTGTCAAAACGGAGTATGTAGATAAACCTAGTTGCGTTTTGGCAACAAGGAGGCCTAGATCTAAGGGAGAGAAACAGCCTTGGATTATGCAGAGCGTTGTAACTAACGGAACTACTTTAGGGCCTATTCAGTATGAAACTAGCAGAGCTAGTTTTATAGGGCGTGGCGAAAATACAACGCACCCATCAACAATGAAATTAGATGCACCTTTATCTAATACTGTTGGAGCAGTACTTGATCCTATAATAAGTATAAGAAGGAGGGTTAAGATAAAACCTGGTGAAACTTGTATCATAGCATTCACTACTTCTATAGCTAATAGTAAAACTGAAGTAATTGATTTAGCTAAAAAGTATAGTGAATTTCATAATGTAAATAGAGTGTT
The DNA here is from genome assembly GCF_018861705.1 of Clostridium psychrophilum. GTDB lineage: Bacteria > Bacillota > Clostridia > Clostridiales > Clostridiaceae > Clostridium_AD > Clostridium_AD psychrophilum. The sequence goes on along the minus strand of NZ_JAHLEC010000001.1, from coordinate 80,996 downwards.
TGAACTAGCGTGGAGTCAGACTCAGGTAGACATGAAATATTTAGGCATAAAATCTACTCAAGCAAATTTATATCAAGTAATGGCTTCTAAAATTTTATTCTTAAATTCTACTTTTAAACAAAGAGAGGAATATATAAAAAATGTATCAAAGGGTCAATTTACTCTTTGGGGATATGGTATTTCAGGAGACTTACCTATAATGCTTTTTATAGCTAGGGAGAGTAAAGATAAGAGCTTAGTTAGTCAGCTTTTAAATGCTCATGAATACTTAAGTCTTAAAGGGTTAAAAGTTGATTTTGTGATAATAAATCTTCAAAAAAATTCATATGATCAGCCACTTCAAAAAGATATTAAGGATTTAGTAGGTAGTAGTCACTTAAGAGATAAAGAGAATAAACCTGGAGGAATCTTTATTTTTAATAAGGCTACTATTACAGATGAAGATATAGATCTTCTAATATCTATATCTAGAATAGTTATTGATTCCTGCAAGGGATTGTTAGTATCTCAAATTCAAAACAATTGTAGGGAAATAGAAAAACAACCATTATTGCAAACTTTAAAAAATAAGTTTATTTATAAAGAGCACAAGTTTAACATTGGGCCATTAGAATATTTTAATGACTTAGGAGGTTTTAATCTAGAAAAAGAAAACTATACTATTATACTTAAAAACTTTAATAATACACCAGCACCTTGGATAAATGTAATTTCTAATGGCAATTTTGGATTTCATGTATCAGAGTCCGGATCAGCATATACATGGAATCAAAATAGTCGCGAGAATAAAATAACTACTTGGTCTAATGATTGGATAAGTGATGAATGTTCAGAAGCTATATATATGCGAGATGATGTTTACGGCAATGTGTGGTGTATTACACCTAAACCCATAAGGGATGGTGGAGAATACTTAATTGAACATGGTTTTGGATATTCAAACTTTAAACATGAAGTTTATGGAATTATGGGCAAAGTAACAATGTTTGTACCAATGGAGCATAACGTCAAGTTGTGCAAGATAAAACTTAAAAATAATAGTAATGTAGTTCGTGAATTAAGTATGACTTACTATGCAGAACTTGTAATGGGAGTTGTGCCTCAACATACAGCAGAGCACATTATTACTTACTTGAATGAAGAAAAGGAATATATGTATGCAACAAATTGTTATAATCAGAATTTTGGTAAACTAAATGCTTTCTTAAAATTGGTTGGAGGTGAGAAGCAAAGCTTTACTGGAGATAAAAGTGAATTTTTAGGTAGAGGTGGAAGTGTTGAAAATCCAGAGGCATTAAAGAGAGTAAAACTTTCAAACAATGTGGGTGTAGGGCTTGACCCATGTTTTGCAGTTACAACTAAAATTCATCTAGAGCCAAACATGGAAATAGAATTAATAGCTATGCTAGGTGAAAGTGATAATTTAGATAATACTTGTAACATTATTAATAAATTTGAAGATTTTGAAAGAGTAGATGTTGAATTAGAAAATGTTAAAAGTTATTGGAATAAGTTACTTCATACTGTGCAGGTTAAGACTCCAGATAAAAGTATGGACATAATGCTTAATGGATGGTTAATGTATCAAACAATAGCGTGTAGATTATGGGCAAGAACTGCGTTTTATCAATCTGGTGGGGCTTATGGTTTTAGAGATCAGCTTCAGGATGTTATGTCTTTAAGCATGATTGAGCCTAGTATGACTAGAAAACAAATATTATACAGTGCTTCGAGACAATTTGTTGAGGGTGATGTGCAACATTGGTGGCATCCGGTTGTTGATAGTGGAATAAGAACAAGATTTTCTGATGACCTATTATGGTTACCTTATGTAACTATGGATTATATAAAAAATACAGGCGATTATGAGATTCTTGATGAAGAAGCTAGTTATTTAATGGACACATCACTTTCAGATGGAGAAGACGAAAGATATAATATTTCAGGAAAGTCAGATTTTACAGGAAGTATATATGAACATTGTATAAGATCAATAGATAGAGCTCTTAAATTTGGCGCTCATAATATTCCATTAATGGGTAGTGGTGATTGGAATGATGGAATGAGTACTGTAGGTAACAAGGGAAAAGGCGAGAGTGTATGGCTTGGATGGTTTTTATATGATATATTAAATGATTTTTTTGAAGCTTGTATTTATAAAAATGATAATGAAAGACTTCAAAAGTATAAGGAGATGCAAGAATATATAAGAACAAATCTTGAAGAAAATGCATGGGATGGGAACTGGTATAGAAGGGCTTATTTTGATGATGGAACACCACTTGGATCATCTCAAAATGAAGAATGTAAGATAGACTCTTTATCTCAATCTTGGTCAGTTATATCTGGAGCTGCAAATGAGCAGAGAGCAACAAAGGCTATGGAATCATTGGAGCGTTATCTAATAAAAGAAGACAATGGGATGATTTTACTTTTAACTCCTCCTTTTAATAAATCAACGTTGGAACCGGGTTATATTAAAGGTTATGTACCTGGAGTTAGAGAAAATGGTGGTCAATATACACATGCGGCCACCTGGGTAATCCTTGCTTTTGCTAAACTTTACAAAGGTGACAAGGCTGCTAAGTTATATAATATGATAAACCCTATTAATCATACAAAAACTTTGCTAGATTGTGAGAGATATAAAACTGAGCCTTATGTAATGTCTGCTGATGTTTATGGGAAAAAACCTCATGTAGGTAGAGGGGGCTGGAGTTGGTATACTGGAACCTCAGGATGGATGTATAGAACTGGAATTGAAGCTATACTAGGGTTAAAATTGAAGGAGGGAAAAGGGTTTACAATCGAACCTTGTGTACCAGAGGAATGGTCACACTATGAGATCATTTATAAAAAGGATAAATATGAATATGCAATTGAGGTTAAACGCCAGGAACATAAAGGCATTTGGCTTGATGGGAATTTATGTGTAGATGGATTAGTACCATTCAAAGATGGAGTGCACAAAGTAGTAGTTACAATATAAAAAAACAGATGACTTTTAAAAAGTCATCTGTTTTTTTATATTGTATTAATCTTTTATATTGTAGAAATCTTTTATATTGTAGAAATCTTCATCATGAAGTTCCTCGCCACCCCAATAGGTGTAGTCAAATTCAACATTAGATATATTCATAGCAACTATGGGGTCAGTTACTGGGTCTGGTAACATAGTAGAATCAGTTTCTGAATAAGATCTTATGTTTTCAGGTTCTTGTTCAAAAAAATCCCTTTGGTATGGTGCATACTTTTGGTGTGGAGCATACCTTTGGTCTGCTGCATACATTCTTGTTTTATCTTCAGACATATTATTACCTCCTTTTATAAACATATTTAATATAAATAATCTTTATTATTTAAATATAGATTATTTAAATATAGATTATTTATATTATATGTTTATAGCATTTAGTGTTCCACATTAGAGATAAAAGATAACAGTAATATTAATAAAATTATTAACTTAAATGTAATTATATTATTTTAATTAATAACTGTGATTGCATAAAATGAATTAGGTTGGAATATAATATATATGTTTATAAAATATTCTACAAAATAAAGGAGATTTTTAATGAACATAGAATATATATAATTACTATCAATAAATAATTGTTATGCATCAAAAACGTTATAAATTAAGAATTTTACAATTAATACTTATTGATATTTATTGATATTTAAATTTAAGGAGGAATAAAAATGACAGAATTAAGACAGATTTACAAATGTGAAATATGTGGTAATATAGTTGAGGTAGTTCATAATTCTGGAGGAACTTTAGTTTGTTGTGGAAAAAATATGACTCTTCAAGAAGAAAATACTCAAGAAGCAGCTGTTGAAAAACATATACCAGTATCTGAAAAAATACAAGGTGGAATTAAAGTCAAGGTTGGAGCAGTAGAGCATCCATCACTTGAGAAACATCATATTGAATTTATTGAAGTACACACAGAAAACAAAGTTTATAGAAAATTTTTAAAACCAGGTGAAAAGCCAGAAGCAGAATTCAAAATAGAAGAAGAAGTGTTATTTGTAAGAGAATACTGCAATTTACACGGACTTTGGAAAGCATAAATATTAGATTATTGTTGATTATTTAACAAAATAGGTATATTATAGTTGTAAGATATTTTTAATATTTTATAAATATAATCTATGATGAGAAGCAAGTAAATTTAAAAACAAATTCAAAGAGAGTCGTTGCAGGTGTGATTACGATAATTATGTTTAAATTGAATGGGTCTCTAAGATTCGGGATGAAGGTTAGTAGTCTTTGACGTAAGCCTTACGTTACAAAGGTAGGATATCATAGTGTATCTGCTCAGAAGAAACTTTATTATAGTTTCTAAGTATTAGGTGGTACAGTGTATAATGCGCCCTATGGATTAATCCATAGGGCTTTTTTGTATTTAAAACATTGATTAAATAATATATTGGATAGAAGGCATATAAAATAATTAACAAAGCAAGTTGCATGTAGAACAATATATAATTTTGTCTAATTTATTCTAGGAGATGGTTATTTTGGAAGAAAGTAAAAAAGTAATATTTAGTGGAGTCAAACCTTCAGGTGATTTAACTTTGGGAAACTATTTAGGAGCTATAAAAAACTGGGTTAAATTACAAGAAGAATATGAATGCTATTTTTGTGTGATGGATTTACATGCAATTACAGTAAAGCAAGAACCTAAGGATCTTAGGCGAAGAACATTAGAGATATTAGCTATTTATTTAGCTTCAGGAATTGATCCTGATAAAAATACTCTATTTATCCAGTCACATGTTCCAGCTCATTGTGAGGCCTCTTGGCTTTTAACATGTTGTACTTACATGGGAGAATTAAGCAGAATGACACAATATAAAGATAAATCTAAAAATAGTGGAGGAAGTATATCCGCAGGTTTATTTAATTATCCTACATTAATGGCAGCAGATATTTTATTATATCAAAGTAATTTAGTACCTGTAGGAAAAGATCAATTTCAACATCTTGAGATGGCTAGGAATATTGCTGAGAGATTTAATAAAACATATAGTGATACATTTGCATTACCGGAAGCTTATACAGCAAAAGCAGGGGCCAAAATAATGGATTTACAAGATCCAACTAAAAAGATGTCTAAATCAGAGAAAAATGTTAATGGATACATATTGATAATGGATCCACCAGAAGTTATTAGGAAAAAAGTAAATAGAGCAGTTACAGATAGCTTAGGGGTAGTTAAATATAATGATGAGCAACTTGGCGTAAAAAATTTAATGACTATACTTATGACAATAAACAATGTGACAATTGAAGAAATTGAAAATAAATATCAAGGATTAGGTTATTCTCAATTTAAAAAGGATGTAGCAGAAGCAATAGTTTCAGAACTTGAACCTATACAAGTAAAGACTAAAGAATATATAGGCAATAAAGCTTATCTTGAAGGAATATATAAAAAGGGTTCAGATAAAGCTAGTTACGTTTCCAATAAGACATTAAGAAAAATGCAAAAGAAAATGGGATTTATCCCAAGATAATATATAAGATTCATATTCAACTTATTATCTTAGGTTTGATAATGATTTACGAGTAGTAATTAGAGCACATAACAATCAAAAATGGTTATGTGCTTTTTATTGTTTACAGAACGTTTTGCTTTCATAAACCTAGAGAAGCATGCTTTGTTATTTTAGAAAGATTAGAAAGATTATAAAGAGTTAGAATAAACAGATTTTATATAGACAGTACAGGCTTTGTTGACAGATATGTTGATAAAAGATAAAATTGATAAGTAGAGAATTGATAAGTGAAATTTTATAATGACTAGGAGTGCAGAGAGTGATTATAAGAATATATATAAATGTACATAATTCATAAATAAAGAGGAGATATGATGTTGGAGGATTACATAAAACAGATTAAAAAGAGAAGAACGTTTGCTATAATTTCTCATCCAGATGCAGGTAAAACTACACTGACAGAAAAATTATTATTATATGGTGGTGCTATAAGGCTTGCAGGTTCAGTTAAAGCGAGAAAAGCATCTAAACATGCGGTTTCTGACTGGATGGAAATAGAAAAACAAAGAGGTATTTCTGTTACGTCATCAGTTATGCAATTTAATTACAATGATTTTTGCATTAATATACTTGATACACCAGGTCATCAAGATTTTAGTGAAGACACTTATAGAACTCTTATGGCAGCTGATAGTGCAGTAATGATTATTGATGGTGCAAAAGGAGTCGAGGAACAAACAAGAAAGTTGTTCCATGTATGTAGTAGTAGAGAAATACCAATATTTACATTTATTAATAAAATGGACAGAGAAACTAGAGATATATTTGAACTTATGGACGAGATAGAAAATGAATTTGGTATTAAATCTTATCCAATGAATTGGCCTATAGGCTGTGGAGTAGATTTTAAAGGTGTTTATGATAGGCGTTCAAAAGAAATTATTGTTTTTGATGATGGAAAGCATGGTCAAATAGAAGCTAAAGAAACAAAAATCAATATTTATGATGAAAAGGCTATTGAACTTATTGGTGATTCACTATATAAAAAGCTTAAGGAAGATATTGAACTTTTAGATGTAGCGGGTGATGATTTTGATTTAGATAAGGTATCTAAGGGAGAGCTTACACCAGTATTTTTTGGAAGTGCATCAACTAATTTTGGAGTTGAACCATTTCTTGATAACTTTTTGAAATTAACTTCACCTCCATTACCAAGAAATTCGAGCATAGGGAAGATTGATGTTTATAGCAAAGATTTTTCTGCATTCGTTTTTAAAATTCAAGCTAATATGAACAAGGCTCATAGGGATAGAATTGCTTTTATGAGAATTTGCTCCGGAGAGTTTGAAAAAGGCATGGATGTTTATCATGTGCAAGGTGGTAATAAGATAAAACTAGCACAACCTCAACAGTTTCTAGCACAAGAAAGAGAGATAGTAGATAAGGCTTATGCAGGAGATATTATAGGAGTATTCGATCCAGGAATATTTAGCATAGGAGATACTATATGCAGTTCCTCTAATAAATTTCAGTTTGAGGGAATACCAACTTTTGCTCCAGAACATTTTGCAAGGGTTAGAACTATTGATACTATGAAGAGAAAGCAATTCATAAAGGGAGTGTCACAGATAGCTCAAGAGGGTGCAATTCAAGTATTTAAGGAACTTCATATAGGAATTGAACAAATTATAGTCGGGGTTGTAGGGGTTCTACAGTTTGAAGTATTAGAATTTAGACTTAAGAATGAGTATAATGTGGATATTAAGATTGAAAGGTTAATGTTTAAACAAATAAGGTGGATTGAAAATAGTAACATAGATAAAGAAAAACTTAATTTGACTAGTGATACTAGGATAGTTAAAGATCTAAAAGATAGAAACTTATTATTGTTCCAAAACGATTGGGGTATTAGCTGGGCACTAGATCATAATAAAGGTTTGATTTTATCAGATGTTGGTAAAAATAATGACTAATAAAGAAATAAAAAGAAATTCCTTGGTAATTATCAAGGAATTTCTTTTTATTTAATATGTTTTCATATTTTTCTTTTTTTACTAGATAGAATATCAATTAAAAATACGATTGCAGCAATGATTAGTAAAATATTAATTAAGTCTCCGCCTATACTAAAAAGCACTCCTATTAACCAAAATAAAACTACAAAACCTCCTAACCAACGTAAAAGGGTCATATGAACACCTCCGTTCATAAAATATTAATTTGATAGAGTAGTTAATATCTATAAAATTAATACTAACTTATATATATAGTATTAAGTAATTTAGTGTTGTATATGCAAAATGTGTGTAAAATCTTTGAAAGAAGTGTACCCATACATTTGAAAAAGCTATTTATATTGTATATAATAATATGAAAATGACTTTTAAGTATATATTTGATATTAAATTTTAGGAGGAGAAATATGGAAAATAGTAAATCAGCAACTGAAACTATAGATATAGTACAAATAAGTCTTATGGCGGCAATTATATTTATAGCTACATCTGTCATACATGTGCCTACGTTTATTGGGGTGCTTCATTTGGGGGATAGTATGGTGTTCCTATCAGCTATTTTACTTGGAAGAAAAAAATCATCAGTAGCATCTGCAGTAGGGATGAGTTTATTTGATTTATTAAATGGATATACATATTGGGCACCTTTTACTTTAATTATTAAAGGTGTAATGGGTTATATTGCCGGAACAATTGCTTATAGAAAAAATTATAATGGAGATAATCTAAAAAATAATATTTTTGCATTTGTTGTTGCGGGGATTTGGATGATAGTTGCATATTATATTGGAGGAACTATTATTTTAACGTTTATTTCTAAGCAAAATGCTTTTCAGCAAGCACTAATTATTAGTTTAAAGGACATACCTACAAATATAATACAAGTAATAGGTGGTATAGCTTTAGCGATACCTTTAATAGCTGCCTTAAAAATAAAGATAAGAAACTATATATAAGATGATTAATTAAGGATTTGAGTATATTACAGGATCAAGGAATTATATTTTAATATATTATTAAAAAGAAGGCATTATGTTAATTCTAAATTTAACATAACACCTTATTTTTATATTTTTTTTATAGGTACATTTTTATTGCTTTTTCTGGTAGTAAAATAGAATATACTGAAAATTATTGTTGGTATCACCATAAAACTTATTACAGAAAAATAAACAAAAATATTTAAGAATTTATATAATAATATTACTTTAGCAGATATGAAAAAGGATATTATAAATACAAACAAGGTAATAATATATATCACATATTTGTTAAAGAAAGAAAGGTTCTTTAATAAAATGAGTATAGCATTTAACGTTAATATATATTTTATAAACCATCCACCAACCATTTGCAGCATTACAAAAAATTCACCGCCTTCTACAAAATTGAAATAACTTATAAGCTGAGTTTGTATAAGTTTAGGATAGTTAAGATTTAAGAGTCTAGCTAGACTAAAGGTACTTAAAACACCAATGGTTGCAAATATTTCCATCTGAATTACAATTAATAGTGCAATAATACAATGTCTTACGATTTTTGATCTATTATGAACTTTTGATAAAAAAGGGATAGCAATAGCTATACTACCATAACATCCTAGCACCTTTATTATAGATAAAATAAAAGGTCGTGATACACCATTTGCCATTATAGGTAGTAGGTATGAAAGCTTTTTATATTTAGCAGTAAGAACTGTTAGGATTATCCCTGAAACCATAATGAGAAATATACCAATAACAACAATTATAGTTAGTGCTCTAGTCCCTTTTTTTGTAATATAAATGGCTGGTATTAATATAAATAAGAGAAAAAACCAAGGTGGAGTTTCTTGAAGTAGATTTATATTAAGGGCATTTGCTTCTACGGAAGAGCTTTCTATTAAACTTATAATTAAAGTTATAATGAACAAAATTAAAAAAATGTTTCCTATAGTTTTACCTAAAGCTTTATGGTAGATTTCATCCATATTATAGCAATTGCGTTGTTTGCAAACGAAAATCAAATAAATAAAGAAAAGAAACATGATAATCGAGGCAATAATAACAGAAATCCACGAATCTCTACCCCCATTCATGATAAATACATTAGGGTAAGTTTTCATTGCTACAATGGAAGTCCCCCAGATTATGAACATTAAATGTTTTGTATTAAGCTTATCCATTCTATCTCCTTGTCTCCTCATTGTTAATACTATATTGCATCTTAAAGAATTTCCAATATAGTATTATTATTTCCAAATATTAAAATATTAATCTTAAATATTATAAAAATTCAGAATATAAAATTTAAATATTACAAATAATAAAATGGGTGATTAAAATGGAGAAAATAGATATAAAGTATGTTAAAGAAAAATTAAAGAATAGCTATGATGTAAAATATAGGGAAATACAATGCGATTTAGGAACAATATATGGAGTATTCATTGATGATTTAGTTGATTCTAAATTTATTAGTGAATATATATTTAATCCACTTATACGATTCAAGATTGTAACTTCAGATTTAGAATATATAAAGAAAGAGGTATTATACGCTAATATTATTGGGGACGTTAAGAGCAATGAGGACGCTGTATCACACGTTTTGGCTGGAGATTTAGTACTTATATTTTCTTTCGCAAGTAAATCAATTTTTTGTGAAGCAAAGGGATATGTAAGGCGTAGTGTTGGTATTCCCGTTACAGAAAACGTACTTAAAGGACCAAGAGAAGGATTTACGGAGCTTTTTGTAGATAACGTATCACTAATTAGGCGTAAAATAAAAAACCCGGCTTTAAAATTTGAACCCTTAACATTAGGGAGTAAATCTAACACAATAATTGTGATATGTTATATAGAAGGTGTAGCGCCTACAGGACTTGTGGATTATATAAGAAAAAAGGTGTCTAATATAAAATTAGATTTTATATTAGACACGAATTATATTGAGGAAGAATTAAAGAATAGAAACACGGCATTTGACACAATAGGAACCACAGAAAAACCAGATGTGGCTGCATCAAAACTTTTGGAAGGAAAAGTGGCAATAATTGTTGATGGTACTCCATTTGTAATCACCGCTCCGTATTTTTTCGTGGATAATTTTCAAATGCCAGATGATTATTATGGCAATAAGTTTTTTGGAAATGTATCAAGAATTACGAGAATAGTTAGTTTCTTTGCAGCATCTTTATTGTCAGGGATGTATTTGTCTTTTGCTACTTTTCACTTTGCACTTATTCCATCTGTACTTGCTATAAAGTACGCAACGTCTAGAGCGGGTGTACCTTTACCTACTGTTATTGAATTATTACTAATGACTTTCTTTTTCACATTACTTCGAGAGGCAGGAATAAGATTGCCACAGTCAATAGGTCAGGCAATGAGCATAGTTGGAGCTTTAATTCTAGGTGATGCTGTAGTGGGAGTAGGCATAGCATCGCAAAGTACTGTGGTAATAGTAGCACTTTCGGCTATATCATCATTTTTAGTACCTAAGGTTTATGGTGCTATATCTATATGGAATGTAATAATCATTTTATTTTCAGCAACACTTGGACTCCCAGGGTTTTACATTGGATTTCTTGTTTTTATAGCACATATGGCGGGACTTGAAAGTTGTGGATATCCATATTTATTTCCTTTAGGAACACTAGAAAGTTTTAGATTTAAAGATGTATTATACAGAAAAGATCTAAATAAGATATCTAATAGTATTTTTAGTAAGGATGATCAAGATGAATAAATATAAAAAATTATTGCTTATAATATGTTTAATAATGAGTTGTACTACAATGTCTGCATGCTTCAATTACAGGGACATTAATAAACTTTTATTTGTTACTGCGTTAGTGATAGATGTTGATGATATTGGAAATCCTGTAATATATGTGGAAGCTTTTAGGGGAGTAAAAGGAGCAACGCCTGAAGGGACAGATGAGAGAATATTATTTAATGCAACAGGGAAAACACTATTTGAAGCAGTTAGAAATATGAATGCTACATCAAGCTTCAAATTGAATTATACACAAAATAAAGTTGTAATATTTACTCAAAAGGCAGCACAATTTGGTGTTTCTGATTTCATAGATTTTCTAGATCGTGATCAAGAATTACTTGTAAGACCTTATATTGCAGTATATCCAGGAAATCCTGAGCAACTTATGAAGCTAGATATTATTCAAGAAAAGTACATCGGATTTTTTATAACAGAACTTATACAAAATATTGGAGCAGATCCAAGAGCTGTGGTACTTACTTTAAATGATTTTTACAACCAAAGAGTTAATGGAGACAAAACAACTGTAATACCTATAATAGATATTCCAAAAGATAGCTTAGAGTCAAAACTTCAAATAGATGGTGGGGCAGTTATTCAAAATGATAAAATGGTTAGTACTTTAGCAGCAGATGAAGGGTTAGGATTTAACTTTTTAAATGACGAAATTGCAAGTGGTACTTTAGAGGTAACTAATCCTTGTAATATTAATAAATTTGTGACATTAGAAATTAGAAAAAGTAAAACTAAAACAGATATTAGTTATGATAAAAATATTGTTCATTTAAAAAAGAAAATTAAGGTTATGGTAGATTTTGGATGTGCACAAAAGAGCATTAATTTGACACAAGCGAATATCGTAAAAATTCAACAACAGGCAGGAGAAAATATTTTAGAATCTTGCAATAAGTTATTTGAAAAATATAAAATAACAGGTGTAGACATTTTTAGTATAAAAGACAAATTTTACGAAAAATATCCTTCTATAAAGATAAATGATATTATTAAGAAAACTAAGTTAGAAGTTAATGTTGAGGTAGAAATAAAGAATACAGGAACTACAAAAAACTTTCAGTAGTATAATTAATTATAAACTTAGGCGATGGTATTCCATCGTCTTTTGTTGTAAATTATAATTATAAAAAATAGTTTTTAATATTTTTGAAACATTACATAATGATAAACATAATATAGTACTATAGCACTTTTGGGGTGGAATTCATGGATATAAAAAAAATAAAAATTTTGTTAAATAAAGATGAGGGTACAAAATTAGACTTTAAACAAAAGATTGATATATTAACGGAAAGCGGAAAAAAAGAATTAGCGAAAGACGTGTCTGCTATAGCAAACTCTCGTGGAGGACGTGGATATATTATTATTGGAGTTGAAGATAAAACCAAAAAAATTATAGGTATTAGTGATTTTAATTTTAAAGAAGAACAAATCCAACAAATTATTAGTTCGCGGTGTGAGCCACCAATTCCAATATCCATAGATTTTGTAACATACCAAAGCAAAAAAGTAGCAATTATAACTATATATGATAGTGGTCAGAAGCCATATCAATTGAAAGAAAATGGGGCATTTTGTATTAGAAGAGGTTCTACAACAGATACTATGAGAAAAGAAGAATTAATTTCTTGCTTACAAGAAAATTTAAGTCTTAATATTGAAACTATGCCTATTATGAATAGTGATATTAATAGTTTGGATTTAAATATGGTTAATAGATATTTATTAAACAAAAGCATTATGGTGAATGATCAAAATAGGTTGGAATTTATGGATAACGCAGGTATAACTTTTATTGAAAGAGATTATAATAAAAGAGTAGTGACACTTGGTGGTCTATTAGTATTTTCTCAGGTTAATAGTATTTATTTACCTTACAATATGATAAAAATAATAAATAAGATAAAAAACACTTCCGATGAAGTTGTAATTGTCCAAGGAAATTTATTAAATATGCTTGATAAAGTAGAAGAATTATTTAAAAAAATATTTCCAAAAAATTACCCTATAGATGCAGTGTATGAAGCTGTTAAAAATGCGATACTTTATAGGGATTATACTATATTTTATAAAGAAATAGAAATAATAATAAGTTATAATAGTGTTAGTGTAATCAGTCCAGGTAACCTATTGTATTCCAATGAAATTAATACTCATAGTTATTTAAAAAGAAACATGTGGATATATGATAAGTTAATAGCTTTGGATGATAGAAAGAGATTTATAAAATCAGGAAGAGGTTTTGCACGAATGAAAAAAGCTTTTAATAAATATGGAAAGGTAATATTTGTGGATTCAAAACATGATAATACTTTTAAAGCTATTTTCCCGGGAATTAAAAATTTTGTCTGAATTGCTTGATTTACATTATAAATATAGGTATAATTAGTAACATAAAAAAATATATATAAAAGGCTATGAAAGAAAAAAGTAACTGTATGAATTATTAAGAGAGCTAGTGGTAGGTGTGAACTAGTTAATAAATACAATGAAATACATTCTGGAGCTTTAAGCTGAAGCAGTATCGAAGATTAACATCATCAAAGATGATGAGTAGCATCGAAGATGAACAGCATCGAAGATGATGAATAGGCTGAGACGGGTAAACCTTACGTTATAAGGAAAAAGCGGATTGTTAAATCAATTTGGGTGGTACCACGGAATTATTTCGTCCCTTTCTTAGGGGGCGTTTTTTTTATTTCTTAAAATATAACAAAATCAAAACAAGGAGGAATAAATTATGGAAAATGTATATGATACACTTTGCGAGAGAGGATACATAAAACAACTTACTCACGAGGATGAAATAAAGAAAATATTAGGAAAAGAAAAGGTAACATTTTATATAGGAATTGATCCAACAGCAGACAGTTTACATATTGGTCACTTTGTTACTATGATGTTTATGGCACACATGCAAAGGACAGGACATAGGCCAATAGCATTAGTTGGCGGTGGAACTGCAATGATAGGTGATCCATCTGGAAAAACTGATATGAGAAAAATGCTTTCTAAAGAAGAAATTGATCACAATATAAGTTGCATAAAAAAACAGCTTTCAAGACTTATTGATTTTAGTGAAGGGAAAGCAATACTTGAAAATAATGCGAATTGGTTATTAAATTTAAATTATGTAGATTTTATAAGAGACATAGGAGCACATTTTTCAGTTAATAAAATGTTAACTGCAGAGTGTTTTAAACAGAGATTAGAAAAAGGGTTATCTTTCCTTGAGTTTAATTATATGCTTATGCAAGGATACGATTTTCTAGTTTTAAACCAAAAATATGGATGCACTATGGAATTAGGTGGAGATGACCAATGGTCTAACATAATAGCAGGTATGGAGCTAATTAGAAAAAAAGAGAGTAAAGCCTCTTATGGTATGACTTGTACATTACTTACTAATAGTGATGGCAAGAAGATGGGTAAAACGGAAAAGGGTGCTTTATGGCTTGATCCAGATAAAACATCACCATATGATTTTTACCAATACTTTAGAAATGTTAGTGACTTAGATGTAGAAAAATGTTTATCACTCCTTACGTTTGTACCAATGGATGAAATAAGGCATCTAAGTTCTTTAAAAGGTCAAGAGATTAATAAGGCTAAAAAAGTTTTAGCTTTTGAGGTTACAAAACTTATCCATGGAGAAGAAGAAGCAATTAAGGCTCAGAACGCTGCAGAAGCATTGTTTGGTGGCGGTACTAATATGAGTAGCGTGCCATCTATATCAATACCAGAGAGCATGAAGAATGCCTTATTAACGGATATATTAGTTCATACTAAGGTGGTTTCTTCAAAATCTGAGGCTAGAAGATTAATTGAGCAAGGTGGATTAACTATTAACGATAAAAAGATTGAAGATAAAAATGCTATTTTAGAAGACAATGATTTTAATGATAGTTGTGTTCTTATAAAAAAAGGAAAGAAAAAATATTATTCTTTAATCATTGAATAGAAAAGATTAAAAAGCAAAGTTGAAATTGAATCATCTCCTGCGGAGCTGCAACAGCTTTGAAGAAGATGCATTGACAGCTTTGGAAGCAGATTTAGACTGCCACCAAAGTAATTTTCATAGGCTAGACAAGTGCCACTTATAGAAGATGGCAGACTTGAAGCTTCCAAAATGTTGTTAAAATTTTAGCTTTGCTTTTTTACTTTTTGATGATAAAGTTAACAATTAATATATAATTGTTAACTACCTACTTAAAAAAATAATATTTTATACGATAATGAAGTATTGTTAACTTTCAAACCACAATTATGCCAAATAAATGGGAGGTGGCTTATGCCGATAATTAGCAATACTCCAATACCCAGAAATCAACAAACAAAAAAAGCATTTAGTAAAATATCTTTTGAGGCTGGAGAAAAGTTTAACGCAAGAATTGTAAGTGCTGACATTCAAAAGGGTGAGGTAGATTTAAAGTTATTAGATGGATGGCAATTTGCTGCAAAACTTAATAAGCCACTTAAGCAAGCTCTTGATGGTAGTGTTCTGGGGTTTGAGGTAGAAGGATTTGAGGATGGTAAGCTTAAAATAAAATTAACAAATGAAGATAAAAATGAGAAAATAGATGTTAATAATGTAATAGAAGATTCCCCTCTTGAAAAACCTTTAGGTAATGATAAAACGGATGTGTTACTTTTTGAGAAAATGATAAAACATGATATGCCTTTAACTAAAGAAAATATATCTGATATAAAAAATTTAGTAGATTTTAGAGATAAGATCTCTTTGAAGCCAGAGAAAGAAGATAATTTTATTATTAAGTATCTTAATAGTAGAAGTATTGATATTAATAGTGAAAAGGCAAATGAAATAACAAAGAAATTAAAAAACTTTTTTGTTGCTATAAAAAATTTAGATGTTGATGAGATAATATTATTTAAAAAAAATAATATTGAACTTACTAAAGGAAACATAGAGAGCTTTATAAAGTTATTTAAGGGTGATTCATCTATATATAACAATTTGAAAGATATTAACAAATATCTTTCGAATAGTGGGATGACTAAGAATATAACGAATAATAATAATCCTTCAGTTATAAGTGAAAATGAGAATTTTTTTAAGAAAATTGATGAAGATAATCAGGTATTAACTTCTAAAAATTTAGAATCCACAAATCAAAATAAAAAATTGAATATAAATAAACCTGAAAGCAATACGATAAACAACGTAAAGGTTGCTAGTAAAAACATTGTTAATACAAAAGTTAATGGGTATGGTAAAAATAATCCACTTAATGAAATTGTAAACATGATAAAAAATGCATTGAATATTTCAGAGATAGACAAAGGCGTTATAAATAATGTTTACAAAGATATTGAAAAATTGACTACTGATGTTCTTGTTAAAGAGCAAATTGAATTAAAGACTGAACAAATTAAAACTATAGTTAAAACCATTATAGAGGATAAGTTGAATTTAAAACCAGAAACTTATAAGTTAGTCATGGATGTTGTTAATCAATCATCCAACGATATAAAGATATTCAATTCTATTTCAGAACAATATTATTGTTTGGATTTGCCAATAGATATTAAAGAAAATGAATACCAACTAAAACTAATTATTAAAGATGATAGAAAAAGAGGCCAAAAGATCGATAGTAAAAATGTCCAAATTGCTACTAGTGTTAAAACAATGAACATGGGAACTGTGGATGCGTTTATTAAAATTAACAATAATATTATGAACATTAATATTAAGTGCAATAAATTATTTGTTAGAGCTTTGGATATAAGCAAAGAAAATTTAATTAAAGATTTATCTAGTATGAATTATAGGGTTAATATAAAAGTTAATAAAAAGGTTAAAGAGTTCACACTAGAGAACTGCGGAGAATTTTTTGATGATAGAAGTTTTAATACAATCAATATAAAGGTATAATAGTAAGGAGACATTTAAAAACAAACAAAAAAATTGTGAATAGGTTTTGTTTAATAACTATGGTTACAACTTTAAGTAATAATGAGGTGTCTTATAAAATGAAAAGGGTAAAAAAAGCTACTGCAATAAGATATGAAAATGGATATGATGCGCCTATAGTAACTGCAGCAGGAATGGGGTATATTGCAGATGAGATTGTTAAGACGGCAAGGGAGAGTAAGGTAGCTATAGTTCAAAATGAAGAATTATCTAATTTACTAACAAGCGTTGACATAGGATCAGAAATACCCTTAGAATTATATGATGCAATAGCAAAGGTTATTGCTTACGTAATGGATATAGATGCATTGAAAAAAAAAGACTAAACAATTGATAAAGGAGGTATACTATGGCTTTATGGGCAATATCTGATCTTCATTTAGCAACAAATTCAGATAAACCCATGGATATTTTTGGAGAAAACTGGATTAATCATGATGAAAAAATTAAAAAAAATTGGCTAAAAAAAGTTTCTCCAGAGGACACTGTACTAATTGCAGGGGATATTTCATGGTCAATGAATATTAGTGAGGGTATGGAAGATTTAGAATGGATTCATAAACTTCCAGGTAAAAAGATAATTATTAAAGGAAATCACGATTATTGGTGGGGCAGTATTACAAAACTTAATTTGCTTTACGATGATATGAATTTTATTCAAAATAATTTTTTTAGTTATAAAGATTTTGCTATATGTGGGACGCGTGGTTGGAATTGCCCTGGATCTGCAAGGTTTTCAACTCATGATGAGAAAATATATAGCAGGGAGCTAATAAGACTTAAAATTTCATTAGATGATGCAGTAAAAAATGGATATAAAAAAATTATTGTAATGCTTCATTATCCACCTACAAATGATAAGTTCGAGGAAACTGAACTTATAAGGATATTAAAAGAATATAATGTGGGAAGGGTTATTTATGGACATTTACATGGACCGTCTTTAAATAGATTATATGAAGGTAATATAGAAGGTATAGAGTACATAGTTACATCTTGTGATTATTTGAATTTTGATCCTTTATTAATATTAGCATAAAATGGAAGTTGATAAATTGTGGATAATTAAGGTTATTAAATTTATAACTGTGGATAAATTTAATAATAAATAGGCACATTAAAATAGATAACAGGCTAAGGATGAAAGTATTCTGACTTATTATTTATTTTAATGTGCCTAAATTATCGTTTAAACAATTTAGATAGAAAACTAGATTTCTTAGTGCTTATTTCTTCATCAAAGTTATTTTCTGAACATTTAAGATTCTCGGTAGAAACTGAGGATGAGTTTTTATTTTTGAATTCGTCTTTTTTAATTAAATCTTTCATGTCTCTAGCAAGTCTTTTTAAACTTTCTTTAACCTCTGGGGTTGTTATTACGCTACTAAACCAGATTAAAGAATCATTAGCATGGCCGGTACGTCGATTTAACTCTCCAATAAGATACATTATATTATATTTGTCCAGACCATATAAAGGAAATGCTTCAACGTAATATGCATCCTTAAGTCTTTCTAGGGCTTGGTCTAAATATTTTAGTTCCAGTTTTTTGGCGTTTTCTGTTTCCAATAATCTGTACATCCAAGCGAGTTTTAAACAATTAATTGCCATCTTACTTGATTTTGCGTTTATAACTATATAATTTAAGAGCGATAACTTATATCTTTCAATGGCAATATGAATATCATAAATTTTTGGATAAGTTCTTCCACGCCATTTAGATGTAATTAATTTGGATACTTGTTCTATTTCTATAGTTCTTAGAGTATTAAAGTCTGATCTCATGGCCGCATAACCACAACTATTACAAACCCAAACATCATAGAAATAAGGATTAATTAAAGAATATCTAATAAAAAAATCACTGTCTTTGTTTATCATTCGGTAAGCTGAGGATTTTACTGTTAAAGCATTAAATACATTTTCGCATACAGGACAGGTAACTTTTGTATTATATAAAGGAGATTTTAGTTTGTTTTCCAATTCATTTTCTTTTATAATTTTATTATTTTCATCACCAATGTTGGCATTAATTCCAAAATCAGAAATTAAATCATCATGATTAAATATTATTTTTTTATCCATTTAAACACCTCAAAATAAGATTTAATGTGGTATGATTAGTTTATATAATTTGGTAGATTTTACTTTCTTAGTAGATTATATTAATTTACTACTTAATTATAACAGAAAATTAATAAAATTATAGTATCAATATATGTAGTAAACCAAAATTTCCTAAATGTTAATATTAACAACAAAGTGATATAAAATTTTATGCAAAGGACTGAGTTTATGGCAATAAGAGAGTGGAAAAAATTTTTAATTCCTTATGAACAGGGTGTAGAAGAGTTAAAAGTAAAATTCAGAAGTATAAGAAGAGAATATAGACGTAAAAATGATTATTCACCTATAGAATTTGTTACAGGAAGGGTAAAAGAAATATCTAGTATTCTTGAAAAGGCTAATAAATTCGGTATTCCTTTAGACAAAATTGAATTCGAAATGGAAGACATTGCAGGTATAAGAATAATGTGTCAGTTTGTAGATGATATTGATAAGGTTGTAAATCTAATTCGTGAAAGACAAGATATGCAGATAGTTTATGAGAAAGATTATATTGCAAATGTAAAAGACAGTGGATATAGAAGTTATCATATGATTATAAAGTATCCTGTGAACTTAGCTGCTGGAAAGACCGAAATACTTGCAGAATTTCAAATAAGGACTTTGGCAATGAATTTTTGGGCAACAGTAGAGCATTCTTTAAACTATAAATATAAGCATGACATACCTGAGTATATAAGAAACAAACTTAAGAATGCTGCAGATGCTGCATTTCAGTTAGATGAACAAATGCTAGAAATTAAAGATGAGATTAAAGATGCACAAAAATTGTTTGAGGTAAAATCAAATTTGGTATCGGATATAATGAATAATATCCTTATGCTTTCATCTCTTGGGAAACTAGTTGATGCAGCTAGTTATAGAGAAAAATTAAAAAAATTGCTCGAAGAAGGCGAAGTTTTTGAACTTAGTAGTTTACTGAGGGCGACTCAGAAAACAGTAGATATGTATGGGTCATGATCATCACCTTTGGTACTAATTAGTTAGAATAAATGCAAAAGAAGAGTGGAACGTTTTTAGTAAGACGTTCTACTCTTCTTTTATATTAATGAAATTCTTTACCATTAATTGTTTTAGGAAATTATTGTAGATGATTTTTATTAGGAAACTACAATATTAACTAGTCGTCCTTTAATTACAATCACTTTGCGCACAGTTTTGCCTTCAAGAGCTGTGATGATAAGTTTATCATTAAGTGAAATCTCTTTTATTTTTTCTTCAGTTAAATTATTAGCTATAGTTATTCTAGACTTAATTTTTCCATTTATTTGAATAGCTATTTCTACTTCATCTTTAATAAGAGCATTAGCATCAAATATAGGCCAACTTTGATTAAATACAGAGTAAACCATACCTAAAGTTTCCCATTTTTCTTCTGCAAAGTGAGGAGCAAATGGAGCTAAAAGTTTAAGATAATCAACAAGCACCTCTTTTAAAAACTTACTGTTTTGATTTTTTTCATTAACATATTTGGATATAGCATTTGTGAGTTCCATGAGTCTTGCAATTGCGGTATTAAATTGTAGCTTTTCTGCATCTTCAGTAACTCCTTTTATCGCAAAATGCCTCCAATAGTTTAATTCTTTCTCCTCTGCGCCAATAGAGGTTGAATTATTAGTTTTCTTTAAAATTTCACAACTTCCAGTGTCAATTGCCCTTTCAATTCTATCAAAGAATTTTGATATAGCCTTTATACCATCATCACTCCAAGCACCACCCTCAGTATAACCAAAACCAAACATTAGGTACATTCTAAATACATCTGCTCCATACTCTTTTATGTACTTATCTGGAGATATGGTGTTTCCTTTTGATTTACTCATTTTTAATCCATCTTCTCCTAGAATTAAACCTTGATGAGTAAGAGATAAGAAAGGTTCATCAAAGTTTAAATATCCCATATCACGAAGAGCCTTTGTGATGAATCGTGCATAGAGCAAGTGCATACATGCATGTTCAGGTCCACCTACGTATTTGTCTACAGGAAGCATTTTGTTTATTAAGTCTGTATCAAAAGCTTTTTCACTGTTTTTATTATCTACATATCTTAGATAGTAGAAAGAAGAACAAACGAAGGTATCTAATGTATCAGCTTCTCTATGAGCAGGCCCCCCACAAACAGGACAAGTAACATTCATAAAATCTTCGCATTTAGCTAAAGGTGATTCTCCATTTGGAGTGAATTCTACACAATATGGTAAATTTACTGGAAGCTGATCTTCACGAATAGGAACAGTTCCACATTTATCACAGTAAATTATTGGAATAGGAGATCCCCAATATCTTTGTCTTGAAACTAACCAATCACGAAGTCTAAAGTTAACCTTTTCTGCACCTAAATTCATGCCTTCCAATTTTTTTACTATTGCTTTTTTACCATCATTTGTAGATAAACCATTAAATTCTTCACTATTTACAATTTTACCATGCTCAGTGTAAGGAAGAGGCTGATCATCTCCATTTACACTCTTTTTGCCGATGATTACTCTTTCTATAGGTAAATTATATTTAGTTGCGAAGGCAAAATCTCTATCATCATGAGCTGGAACAGCCATTACACAACCAGTTCCATAAGTGTTTAGAACATAGTCAGCAATCCAAATTGGAACTTTGCGTCCATTTATAGGATTGATAGCATATGAGCCAGTAAATACACCAGTTTTATCACGTGTAATAGACTGCCTTTCTATATCGGTTTGTTTCCTAGCATCATATTTATAAGCTTCAACAGTTTCTTTGTATTCGTCTTTAGTGAGAACTTCAACAAGATCATTTTCAGGTGCTATAACTACATATGAAACTCCGTATAGAGTATCTACTCTTGTAGTGAATACGCTAAAAGATACATCAGAATCTGATACTTTAAAAGTAACGTCAGCGCCAGTAGATTTACCTATCCAATGTTTTTGCATTGCTTTGGTTTTTTCAGGCCAATCCAAGGTATCAAGCTTTTCTAGTAGTTCATCTGCATAGTCAGTAATTTTTAAAAACCATTGGGTTAAATTCTTTTTAGTAACTTCGGTTCCACATCGTTCACAAGTACCGTCTGCTAAAACTTGTTCATTTGCAAGTACTGTATTACAACTAGGACACCAATTTACAGGGGCTTTTTTTCTGTAAGCAAGACCTTTCTCAAATAATTTTAAGAATAACCATTGAGTCCATTTATAGTAATCAGGGCGGCATGTAACAACTTCATGATCCCAATTAAACATCGCTCCCATAGCTTTTAATTGCTTTTTCATAGTAGCAATATTTTTTTCCGTAGAATCTTTTGGGTGAACGCCTGTTTTTATTGCGTAGTTTTCAGCAGGTAGTCCAAAAGCGTCAAAACCCATTGGTTGAAATACATTATACCCCTGCATTTTTTTCATTCTAGCCCAGGAATCTACAGGCGCATAGTTAAACCAATGTCCAGCATGTAGTTGGCTTCCAGATGGATAAGAGAACATTTCAAGTACATATAACTTTTTATCCATATTATTTTCGTCAAATTTGTACAAATTAGTGTCTTCCCACTTTTGTTGCCATTTTTTATCAATGTTTGTATTGTATTTTCCCATTAATATTCCTCCTTAATACGTTTTAAAACCATCATAAATATTTTATACTTTGATCATCAACTTTGGTGCTACAATATTTGTATGTAATAATATGTTAAACACGAAAACAAAAAAACCTTCATCTCAAATAAGAGACGAAAGTAAAATTCCGCGGTACCACTCTAGTTAGGCATTACACCTCACTTACGAATATAACGGTTTTAACCGTACTTGTTTTTAACAAGTAAGCTTTTACTTAAAAGTAAGCTCTTACTTAAAAGTAAGCTAGGCAAGTTCATATTATATCATTACTGCTTCACACCGAATAGCAGCTCTCTTAAGTGATGTAAATATTACTACTCCTATTTAAAGCTATTTATTATAATAGTATTTGCTTATTATTGGATTATTATCCATTATAATTTAAATAAATTAATGTGTCAAGACTATGCACTTATCATATTAAATATTCAAAAACAAATATACAGTTTTATTTTTTTTATCTTATTTTAATTTTTTTAGAAGGCTTTTATTTGCATAGTTTATAAAGGATGTAAGTGCATAATCATATATTACAAATGCTATTTCTATAGCAAGTATTACCAAATATATGTTTACATTTATATTTGGAATTTTAAAAAACAATAATTTATATATTTCTAAAATTATTACTGATGTTATATTAAAATATAATAATTTTAATATTATTTCTAGTGGAACATTTCTTAATTTTTCTATAAAATATTTTACAAAACCATAAGAACCAAAAATCAATATATATAGAGCACTTATGATTTTTGAAGGTATAATAAAAAAGCTAAGTAAGGAAACAGCACTATATACTACAAGGGTATTCTTTATTCCAGTTATCATAATGGAAAGAGGAATAATGCAAGAAGCTATTCCTAATATAAATAATTTATTGGTTGGTAAAATGGAGGAAAGGTATAGCAATATTAAACTTAGTGCTGTGAATATACCACCCTTAGCAATACGGTTAGATCTCATCAAATCATCTCCTAATTAATGTTATTAGCAGCAAGAAATCATATCCCCACCAAAACATTCACAGATAGTATCTGCACACCACAAGTTGAGACACATATTACCCATATCGGAATTATTGCCACGCCTTCCATTATAATTATCTCTGTAATTTGAATTCCTATTATTTAGTTCATTAAAACTACGCCTATATTCCATATTACTTGGATCCTGAGTGCAGGCTGTGCTAATAAAATTATAAGCGCTATCATGCCAACCTTTTTTGAGATGGACCATACCCATTAAAAAATTCCACTCAGCAGTTTTTGTATTCATGGAGGTTAATTTTTGCTCAGCAGAGGGAACATTTCCACTATTTAAATCCATTCTTATAGATTGATATACATTGTTATTAGTATAGTCATTATTTGAAGATGAACCTGAATCACTTTGAGAATTATTATTGTATGATGAACCATTGTTATTAGATGAACCATGATTTTTCATAAGTGAATCATAAGCCTCATTTAGTTCTCGCATTTTAACTTCAGCTAAATCTTTTAATGGATTATCCTCAAATTGATCAGGGTGATATTTTTTTGCTAGCTCTCTATAGGCTTTTTTAATCTCATCTTTTGATGAATTTTCTTTTATACCAAGTACCTCATATGGGTTTGTCATCTTTATCTTCCACTCCTTTTAAATAATCGTTATTGTTGTTATTAAAAACTTTATCCATTTTTTCCATTAACCCGAGTTCTAGTATATTATATAATATATCTTTATTCTTGATTAAAGGTAAATTGTTTAAATATTTTAAACATAATGCAGCGCACGTAGTTAATAGATAATCAATTCTTGGTTTTATACATTTCGAAAAACTATTAAAATCCAAGTTATCTAGATTAAACAATGAATTTATAGCATTAAAAGAATTGCTTTTTATATCTTTTTCTAAATCATCATAAGCATCTATAATGTATATCCACTTACCTAAATTATATCCAAGCCAATATAAATTATCTTTAAAAGCAGCTTCTTTATAATAAAAGGATATTATATAACCAGTAAGGTCGGCAAAAACATCAGATAATTCATCTATACTCATAATATCGTTGCGTCCTTCTAGAGTATTTAGTAATAAAAGTTTTTCTTTTGTATAATCCATTATATCAGTATATGCATTTTTGGGATTTTTTAAATAGGTCTTCAAAAATATAGATAAAACTTTGCTCTTAATTGTTTTATTATCGTAAACATCATCCATTAATTTATAATAGGCTAAAGTAACATTACAAAAGGCTGCATAATCTATTGCATCATTATCATTAATTATAATCCTCTTTTTTGTTGGATGAATTAAACACCTGAATTTTCTAAAGCTATATTTATTTTCCGATAGTGAGTCTAGAAGTATTGCTAGAAAAGTCATATCATAATTTAATGTAAGTCTTGGAAAGTTACCATAATTCTTTTTAAGTGAGTTACATAGACCACAATAATAAGCTTTAAATATTTCATAGTCTTTTATTTTCATCTCCATTTTACATGGAGTTACATATCCAAACATTACAGCTCTTTCACTATTTTTTTTGAATTTAATATTTCATAAATAGTTTCAGATGTAGTATCCTCTAAGCTATATCCTAGCAAGGTCACCACTTCTATTATTTCAGCTTCATCGGCACTTTCAATTTCTATATAAGGGAATGGACAAAAATCTTTTTCATTTATATCTATTTCTATAAGAGTATTTTTATATCTATAACTCTCTCTATATTTTTTAATTGATTGAATTAGATTTAGTCCTAAGGATTCAAATATACCTTTAGCTGCGATTTCATCTTTAATTTCTGATTCATGTTCATCCATAATTTTATATTTATCTTGACTTATAAGTCTTTTGGTAGTGATATAATGTACTGTTGAATTTGTTAATTCGTCATGAATAGTACGTATTCTTGCATAACCTTTGTTGGTTAGTAGCCTTTTATCTGAGAAATCATAAATATTATTTATTTGGTTTTCCTGTTTTACTTTTTTTGCATTTATATTTGATAGTTTTCTGCGAATTTCTTTAACATCAATATCTATAATTCTAGTTTCTATTTCCTTCAAAATTAGCCTCCTTGTGATGCTATTAGGTAATTAATTGTAAGTTTCTATTTTATTCGTTAATTTTGATTATATCATAACTTAAAATAAAGTAACATTAATAATTGATTAAAATTATTAAATATACTATAGGTAAATAAGGAAAGCTTTTATTATTATATGAAATATTAAGAATAATAGCAGTATATAACTTTGTCATAATTATTAATACATAGTATAATAGTTAGGCACATTCAAATAAGTAGATTATGTATCTCGTCAGGCAATGACTACAATTCAACAGGGGTAATGCCCTGCAACTCTTTAGGAGATGATTGCAGGTATGCAGGAGATAAATCTATAGTAATATATTTTAATGTGCCTTAGATAATTATTAAGGTGGTGTTTTTTTGGAGTATATAAAAGAAGTTAATATAAATGAAGCAATTATTCATGTTCTAGATAATAATGCTGATGAGCCTATATTGAATGAATATGCATTAGAGTTAGATGAGGAAAAATATAATTTTTTACTTAAACATATACAGAAATGTTTAAAAGATGAGGAATTAAAATATGGCGTTTTTAATAAGGAAAGCAATGTAGTAAAAGATTTATCTCAAGAATACTTAAATGGCGAGAATAATTTACTAGTTGTATCTAAAGAGATAGCAAAACAGATGTTTTCATTAATGAGGTCTAAAGGAAGTATACCATCATGTGATTTGGTAATAGTATCTTTTACAACAGAGTTTGGACCAATACTTGGGATATTTAAAATGGATTATATTAAAAACTATGTTCATACTATTGAGTTTGTTGATAATAAATTAGGAATTGATATAATATCTCAGGTTACAGGGTTACCAGGTAGTTCACAAAGAATACAAAAGTGTGCTTTTATAAAACCAATTAGAGAAGAAAATAATTTTGATTTAATGGTTATAGATAAAAAGAGTAAGTCTAAAGATACTGAGGAAAATGCATCAGACTATTTTATTAATGACTTTTTAGGATGCAGTATTTTTGATAATGAAAGAGATGTTACTAAAAACTTTGTGAAGGCCGCTGAAAAATTTACACAAAAGGCATTTGCAGAAAATGCAGACAAAGCGGAAGTTGTTAGAAGTACTATAAAAAGAAAACTAAGAGAAGAAGACAATATTGATGTTAAAAAATTGTCTGAAGAGATTTTTCCAGAAAACAATGATAACAAGGAAAAATTTGTTGAGTTTATAGCAGAGCAAGGAATATCCGAAAATATTACTCTTGATAAAGAATGGATAGACAAAAAACTAAAAAGAGTAAGACTTAAAATTGATAAAGATATAGATTTATATGTTGACGAAGAAACTTATCATGATGATAGTCGTTTTGAAATACAAAGGAATGGTGACGGAACTATTAATATGGTAATTAAACATGTAAGTAATTATATAGAAAAGTAGATATTACGCGTATTGCAATACGACTAATGCATTCATTTCGCTAATAACTGCTAATTGTATTTTTAATTAATCTGCTAAAAAGCATAAACTCGCTACGCTCAAACATATGCTTTTCTTAACGCATCTTATTTAAAAATACAATAAGAAGTTCTAAAGCTCGCTTCAATGCATTATACGTAATATATACTTTTCTTGCGCATAAAATATTTCTTGGCTTCCTATATAATAAAACTAAAAGACCCACAGTATATTCTACTGTGGGTCTTTTAGTTTTAATTATTTTATCTAAATTATTTAGATGAGTTACTTGAACCTAAAACGTTAGTAATTTTACCTTCAACTAATTTAGTTATGTTGTTTCTTGCTTCTCCTAGATATTTTCTAGGATCTATTTCGCCAAGATTTTTTGTAAGTACTTTTCTTATTGAACCAGTCATTGCAAGTCTTAAATCAGTATCCATGTTTATTTTACAAACAGCCATAGAAGCAGCTTTTCTAAGCATTTCTAATGGAATTCCTTTTGCACCCTTCATTTCTCCACCAAATTCGTTAATCATAGTAACATATTCTTGATCTACAGCGGATGCTCCGTGAAGAACTATTGGAAAGTTATGAAATCCAGCAGCTTCTAATTTTTCTGTGATTAAAGCTAATCTTTCAAAATCAAGTTTAGGTTCACCTTTAAATTTGTATGCACCGTGACTTGTTCCAATAGCTACAGCTAATGAGTCAATACCAGTTCTTGTTACGTAATCTACTGCTTGATCTGGATTAGTATATGTTGCATCTTTTGCTGAAACATTAACAGCATCTTCAACACCAGCAAGTTTTCCAAGTTCAGCTTCAACAACGACACCTTTAGAATGAGCAAAATCAACTACATCTTTAGTTGTTCTTACATTTTCCTCATATTCAAAATGAGAACCATCATACATTACTGAAGTGAATCCAGCAGCTATTGCAACTTTAACTGTAGCCATATCAGGACCGTGATCTAAGTGAAGTGCAACTTCAAGACCTGTGTCTTCAACTGCTGCCTCTACCATTTTTCTTAGGTAAGTTGGTCTTGCATATTTCAAAGCTCCAGCTGATACTTGAAGTATAACGGCTGATTTATGAGTCGCACAAGCGTCAATAACTCCTTGAATTATCTCCATGTTATTGATGTTAAATGCACCAATTGCATATTTTCCTTCTATTGCATCTTTGAACATTTTAGTAGTAGTAACTAAAGCCATATTAATTCCACCTTTCAAATTTTTGTCGCAGGGACATATAAAGTCCCTGCGGGACATTTTGGATATACTATAATTATAAGCTATAAATAGACTATTTTCTACCCCTTTATCATAATTCATTCATA
This sequence comes from Clostridium psychrophilum, assembly GCF_018861705.1. Taxonomy (GTDB): domain Bacteria; phylum Bacillota; class Clostridia; order Clostridiales; family Clostridiaceae; genus Clostridium_AD; species Clostridium_AD psychrophilum. Next base: position 52,197 of record NZ_JAHLEC010000001.1, on the reverse strand, counting down.
TGATTGAAAAAATCAGAATATATTTCCTAGAGATACTCTTTCATGAGCCATTATATGACTTACTAGATGTTTTAAAACATGCACAGTTGCTAAACCTTCAGATCTATCTTTATTTTTTATATATTGAGTCAATTTTAAAATCTCTGTGTCTATATAATCTAAATCTTCATGATGAGTATATAAGGTTAAATATTTAGAAGTTTTGTTCCATTCGGATATGTAATTTAGTGATAAATTGTATGCAGATTGATAATTCCCTTTAATTATATAGTTTTCAAGAGTAGAATTCAAATTTTGCAAATGATTGCAACTGTGGGTTATATAATTTGAAGATAGAAATATCCCTATAATCATTACAATGAATAAGGAGAAGGCTATCATAACGTTTTTCATAGTGGTTTATCCTTCCCTTCCCTAAGTTGATAATAAAATTTTTTGTTAGAATCAAGCATTCCTATGAAAAGATCATTTGAATTGAAAATTTTATGCTGCTTTAAAACATTGTTTAGCCAAGTTTCATCTTTTTTTATAAGTTCCAAATTCTTATAATTTATGTTGCCATCCATAATTAAAGGTATTGGTAATGACTCTTGAGTTACATTTATATTTAAATCATCCTTAGTCGCTGCAGATATACCAGTTTTAGGCAATATTGATAGCTGACCACTTGTTTCTAAAATAGCATATTGAATATCCGATAAATTAAAGTACCCTTTTATTCTAAGCTCTTCCAATAAATCAGTTATGTTAAATCTTTGATACCTTAGTTCTTCAATATCAATTTTGCCATCTCTAATTAATATACTTGGATTTCCTGTTAATATTCTCCTAGCTTTTTCACTTTTAATTTCAATAAAGGATGTAGATACTTGGAGAAAGAGCAAGGTAATTATTGGTATAACCGCATGTATAATTGGTATTCTTATATCTTCCATAGGATAGGTTGCGAGATCAGAAATCATTAATGCAATTACAAGCTCGAAAGGTTCAAGCTGTCCTATTTGTTTTTTACCCATCATCCTCATAATAAATGTAACGGCAAAGTATAAGAAAAAAGTTCTGATTACTAAAATAAACATAATATCACCTCTTTACTATATAATGTATATGATTTGTTTAATTACAAAAATTATAAGGGGGACATGATACATTTTTTAAATCTTAACGTATAATAGTATTAATCACTAAAAATTAGGGGATGGTTTTATGAGTAGTTTCAACATAGTACTTAAGGATGGTAGAAAAATTTTAGTGGAAGAGGGAACTATGTTAAATGATATTACTAAAGAAAACAATTTATTAAATGATTTACCTGTAGTTTTAGGTAAACTAAATAATAAATTTTATGAACTAGGATCTACGATTACACAGAGTGGTGATTTTGAAACTATTGATATTACAACTAGAATAGGAATGATGACATATGTTAGAACTCTTCAATTTGTTTTAATAAAAGCAATCTCTGAATTGTTCCCTAAAGCTAAAATCTCTATTGAACATTCTTTAAGTAAAGGTCTGTTTGGAGAAATCCATAAAGCTGTTGCATTAGATATTGATGATATATATGATATAAAAAATAGAATGAGTGAAATAATAAAGGCTGATATTCCCATAAGAAGAATAGCATTTTCTAAAGCTAGGGCAGTAGAAATCTTTATGGGATATGATATGCAAGATAAGGTTAAACTATTAAAATATGTTAGTGCAAAGGAAATAAAACTTTATGAATTAGATGGTAGATATGACTATTTCTATGGTCCAATGGCTTATTCAACAGGAATATTAAAAACATTTGATTTAATATACTATGAGCCAGGATTTATATTAAGATATCCAACTAGTGACGCACCTGATAGACTCCCTAAATTTCATAAACAGGAGAAGTTAGCTAAAGTGTTTTATGAAGCTGCACAATGGGGTGAAATATTAGGGGTTGGAAGTGTTGGTGCATTAAATGATGAAGTAGCGAATGGCGATATTGTTGAATTAATTAGAGTTGCAGAGGCACTTCATGAAAAGAAAATTGCCTATATTGCGGATATGATTCATCAACATGAATATGTAAAATTAGTGCTTATTGCAGGGCCTTCTTCATCAGGAAAGACAACATTTTCAAGAAGACTTGGTATTCAATTAAGAGTAAATGGAATAATACCAATATATATTTCATTAGATGATTATTTCCTTAATAGGGAAATAACTCCAAGAGATGAACAGGGTGATTATGATTTTGAATCTATATATGCACTAGATTTAAAACTTTTTAACAAGGACTTAGAATTATTGCTTAAAGGTGAAGAGACTCAGATACCAAGTTTTAATTTTAAAACAGGAAAAAGGGAATGGCATGGGAATAAAATAAAAATTCCTGAAAATGGAGTCGTGATTGTAGAAGGAATACATGGATTAAATGAAACATTAACTTCTTCCATATCAAAGGAAAGTAAATTTAAAATATATATAAGTCCTTTAACGCAACTTAATTTAGATGATCATAACAGAATATCTACAACAGATGTAAGAATGACAAGAAGAATAGTTAGAGATTATCTTTCTAGAGGATATGATGTGGAGGATACATTGAAGATGTGGCCATCGATAAAACGTGGTGAGGAAAAAAACATTTTCGTATTTCAAGAGCAAGCGGATGTTATGTTTAATTCAAGTTCAGTTTATGAGCTTTGTGTACTTAAAAAGTTTGCATTAGTGGAGCTTAATAAAATTGGGGAAGAAAGTTCGGTTTATTTTCAAGCAAACAGATTAAGAAGTTTTCTCAACTTTTTTAAAGATGTAGATAAAGATTTAGTACCAGATAACTCAATAATAAGAGAATTTACTGGTGGAAGTTGTTTTTATAAATATTAATTAGTAAGTGAAAACAAGTAATTACAAGGAATAACAAAGGAGAAAATCATGAAAAACTATAGTGCGTTTGATATATTAGGCCCAATTATGATAGGACCATCGAGTTCTCATACGGCTGGTGCAGCAAGGCTTGGTAAAATTGCATCTATAATTGCAGGAAAAGGCATAACATCAGTAAAATTTATTTTGCATGGTTCTTTTGCTAAAACTTATAAAGGGCATGGAACTGATAGAGCATTGACCGCAGGAATATTAGGAATGGATCCTTGGGATGAGAGGCTTAAAGGTTCTATGACTATTGCCAAAGAGCAAGGACTCCATATAGAGTTTGCCTGCGACGATTTGGGTGATGTTCATCCTAATACAGTAAAGTTTATTATAACAAAGAAAAGTGGCAGGATAGTTGAAATTATTGGCTCATCTGTTGGAGGAGGCAATATTTTAATATTTGAAGTTGATGGACAGGCGGTTGAATTTACAGGTAAGTGTCCAACAATTATAATTAGTCATAAAGATATTCCAGGTATGATTTCAAAAGTAAGTACCATTTTATATAATGAAAATATTAACATAGCAGTAATGAAAGTATATAGGAATAGTAGAGGCCTTAAAGCTGCTATGCTGTTTGAAACTGATACCATAGTTCCAGGGGATGTTATTAGTAGAATTAAGTGTTTGGCAGATATATATAATATAAGAGAAATATCACCGATACCGCAGTCTTGATATAAATAGGAGGGAATAAAAGTGTTTGTAAACAAAGGAATAAACCTTATAAATATATGTAAGGTAAAAAACATGTCAATATGTGAATATACAATAATGTGTGAAGTAGAAGAAAGTGGTCTTTCACGATGTGAAATAGTTGAAAAGATGAGAAAAAATTTAAGTATAATGAAGGAATCTGCACAGTATGGACTAACACATGAAACAAAATCGATGAGCGGTTTAATTGGGGGGGATGCAATTAAACTAAGTAAATATGGGAAAACTGGAAATTCATTAACAGGTGAATTTATGATCAAGGCTATGGCAAGAGCTCTTTCTTGCTCAGAAGTAAATGCAACTATGGGTAAAATAGTTGCCGCGCCAACAGCTGGGTCTTGTGGAATAATTCCGGCAGTAATTATTACAGCTGGTGAAAAGTTAAATAAAACTGAAGATGAGCTAATAAACGCTTTGTTTACGGCTTCAGGTGTAGGAATTTTAATTGCTAAAAATGCTACTTTATCAGGAGCAGAAGGTGGATGCCAAGCTGAGTGTGGATCTGCCGCTGCAATGGGAGCTGCAGCTGTAGTTGAGATGATGGGTGGGACTCCTTCAATGGCACTAAATGCAGCGGCTATAGTTATAAAAAACATATTAGGATTAGTATGTGATCCAGTTGCGGGTTTAGTTGAGGTACCATGTGCTAAGCGTAATATTGCTGGAGCGGTAAGTGCTTTAACTACAGCAGATCTTACAATGAGTGGTGTTACAAGTAGAATTCCATTTGATGATACAGTGATTGCTATGTATAAGGTTGGAATGCAATTGCCTTGCGAATTACGAGAAACAGCTATGGGTGGACTTGCAACAACACCTACAGGTTTAAAAATGGCTGAAGACATTTTACTAAAACAAGGTATAAGTAAGTAAAGCACAGGAGTAATGAATTTATCTTTTACTAAGTATCAGTAATATTTTATTCTTTATTTATTTTATATGCCTTAGCATAATTTAATTTAGATAATAATATAATTAAACTAAAAGGTGATTATTTGGCACATAGAAGAGTAGTTGAGAACTATTATGATGATATAAATAATTTAGCAGATTTGTTAAACAAACTAGTTAGTTCTTATAGGCTATTAATAGGTGGGGCAAATGAATTAAATGGAATTGCACTATCTAAAAAAAGCGATGTTAAGGAAGCACTTAAAAGAGCTAATGGAGTTGGAGACATTATTGATCAAACAATAAAGGTGTTAGATGATGCTAGCTATGGGTATATGTCTTATTGCAAAATGAAAACTGAAATTATGAAAAGTAAGCTTCAAATAGAGTATATAGAATCAGAGATTGATGAAGAGTTAAGGTTAAAAGACTAAAAAGGTGTAAGGATGTTTCCTACACCTTTTTAATTTTTAATTTACTTATCATAAGGTAAGAAAGTATAAACATTATAGTAATAGTAAGAGGAAAATTATGATTCGAATTTAAAGTTACTAATGCGTATAATGCTAAGAGTATACCAGCTAAAGTAATAGGAAGGCCAGTATAGATATTATCAAATTTAGAATTATTGTACCTAGCTAATCTATAAGCTCCAGCTACAGGGAAAATTAAAAAACAAACATAACCTAAGTAGTTTAAAGATATGAAGTTATATAAATTAAATATAAGAAGAGATGGCGCAACACCAAAAGATACTAGATCTGCTAAGGAATCCAATTCTTTTCCTAAAGCGCTAGATACTTTTAGAAGACGTGCTACTTGACCATCATACCTATCCATGAGACCAGCTAATAATATAAAAATTGCGGATAACTTATAATCTGATTGAAATGTCATTAATAAGGATAATAAGCCAAAAATTAAATTTCCAAATGTAATAATATTTGGTACTGAAGATTTCTTCATTAAACATCACTCCTAAAATTGTAAAATTTCATATAAACACAAACATCATGATAACATATATTTATAAAAATTATCTTAATTATACATCATTTGGTAGCAATATTTAAGTACAAAACCATAAAACTTATTTTTGAAAAAAATGGGAAAAATAAATATAAAAAATATTAATATTAACCTTTATTTATGGATAAAATAATCATAAATAAAAATTTTATTTATTTATTTAACTATAAAGGAGGTTTTAAGATGAAAGTTAGCGAAATAATGACTAAAGATGTTATAAGTTTGTCAGTTGATGATAGTATCAAACATGCTGCAGAGCTTATGAAAGAGTACAACATAGGTTCAATTCCAGTAAATGCTGATGATAGAGGAATAGTTGGTATAATAACTGATAGAGATATAATACTAAGATGCGTTGCAGAAGATAAAGATATAAAGATTCAAAACGTAAGGAGCATTATGACAACTAACCCGGTAGTAGGGGATGAAAATATAAATGTTTGTGATGCAGCGAGGATTATGAGTGAGAGGCAAATAAGGAGATTACCAATAACCTCAAATAATCAGTTAGTAGGAATAGTCACACTTGGGGATTTAGCATTAGAACCAAACCTTCAGGATGAAGCTGAAAAAGCATTGAGTGAAATTTCAGAAACTTGCGCTCACAGTATTTAGAAGGTAGATTTAGTTAGTTTAACAACATTTTGGAAGCTTTAAGTCTGCCATCTTCTATAAGTGGTAGTTGTCTAGCCTAGGAAAATTACTTTGGTGGCAGCCTAAATTTGCTTCCAAAGTTGTTAATATTGCAGCTCCACAGGAGATGATTTAATAGAAAGTTAATGTTATAAAAGTTATTACTTGTTTTTGTTAACTTAAGTAGAAATCCACAAGAAAATACAATCTTGTGGATTTATTTTTAAAGATGTATACTATATAAATAAATCATCAAATTTAAGGGATAAATAGGAGAGAATGTAATGAAAAAGGTAAAATTTATATACAATCCATATTCTGGAGAAAGTACTATAGCATTAGATTTAGATAAAATTATAATGGTTCATCAAAAGTATGAGCATATAATAGTGCCATATAGAATATGCAATGAATATCCTATGTCAAATGCCTTCGCAGATATCAATGAAGGTTATACATATGTATTGATAGCAGGTGGAGACGGAACAATAGATAGTGTGGTAAATGAGATGAAAAAAAGAAATATTAATTTACCTATAGCAATTCTCCCAGCAGGTACTGCAAATGATTTTGCAAATTATATAGGCATGCCTCATGATGTATGCGATGCATGTAATCAAATACTTGAAAGTAATGTAAAAAAGATAGATATAGGAAAGATAAATGACAAGTATTTTATGAATGTAGCTAGTACAGGTTTATTTACAGATATATCGCAAAATATGGATATCAATTTAAAAAACACCATAGGAAAATTGGCATATTATGTTAAGGGAATTGAACAATTACCTAATTTTAGAAAATTAAAAATAAAAGTCACTTCAGAAGAAGTTTGTTTTGATGGAGATATGTATCTAATGTTAGTGTTTAATGGGCAAACCGCAGGAAGTTTAAAATTTGCATACAATGCTAAGGTAGACGATGGACTTTTAGATGTAATTATAATAAAGGCTGGTATTATGAAAAACATTTTAAATATTTTTATTAAAATGCTTAGAAATGAGCATTTAGAAAATGTTGAAGGAATTATTTATTTTAAGACTAAAAGATTAGAAGTGGAATGTTTTGAAGATATAGTTACAGACATAGATGGTGAAAGAGGACCAGATTTTCCATTAATTATAGAGTGTGAAAAAAATGGAATATCTATTTTAGGAACTAAAATATAGATAATTAGGCATATTTTCATATATAGATTAATAAATATTAACAGTAGTAATTTTAGGGAGAGTTTATGAATATATATTTTTTACTATTGTCAATAATGATTTTCCTATTGTATGAAGGTATAATTTCTAGTTTGATTTATGCACCTAAAAAAATAAAAATAATAATTACTATAGCTTTAATTTTAATGACGTTTAGATACATAGCTTTAATAATTCTTTTGATTGTAGTGAATCAAAATTATTTATATTTATTAAAACCTGCGGTGTATACAAATTTTTTATGTATACCTATATGTGGAATTCTTTCAGTTTTTATATTTGCAAGAAATGATAAAGTTAAGTTTAGAAAAATTGCAATTATGTGTTTTATGTTATGTATAGTTTACTTTATTGTAATATATAGGTCATTTGTAGATATTAGTATATCAAATATTTGTGGATATACTTTAATACTAAACTTAAAAGACTATTTTAATGTTATACTACTTGTGATTAATTCTATTTTTATAGTGAAAGGTATAGAATTGTCGAGTAAAACTTATTCTAATAAATTGGGAGCTATTTTAATAACAATATCTGCGAGTATTACATTAATATCAGTCCTTTTAACATTAATAAGCATAAATTCCGAATGGTTATTGCTTGGAGATATATCTTGGATAATAACTATAGATTATGGCTTATTAAAATTTAAAAGACTAAGTCATAAAAATTGAAAGTATTAAAAAAAGGTATGTAAAGCTATTTATAGCTTTACATACCTTTTAATTTTATACTTGTCGTTTATTAGGATTAAATTTATGCGAAGGTTTTGTTGTATTCTTATGTGATGGTTTTGTATCAGTTTTTAAAGCTGATTTCGTAGTTGTGCTTAAAGTACTTTTTGTATCAGTTATTGGGGCACTTTTCTTAGAATGTTTTCTTCTAGAAAATTTAGCATTAGTATGTGCCTTTGTAGGTCTTTGTGGTATTAATGAATCCTTATCAGAGCCAATTAAATCTTCCCTATGAGCTTCAATAAGAGCTTCTTTTACTAGTTTATAATTATCAGGATTTTTAAATTGAAGCAGAGCTCGTTGCATATTTTTTTCCTTTTGAGTATTTGGAACATAAACCTTTTTCTTAGTGTAAGGGTTAATTCCTGTATAATATATTGTTGTTGACAGACTACCAGGTGTTGGATAAAAGTCTTGAACTTGCTCTGGGGTATATCCCATTTTATTTATATATTCTGATAATTTAATAGATTCTATTAAGTCACTACCTGGGTGGCTGGACATAAAGTATGGAACCAAAAATTGTTTTTTATCTATTTTTTTATTGAATGCTACATATTTTTTTACAAAAGAATCGTAAACTTCTCTTTTTGGTTTACCCATTTGGTCTAGCACTTTGTCACTAATGTGTTCAGGTGCTACTTTTAATTGTCCACTAATATGATGTTCACACAATTCTTCAAAAAATGTAGTATCTTTGTCGTAGATTAAATAATCATATCTTATTCCAGAACGAATAAACACTTTTTTAATATTTGGAAGGGATCTAACCTTTCTTAATAGATCTAGATATTCACTGTGATCAATAATAAGATTTTTGCAAGGCAATGGAAACATGCATTGTTTGTCTTTACATACACCTACTTTTTCTTGGATTTTACAAGAGCGATGTCTAAAATTTGCAGTAGGGCCACCAATATCATGAATATATCCTTTGAAATTTTTTAAGGTAGTTAAAAGTTTTGCCTCATCTATGATAGATTTTTGGCTTCTATTTTGTATAACTCTACCTTGATGAAAGGTTAAAGCACAAAAAGAACAACTACCGAAACAACCTCTATGACTTGTTATAGAAAATTCAACTTCTTTTATTGCAGGAATACCACCTTTTGCTTCATACATAGGATGATAAGTTCTAGTGTATGGTAGATCGTAAGTTATATCCATCTCAGCTTGCGTTAAAGAAAATTGAGGAGAGTTTTGGATTACATACCTATCGTTATGTTTTTGTACTACTATTTTGCCTCGTATATCATCTTGTTCTTGAGCTTGTAATTTATAGCTTTCTGCATAAGCATTTTTATCTGTAGAAACAGCTTCAAAGGAAGGTACCTCTATGAAATCTTTAAGATCATCAATTTCTTTTGCAGCATATACAGTTCCTCTAATAGAAGTCATTTTGTCTACGGTCATACCGTATTTAAAAAGATTAGCAATTTCAACTATAGTTTTTTCGCCCATGCCATACATCAGCAGGTCGGCTTTAGCATCTATTAGTAGGCTTCTCCTTACTTTATTATCCCAATAATCATAATGTGCAAATCTGCGTAGACTTGCTTCTATACCACCAATTAAAATTGGAACGTTTTTAAAAGCTTGTCTTGCACGACTACAGTATACAATTACTGCTCTATCTGGTCTATGACCTGATTCTCCACCTGGCGAATAAAGATCAGTGTGTCTTCTTTTTTTTGCGGCAGTATAGTGATTTACCATAGAATCTATATTGCCGGAGTTTATTATAAATGCAAATTTAGGTTTTCCAAGTTTTCTAAAATCATCTACGTTTTCCCAATCAGGCTGTGCTATAATTCCTACGTTAAAGCCTTCTCGTTCTAAGGTTCGTCCTATTATAGCTGTACCAAAGGATGGATGATCTATATATGCATCCCCTGTAATTATTATAAAATCTAATTGAGATATGTTTCTTTCTTTTAAATCATTCATGCTAACAGGTAAAAATTGTTTGTTTACTATCATATAATCCTCCTAAGAGATTAGTCGAACTTTGGTCTATGAATCTGGGTTTATGAACTTTGATTCATAGACTATAGTTTGTTTGCGTGTATTAATTCTATTTAATAATATTAACATATCTATTGAATAATATGAACTACAAAAGTGTGATAATAAAATTTAAATTAAAGATAAGATAAATATATTTTATTAATAATGAAAAATAAACTGATATAAATATTTATACTTAATTATATTGCCTTTTAGTTAGAAAAGTAAAATCATATAAAAATACACGATGATACTAACTTAGATTATAGTAGCAAAGTGTATTTTTTTTGGAATTTAACACAAACTAATATTATTATAAAAAAAGGCATTCTTTTATTTAAGGAGGGATAAGTTTGAAACAAAAAAAACATTTACTCAAAAGATGCGGCGCTGTAGTTATGATAATTTTGATTGCGTATTTTACAAGTGAAGTTTATTTTAATATTTCTAATAAACAAGCTTTAGCACAGGTTTATAAATATGGATCACGTGGTGAACAGGTTAGACAAATTCAAAGTAAATTAAAAAGATGGGGATACTATAAGAATAATGTTGATGGAATATATGGATATAATACTTATCTTTCTGTTAAGTCTTTTCAAAGGAAAAATGGAATAAAAGTCGATGGACTGTCCGGGAATAACACACTTGTGGCACTTGGAATTATGACTAGTAAATCAACTCCTACTGCAGCACCGTCCAGCAAAAACGTAACTAATAGTAATGATGTTGCTTTAGTCGCTAGATTAATAAATGGAGAGGCTAGAGGTGAACCTTATGAAGGTCAAGTTGCTGTTGGAGCAACGATTTTAAATAGAACAAGAGATGCAAGATTTCCCTCTACTATAGCGGGAGTGATTTATCAACCAGGCGCATTTACAGCAATTGTAGATGGACAAATAAATGCAAAAATTGAAGCAAATTCTACGAGGGCTGCAAGAGATGCATTAAATGGATGGGATCCATCTGGAGGGGCTGTATTCTATTTTAATCCGGCTACTAGTACTAATAAGTGGATATGGTCACGGATATTAATAAAAGTAATTGGTAAACATAGATTTTGTAGGTAATTAAACACATCTTTATTCAAGGTTAATGTAAAAGGCTAATTGGCGTTTTCTATTAGAAATAGAAAATTAAAATTAGCCTTTTTTTAGAAAATTATAGGATCATTACTAATGATTTATATAAACATTATTCGCTTATACAGTATTTAATTGTTAAATCAAGAGTACATAATATAGAATCCATATGAGTCCTTTCATATCCATGTGAAGCAAATATTCCTGCACCAATTAAAGCTGTTTTTATGTCCCAACCAGCTTTTAAAGCAGCGGATGCATCAGATCCATAATGTGGGTATACGTCTATTTTATAATCTATTTTTTCTTCTTTACATATTTGTGTTAGTTTTTTTCTTAGGTCTAAATCATAAGGGCCTGATGAGTCTTTAGCGCAGATACAAACACTATATTCAGATGAATTCTGATCAAGGCCTGGGCAACCCATATCTACAGATATAAATTCTTTAGTTTTTTCAGGTATTGACGCGCAGGCTCCATGTCCAACTTCTTCATAATTGCTAATAAATATGTTTATCGTATAAGGCAACTCAATTTTGTTATCTACTATGTATTTAATAGCATAAAGTAAAATTGCAACTGATGCCTTATCATCTAGATGTCTTGACTTTACAAAGCCTTTTTCAGTAAATATTGTTCTCGCACAAAAGCAAATAAAATCGCCAACACTTATTCCTAATTCTTCTACTTCTTTTTTTGAAGAGATTTTTTCGTCGATGATTACTTCCATATTTTCTGAGGTTCTTTTAAGTTCTCGTGCATCATTACCACTAATATGTACTGAAGGTTTTGTTGTTTGCACAGTTCCTGTGAAGGTTTTACCATCAATAGTTTCTATAGTTACATTTTCACCTTCTATTGAATTCATCATAAAGCCACCTATTGGATCTATTGATAAAGAACCACTAGAATTAATTTTTTTTACCATTGCCCCGAGGGTATCGACATGAGCTGAAAGTGTTCTCTGGTAATTATTATTTTTGCCTTTTAGGGTAGCTATAACGGCACCTTTATTAGTAACGAGATGTGGCACACCTAGAATATTAAGTTCATCTTTTATGTAATCCATGATTTTTTTGGTATAACCAGAGGGACTTGATATTGAAAGAATGTTCATTAAGTAGTATTTAAGTTTATCATCATTATAATTCATAATATCGCTCCTTTAGAAATATATTAATACAAGTATAATTTTACCATAAAAGAGGCTGAATTAAAACCGCAAGGTTTATTATAAAAATCTAATAATAAGTGAGACTTAGGGAGCGTGAAGGGTATAGGGTTATTGGTTTAGGTAGAATAATACTCATGAGTAAAAAGGAGTTTGTATATGAGAAATAAAGCAACCATAATATTAGGAGCTTTAGTTTTGCTGAGTATAATTATATTTAGCAGCTACTCTTATATTAAAGTAAAACAATGGGATTCTTTGATTTTACCTTCTGTAAAAATAGAAAATGAAGATTTAACAGGTAAAACTAAAGAAGAGGCCAAGATAATAATGAATAAGAAATATTCGAGTGAAATAATCAAGAAAAAAATGACCATAGTAACTGATGATAAAAAATATACTTTAGATTACGCAAATTTAGATGCAAAATACAATATAAATGAAGCCATAGATCAGGCAATTAACTATGGACAAAATATGAATATATTTCAAAAATATATAGCTATCATAAATCCTGATAACAAACAAATAAAGTTAACATTTAAATATAATGGTAAAATAGTTGATGAAACATTAGCACGTATAACTAAAGATACAAATAAAGAGCCTGTTAATGCGGCAATAACAATGCGAGGAAGTGGTAATTTCACTGTGTCTAGTGAAATTTCTGGAAAGCAATTAGAAATAGTTAAAATTAAAAAAGAAATTAAGAGTAAAATGAATGGTATTCTCCTAGCAGCTAATATAAATATCAATGCTCCGGTAAAGGAACTAAAACCTAAAATTACAGCAATTGTCTTAAAAACAATAAACACAAAAATATCAAGTTATAATACAAGCTTTGAAAGTTCAAAAGAAGGCAGAGCAACAAATATAAATTTGTCTACTAAAAGTATAAATGGCACACTAATTATGCCAGGAGATATTTTTAGTTTTAACGGTGTTGTAGGGCAAAGGACGGCAGCAAGGGGATATCAAACTGCAGGAATAATTGTAGGAGAAAAATTTGAACAAGGATTAGGTGGGGGAATATGTCAGGTATCGTCTACTTTGTATAATGCGATGCTTTCAACTTCAATTATATCTTTAGAAAGAATTCATCATACTATATCTTCGGGTTATATCCCGAAAGGACAAGATGCAACTGTTGATTATGGAAATCTTGACTATAAATTCAAAAACACCTTTAAATATCCAATATATATCGAAGGGACCATATTAAATAAAAATATATATTTTAATATATATTCTAATGCTACATTAACTAAAAGAACTTATGAAATTGTGAATGAAATATTGGAAGTCACAGAGCCAAAAACGGAAATAGTACAAGACCCTGCTAAATATGAAGGTGAAACAGAAATTACAAAAACCGGTCATGCAGGATTTAAGGTTAGAGTATCTAGAAAAACTTATGAAAATGGTAAACTTGTTAATACTGAAATTATAAATAAGGACACATTCCGTGTTATTAATGGTATTATAAAGGTCGGTATTAAGAAAACATAACGTTTTTATTAACGGTATGTTTTCTTTTATGAAGAGATAATATATTATATCAAAATGAATTTACAGTTAATGGGCATATAAAGAAAATTATTATGCTATAAAAATACTATAATGCTATAGTATTAATGTTTTAACGATTAGGAACTAATGAGGAGGAAAAAATGGATTATAAATTAATGTGTATAGATATGGATGGTACATTGTTAAATGATAAAAAAACTATCAGTGAGAGTAATCTTAGAGCTATAAAATCAGCTAATGAAAAGGGTGTGAAAATTGCAATATGTACATCTAAAATTTTTACATTCGCGGAGTATTTGTCAGAATTGTTGGGGGTTAAGTCACCGGTTATTGCGTCTAATGGAGCTTACATTATGGAGAAGGATAGAAATGAAGTGGTGTATAATGCAACTATAGGTGTGGAAAAATGCAAAAAACTCTTAGCTGTGTTTAGGCAGTATGATATATGTCCACATTTTTATACCAAGGATATAGTTTTTACTGAGGATATAATACTTTCTACGCGTTTTTTTAAGGAAGCTAATGAAAAGTTATCAGATGACAAACAGGTTAAGGTAAAATTTGTGAAAGACTGGGATACGGTATTTAGAAAATATGAAAGTAAAATTTTTAAAGCAATAGCAGTAGATAAGGATATTGAAAAAATAAAAAAAGCAAAAATAGCATTAAAAGAAACAAATGAATTTGAAGTTGTAAGTTCTAAAATTGATAATTTTGAAGTAACAAATAAGGGAGTATCAAAAGGGAATGCAGTTAAAATTTTAGGAGATTATTATGGGATAGAAAGTGAGCAGGTTATTTGTATAGGCGATAGTGAAAATGATTTATCTATGATTGAATTCGCAGGACTCGGTATTGCTATGGGAAATGCTTACGAGTCAGTGAAAGAAATTGCACAGTATGTAACTGATACAAATAACTGTGATGGGGTAGCTAAGGCTATTGAAAAATTTGTGCTAGAAGTGTAAAATGTTTTTAATTTATGTATATTAAAATGAGATCTATATCAACCTAATTAAAGAGAAAAATGTTTAAATAAACTAAAGGAGTATTTTACTATGAGCAATAGATTTTTATATTCTATAAGAAGTGATTATAATAAAGATGTTGATAAAAAGAGAGATTTTAAGAAAATTAGAAAGTTTTTCGAAATACATAAGAAGGATGAATACACCTTAGATAATCAAACATGGGATGATTTAAATATGAATGAGGTATACGAGAAATTGGATAGAACTTATAGTAGCCCTGGAGAGTCAGCCTTATACACAATGCTTAGAAATCCTTTAATGGAAGAAGATAAGTTAAAAGTAAGAGGAAAATTAATTCAGACATTCAAAGATGATAATAAATTAAGAGAGAGTCTTCAATGCATTTTTTTTGAATTAAATAGCGATTTAAAAAATAGTTTTTTAGATATGATTGAAAATAATCTTGTTATAAACAGAGCTAAATATTATATTTATACTTTGCTAGGAAAGGTTTTTCCATTAATAGCAATTTTGCTTGCAATCTTTGTGAATATAAAATTTATGTTATTAATGTTTGCTTTTAGCTCTATAAATATGCTTATAAATTCTACTGAAGTAAAGGCAATTAAGTCAAATGGAATATTTTATTTACAAAAGAATATAAAGGCAGCCAAAAAAATTGTAAACATAAATAGCAAAGAGATAATTTATTATAGAGACAAGATAAACACAATACTTAAATCTGTAAAGGACATAGATAGAAGCACAAGGCAAATAGGATTTATAAATATGTGGGGCGGAGTATTTGAATTTGTTTCCGTAATTTTTCTTCTTGAAGAAAGTGCTTATTATTCCATATCTAATAGAATAAAAGAAGAAAAAGACATTTTAATGGATCTTTACCGTACTGTTGGAGAAATAGAGGCATTAATTTCTATTGCAGGTTATAAGCATAATTTAGCTGATAAGTATGTAACACCTAGGTTTATAAAAAACGTTAGATTAAATATTAAGGAAGGAATACATCCTCTTATAGAAAATGCTGTTTCCAATTCAATTGACATAGGTAATGGAGGTATTGTGCTTACTGGTACGAATATGGCGGGTAAGTCAACTTTTTTAAGAATGCTAGGGGTAAATATTATTCTGGCTCAATGTTTTAATTTTGTTTTGGCTAAAAGTTATGAGGCTCCTTTTTTTAACATAGTTACATCAATTAGTCCTAATGATGATTTGACAAAGGGAAAAAGTTTCTATATGGCAGAGGCAGAATCAATTCTTCGAATAATTAAGGCTCTAGAAAAGGAGGCACCTGTATTTTGTCCGATAGACGAAATATTTAGAGGTACAAATCCAATAGAAAGAGTTGCAATGTCTGCAGAAATATTAACGTATATAAACAATGGAAAATCTATTTCAATTGTAGCGACGCATGATAGAGAATTGGTAAAAATTTTAAAAGTAAATTATGAATTCTACTATTTTAGTGAAAAAGTTGATACTAAAAAAGGTTTGAGTTTTGATTATAAGATAAAAAAAGGAGTTTCTCAAACAAGAAATGCCATAAAACTTTTAGAGTACATGGGTTATCCAAAGAAAATAGTAAACAAAGCGTTCATTAGAGCTGAGAACCTAGATAAATAAGGAGGAATAATAATGCATTTAAATATAGTTTTATTTGAACCAGAGATACCACAAAATACTGGTAATATAGGAAGAACGTGTGTGCTTACTGATTGCAAGCTTCATCTTATAAAACCTTTAGGATTTAGTTTAGAAGAGAAGCAACTAAAAAGGGCGGGTCTAGATTATTGGCCTTATCTTGATTTAGAGGTTCACGAATCATATGAGGCATTTAGAGAAAAATATGAAGGTTCAACTTTCTATTTTTCTACAACAAAGGGGTCGAAATTTTATACGAAAGCTAAGTTTAAAGAAGGAGATTTTATAATATTTGGACGAGAGTCATGTGGACTTCCTGATAGCGTTCGAGAAAGTGATCCTGATAGATGCATAAGAGTACCAATGATAAGTAGTACAACTAGGTCGCTAAATCTATCTAATACTGTGGCAATTGTGGCGTATGAGGCTCTTAGGCAAATAGGATTTACTGATATGAAATAAATAGTTAAAGCCAAAAAATATTAAGTCCCTTTATATGTTTATAATGTATATTATATAAAACAAATTAATATATACTAAAATGAAAGGTGAGGAGGCCCAAGTTATGGAGCATATTTACGATACTATAATTATCGGTGGAGGTCCTGCAGGATTATCTGCGGGTTTATATGCATCAAGATCAAGATTGGATACTTTAATTATTGAAAGAGCAGCATACGGTGGACAGGTTGAGACAACTGATGAATTAGATAATTATCCAGGTTCAATTGAAAATTCTACAGGAACATCATTAAGCAAAAGAATGAAGGATCAAGCGGAAGAATTTGGAACAAAATTTGTTAGTGAAGAAGTTTCGACTGTTGAACTTGATGGCGATATCAAATCAATTAAATGCATGAAAAAAAATTATAAAGCAAAAACAATTATAATAGCCACGGGAGCATATCCAAGACTTGGTGGTTTTAAAAATGAAACAGAGTTAAGAGGTAAGGGAGTTTCTTATTGCGCAACTTGTGATGCTGACTTTTTTGCTGATCTTGATATTGTTGTGCTTGGAGGTGGAGATTCAGCTATATCAGAAGCTATTTATTTAACTAAGTTTGGAAAGAGTGTTACTGTAATACACAGAAGAGATGAGCTTCGTGCTGCTAAATCACTTCAAGAAAAAGCTTTTAGTAATCCAAAGATTAAGTTTATTTGGGATACGGTAGTTGAGGAAGCTAAAGGCATAGAAATATTAGAAAGCTTAGTGATTAAGAATATTAAGACTGGAATAGTCAGTGAGCTAAAAGCAGATGGATGTTTTGTATTTGTAGGATATCTTCCTATATCTGAATTATTTAAAGGAAAGATTACTATGGATGAGCGAGGAGATATTATTACTGATGAAGAAATGAGAACTAATATACCCGGAGTATATGCAGCAGGAGATATAAGAGTAAAATTATTAAGACAAGTTATTACAGCAGCTGCGGATGGAGCAATTGCGGCAACTCATGCTGAACATTATATTGAAAGTAAATTGAGATAGGCTAACATCGAAAGTAAGGAACATCTTAAATTGATGTTCCTTAGCTAATATACAAAAGATAAAATGGAGGTTACACGTGATACTAGAGTTAAATAAAGACAACTTTGACGAAGATGTAAATGCTTAAGGGGAAAAAAGTTATTGTTATAGGTGACAAAGATGGTATACCAGGTGCATCAATTGAGGCTTGTGTAAAATCTGCCAAGGCAGAAGTAGTTTTTTCAATAACAAAATGTTTTGCTTGTAGTGTTGTAGGGGCAATGGATATAGAACTTCAACAAAAGGTAAAAGATATTGCACTAGAGTATGGTGCACAAAATTTAGTAGTTGTTATTGGAGGATCTGAAGCCGAAACATCAGGACTTTGCGCAGAAACAATGGCTAATGGAGACCCAACATTTGTTGGACCATTGTCTGGAATTGCGTTAGGTCTGACCGTATACCATGTAGTTGAACCTGAGATTAAAGATGAATGTAGTGAAACAGTTTATGAGAAGCAATGCGCAGTTATGGAAATGGTTTTAGAAATAGATGAAATAATTCTTGAGGTAAAATCAGTTAGAGATAAATATTCTATATATTAAACTAAAAAAAAATCTTGGCATCTGCTGAGATTTTTTTTAGTTTAAGCTTAATGCATAATCTATCTGTGCTATGTTATAATATTATTATATGATTTATATGAGGTGATGGATAAAATGAACATTAATTTTGGGCTAAACTTGGTTCAAGAACAAAAATTAATAATGACACAAGAAATGCAAATGTCTGTTAAACTTCTTCAAATGTCAGCATACGAGTTAGGTCAGTTTGTGAATAAAGAGATGCAAGAAAATCCAGTGCTTGAGGAAAAAGATATACAAAATAACAAGAGCAATACTAACGATACTAATGACTATAAAGAATTTATTAAATACCTTGATAAAGATGATTATAAAGTAAAGAATTATGGTGCAAAAAATGATAATGAAGAAGTTTCACCATTTTATTATATTGCAGAGGAGAAATCGCTTAAAGATTATCTTAAGGAGCAAATAGGTGAACTTACAGAGTCAAGTGAAATTATAAATATATGTAGGTATATGGCAGAAAATTTAGATGCTAAAGGTTATTTATCTGCGGATTTATCTGATATATGTAAGGAACTTAAAATATCAAGTGAAAAAGCTGAAACTGCACTTGAGATTTTTCAATCTTTGGATCCAGAAGGTATAGGGGCTAGAAATTTAAGAGAATGTCTTAAGATTCAACTATACAATCAAGGTATAGATGATGATAATATTTATAAAATAATTGATGAATATTTAGAGCAACTTGCAGAAAATAAATATAATGATATAGCGAAAGAACTAAAAATTAAAGTTTCTGATGCCCAACAATATGGAGATATTATAAAAAAATTAGAGCCTAAACCATCAAGAGGATTTTATACTGGTGAGACAGTTAAGTATATTGTGCCTGATGCATATATTAATAGAATTAACGGGGAATATTTTATTTCTATGAATGAAGACGTACTTCCAAAATTAAATATAAATAGTTTGTATAAAGATATTATTAAAAATGAAAAAGATGAAGAAGCTGTGGAATATGTAAAAGATAAGCTCAACAGTGCAATGTTTCTAATTAAAAGTATTGAACAAAGAAAGAATACTGTTTATAGAGTACTAGAAGATATATTGTTGGTTCAAAAGGAGTATTTTGACATTGGAGAAGAACATTTAAAACCAATGACACTAAAAAAAATTGCTAATGATTTAGAAATGCATGAATCTACAATAAGCCGTGCAATTAGAGAAAAATATGTTAGTATAAATAATGGAAAAGTAATTAAAATAAAAAATTTTTTCACCAACGGAATAACGTCAGTAGCGGGTGGAGAGGATATATCTACTACTAATATTAAAAAGATGATAAGGGAAATGATTGATAAAGAAGATCAAAAAAAACCTCTGTCCGATCAAATAATTTGTAACCGATTAAATGTTGAAGGAATGAATATTTCAAGAAGAACTGTGGCAAAATACAGAGAAGAACTTGAAATTAAAAGTTCTAGTAAACGTAAAAGATTTTAAATGATTTTAGGTGCTTATTTATTGTGTTTACAAATTGTTAACAAATATTTTGCAAATACTAATTTAAAAAAGTTAGTATTTCATCTATAATGTATGTGGGAACAAAAAATATATGCCGGGACTTAAGTAGTCCAGAAAGGTGTTTAAGTGGAGAAAATATTAAAATTAGAACAGAAAATAGTACCTGAACTTATAGACCTTCTTGGAAAACGGTATGATATATTAACGACAATATGTTATAATCAACCTATAGGACGAAGAATTTTAGCAAATCACATGTGTATAAGCGAAAGAATAGTGAGAAATGAAATAAACTTTTTAAAATCTCAAAATTTGATCGAAGTTAATGCCTTGGGTATGTTTATAACAAGTGATGGTGAAATAATTATAAACCAGCTAAAAGGATTCATTCATGAAATAAAGGGGCTTTCGAAATTAGAAAAATACATTGAAAAACATTTAAAGCTTCAACAAGTTATAGTTGTTCCCGGAGATGTAGAAATTGACAAAAGTGTCCTTAAAGAACTTGGGAAGGCAGCTTCCAATTATGCAATACATATAATTAAAGAAGATACTACAATTGCTTTAACAGGTGGATCGACAGTTAAAAATGTTGTAGACAGTTTCCCTAGAATTAAGAAGTTTAACAATATTTCAATTTTACCAGCAAGAGGTGGCTTGGCAAGAAATGTAGAAATACAAGCCAATACATTGGTTGCAAGACTTGCAGATAAAATTGGCGGTAATTATGAATTACTACATGTACCTGATAATTTGAGCAATGAAGCACTCACAACTATTTTGAATGAAAAAAATATAAAATGTATAATTGATAAAATTCAAAATGCAGAAATCCTTATTTATGGAATTGGTATAGCGGGTGATATGGCTATGAAAAGAGGATTACCTAAAGAAGAAATAAAAGAACTTGAAGAGTTAGGTGCAGTAGGAGAAGCTTTTGGTCAATATTATAATGAGGTTGGGGAAATAATTCATTATACGCCTACTATTGTGGTAAATGATGAAGATGTTAAAAAAAATACAATACTTATTGCAGTAGCGGCTGGAAAAAATAAAGCTAGAGCTATTATAGCCACTGAAATCAATCGTTCAAGTACTGTACTCGTAATTGATCAAGCGGCTGCAACAGAAATTATTGATATTTTAAAGAAAAGAGAGTAAACTATATAATGATTTTATTAAGAGAAAATTATATATTTACATATAATTATTTTAGAAAAATCTAGGAGGTTTTATCAATATGGTAAAAGTAGGTATTAATGGATTCGGACGAATAGGAAGAAACGTATTTAAGGCACTAGTTGCAAATTATTCTACAGAATTAGAAGTAGTAGGAATCAATGATTTAACAGATGCTGCTACATTAGGACATCTTTTAAAATATGATTCACTTTATGGTAAATTTAACGGTACTGTAGAAGTTAAAGAAAATGCTATAGTAGTAAACGGAAAAGAAATTAAAATATTTGCTGAAAGAGAACCAAAAAACATCGATTGGAGTTCACTTGGAGTAGAAATCGTACTTGAATCAACTGGATTCTTTACAGATGCTACTAAAGCTAACGCTCATTTAGGAGTTAGTGTTAAAAAAGTTCTTATATCTGCACCAGCAAAAAATGAAGATATAACAATAGTTATGGGAGTTAACGAAGAAAAATATGATTCTTCAAAACATAACATAATATCAAATGCATCATGTACAACTAATTGTTTAGCACCATTTGCTAAAGTATTAGACAAAGAATTTACAATAGTCAAAGGTTTAATGACTACAGTTCATTCATATACTGGAGATCAAAGATTATTAGATGCTCCTCATAAAGATATGAGACGTGCAAGAGCTGCTACACTTTCAATGATTCCAACTACAACAGGAGCTGCTAAAGCAGTTGCATTAGTTTTACCACAATTAAAAGGTAAATTAAACGGATTCTCATTAAGAGTTCCAACTCCAACAGTTTCATGCGTAGATTTAGTATGTGAACTTGGAAGAGATGTTACTGCAGAAGAAGTAAATGCATCATTTAAGAAAGCTTCTGAAAATGAAATGAAGGGTATTCTTGGATACAGCGAAGAACCATTAGTTTCTATAGATTACAGAGGAGACGAAAGATCTTCTATCATTGATGCAATGTCAACAATGACTATTGAAGGAAACATGGTTAAAGTAGTTTCATGGTACGATAATGAAGTAGGTTATTCAAACAGATTAGCTGATTTAACTAAATTTGTTGCAGATAAACTATAAAATTTAAGTCTACTATAAAACTGTAGAAAATAGTAAACATGCAGTGAATATATTATAGGCTTACTGAAACAATATAAAAAGGTCTGGTTTTATAGTGAGTCTATGGAACTAGACCTTTTTATATGTTATTTTAAAAGCATGGTGAATAAATGCAAGTTTTACGTTAAAAATATATTATTTTAATTATTATAGGATATAATAATTTTAGGTTATAAAAGTTATGAGAGGAGATTGAGTATGGAATTTAATAAAAAAACAGTAGAAGATATCGAGGTTAAAGGTAAAAAGGTTTTAGTAAGATGTGATTTTAATGTACCATTAAAAGATGGAGTAATTACAGATGTAAATAGATTAGTAGGTGCAATGCCAACTATAAATTATTTAGTAAAAAATGGCGCAAAAGTTATATTATGTTCTCATCTTGGAAAACCAAAAGGTGAGGCAATACCTGAGCTTTCTTTAGCACCAGTTGCTAAAAAATTAAGTGAAATGCTAAATAAAAAGGTAACTTTTGCAGCAGATCCAAATGTAGTTAGTGATAGTGTAAAATCAGTCGTTTCAAAAATGAAAGACGGAGATGTTATACTACTTGAAAATACAAGATATAGAAAAGAAGAAACTAAAAATGAAGAAAACTTTTCTAAAGAATTAGCATCTCTTGCAGATATATTTGTAAATGATGCCTTTGGAACAGCTCATAGAGCTCATTGTTCTACTGTTGGTGTAACTAAGTTTGTTAAAACATCAGTATGTGGTTATTTAATACAAAAAGAAATAAAATTTTTAGGCAATGCAGTTGAAAATCCTGTTAGACCATTTGTAGCAATTTTAGGTGGAGCTAAGGTATCTGACAAAATAGCTGTTATTAATAATTTACTTGAAAAAGTTGATACATTAATAATTGGTGGTGGAATGGCTTATACATTCTTAAAAGCTGGCGGTTATTCTGTAGGAAGTTCTTTAGTTGAAGAAGATAAGGTAACATATGCTAAAGATATGATGCAAAAAGCTGAGGCTAAAGGAATCAAATTTTTACTTCCACTAGACCACGTAATTGCAGACAAATTTTCAGCAGATGCAGAGCCAGTAGTTACAAAAGATCAAAATATTAAAGATGGCTACATGGGACTTGATATTGGACCTAAGACTTGTGAAATTTATAAAGGTGCTATAAGCATGGCAAAGACTATTGTTTGGAATGGTCCAATGGGCGTATTCGAATTTAAAAACTTTGCAAATGGTACAATAGCTGTAGCTGAAGCTATGTCAAAAGTTGACGGAACTACTATAATAGGTGGCGGAGATAGTGCAGCAGCTGTTAACCAATTAGGATTTGGAGATAAAATGACTCACATATCTACAGGTGGTGGAGCATCTCTTGAATTTTTAGAGGGCAAGTTGTTACCAGGAATTGAAGCACTTACAGATAAATAGTTAAGAAATTTTGATACTTCGAATTATAAAATATATTATTATTTACAATAAAAAATAGTAGGGGGTTTTTAGAATGAGAAAAGGTATTATTGCTGGAAATTGGAAGATGAATAAAACTGTAGCTGAAGCTACAACTTTAATAGAGGGAATTAAACCACTAGTTAAAGATGCAAAATGTGATGTCGTAGTTTGTCCAACATTTTTATGCTTAGATGCAGTTATAAAAGCAGTTAAGGGAACAAACATAAAAGTAGGAGCTCAAAACATGCATTATGAAGAAAGTGGTGCTTTTACAGGTGAGGTTTCACCAGGAATGTTAAAGGAAATTGGTGTTGACTATGTAATAATTGGTCATAGCGAAAGAAGACAATATTTCAATGAGACTGATGAAACTGTAAACAAAAAACTTAAAGCTGCTTATAGCCATAGCATTAGTCCTATACTTTGTGTAGGAGAAACTTTAAGCGATCGTGAAGGCAATGTTACAGAAAAAGTGTTAGCTAATCAAATTAAATTAGATTTAGCAGGACTTATAAAACAACAAGTAGAAACATTAGTTATAGCTTATGAACCAATATGGGCTATAGGTACTGGTAAAACTGCAACTGCTGATCAAGCTAATGAAACAATTGGATTTATAAGATCAAC
Organism: Clostridium psychrophilum; assembly: GCF_018861705.1. GTDB lineage: Bacteria > Bacillota > Clostridia > Clostridiales > Clostridiaceae > Clostridium_AD > Clostridium_AD psychrophilum. Next base: position 27,728 of record NZ_JAHLEC010000001.1, on the reverse strand, counting down.
TGTTGGAGCTATGTTTGGTAAAGACGTAGCAGACAAAGTTAGAATTCAATATGGTGGTTCTGTTAAACCAGCAACTATAAAAGAACAAATGGGTAAATCAGATATTGATGGTGGATTAATTGGTGGAGCTAGTCTTAAGGCAGAAGATTTCGCAGGAATAGTAAACTATTAAGAAACTTAAGTAGATAAAGATACTTAAGTATACATTAGTACACTTAAGTAAATGCAACTATTAGTGGAAGAATCCACATTGGTTGGATAATATAACTATAAATAAGCAATACATATTATATGTATTGCTTATTATAAATTATTAGTAGGGGGAACAAAAAATGTCAAAAAAACCAGTAATGTTAATGATTTTAGATGGATTTGGATTATCCAGTAACGTCGAAGGAAATGCAGTAGCTGCTGCAAATAAGCCAAACTACGAAAGACTTAAAAGCGAATATCCGCATACAAAACTAATTGCAAGTGGTCTTGAGGTAGGATTACCAAAAGGACAAATGGGAAACTCAGAAGTTGGCCATTTAAACATAGGTGCTGGTAGAATTATATATCAAGCACTTACAAAAATAACAAAGGAAATTAAAGAAGGAAGCTTTTTTAAAAATCCTGCGTTTAATAAAGCTATAGATGAAGCTATTAAGGCAAATTCATCTATACATCTTTTAGGATTATTGTCTGATGGAGGAGTTCACGCTCATATTGATCATCTAAAAGCTCTTTTAAAACTTGCTAAAGATAAAGGTGCCAAAAAAGTTTATGTTCATGCTTTTTTAGATGGTAGAGATGTACAACCCGGCTCAGCACTAAAATACATAGCAGAAATTGAAGAATACATGAAAGAAATAGGACTTGGAAAAATTGCTACAGTAAGTGGTAGATATTATGCTATGGATAGAGATAAGAGATGGGAAAGGGTTCAACTTGCATATAATGCTATGGTTTTATCTAAGGGTGAGGAAAGTACTTCAGCTATAGATGCAGTTAAAAAAGCTATGAATGACAATAAAACAGATGAATTTGTTCTTCCAACTGCTATAATGGAGAATAACAAACCTGTTGCATCTATAAATAACAACGATAGTGTAATATGTTTTAACTTTAGACCTGACAGAGCTCGAGAAATTACTAGAGCAATAAATGATAAAAAATTTGATGGATTTGATCGTGAATCTTTAAATTTAAATTATGTATGTACTACGCAATATGATTCATCTATGGAAAATGTAGATGTAGCATATGCACCAGAAAGTTATGCAAATACACTTGGAGAATATGTTAGTAAGATGGGTAAGAATCAGCTCCGAATAGCTGAAACTGAAAAATATGCTCATATTACATTTTTCTTTAACGGTGGAGTGGAAGCTCCAAATCCAAATGAAGATAGGGCATTAATTCCATCACCCAAAGTTGCAACATATGATATGCAACCAGAGATGAGTGCACCTGAGGTTACAAAAGAGTTACTTAAGAGACTTGCAACTGATAAATACGATATGATTATACTCAATTATGCTAACCCAGATATGGTAGGTCATACAGGCGTTTTTGAAGCTGCTAAAAAAGCTATAGAAACAGTTGATGAATGTCTAGGGAAAGTTGTTAAATGCGTTTTGGAGAAAGATGGAACTGTATTTATTACTGCAGATCATGGAAACTCTGAACAAATGATTGATTTTTCATCTGGAAAGCCAATGACTGCACATACTACAAACTTAGTGCCATTCACATATGTATCTAATCATAGTAAAGAACTACGCGATGGCGGAATACTTGCAGACATAGCACCAACAATGCTTCAAGTTATGGGCCTCGATGTGCCAAGTGAAATGACAGGAAAGTCTTTAATAAAACTTTAATTTAGTATAAATTTAAAGTAAATTATTAAATTATCTAAAATTAATTTTATTTTTTTTGATTTATAGGGTTATCTTAATTTAATTTAGGAAATGATAATAATTAGAGAAAAATTTTGGAGGTAAGATAATATGAAAAACTTTATTGAAATAATTGATGTTTATGCAAGACAAATTTTGGATTCAAGAGCATTTCCAACTGTTGAGGTAGAAGTAACACTCGAAGATGGAACAATAGCAAGAGCATCAGTACCATCAGGCGCATCTACAGGCATATTTGAAGCTGTAGAACTAAGAGATGGAGATAAAGATGTATATAATGGTAAGGGAGTTTTAAAGGCTGTTGATAATGTAAATAATTTAATAGCAGAAGAGATTGTTGGAATGAATGTCTATGATCAAGTAGCAATTGATAAAGCCATGATAACTCTTGATGGAACACCTAATAAAGCAAAACTTGGAGCTAATGCAATCCTTGGAGTATCACTTGCATGTGCAAGAGCTGCTGCTGAGTCATTAGGACTTGGATTATATCAATATATTGGTGGAGTGAATGCTAAAGTGTTACCAGTTCCAATGATGAACATTTTAAATGGTGGAAGCCACGCTGATAATAATGTAGATTTGCAAGAATTTATGGTTATGCCAGTTGGAGCTACTTCATTTAAAGAGGCTTTAAGAATGAGTGCAGAAGTTTATCATGCATTAAAAACATTGTTAAAAAATAAGGGATTATCTACTGGTGTTGGCGATGAAGGTGGATTTGCTCCAGACTTATCATCAAATGAAGAAGCTATAAAAATAATAGTAGAAGCTATAGAAAATGCTGGATATGTTCCAGGAAAAGATATCTATATAGCTCTTGATCCAGCAGCTTCTGAATTCTTTGAAGATGGTAAATATAATTTAGCATCTGAGGGAAGAATACTAACTCCAGAGCAAATGGCTGACTATTATGTAGAATTAGTTAACAAATATCCAATTATATCTATTGAAGATGGAATGGCTGAAGAAGATTGGGATGGCTGGAAATACTTAACTGATAAAATTGGAGATAGAATTCAATTAGTTGGTGACGATTTATTTGTAACTAATACAGATAGACTTAAAACTGGTATAGAGAAGAAAGTTGCAAACTCAATTCTCATAAAATTGAATCAAATAGGAACATTAACTGAAACATTAAATGCTATCGAAATGGCAGAGAGAGCAGGATATACTGCTGTAGTTTCTCATAGATCAGGAGAAACTGAAGATACAACAATTGCAGATCTTGTTGTAGCTGTGAATGCAGGACAAATTAAAACTGGTGCTCCAGCTAGAAGTGAAAGAGTTTCTAAATATAATCAGCTTCTAAGAATAGAAGAAGAATTAGAAGATGTGGCTGAATATAGAGGCTTAAAAGCATTTTATAACATAAAAAGGTAATTAGCTTTATATGTGAGCATAGTCTATATAGGCTATGCTCTTATTTTTGTATTCTATTGTAAATTGTCATGGAGTATGATACGATAACCATGTATTTGATGAACGGGGGTGTACACATGCATAGTTTTTTGGTGGTTTTACAGGTTATAACTTCAATTATTATACTTGTCTCAGTTATGATGCAACCTAGTAAGACGGACGGATTGAGTGGTCTTATAGGAGGAACTTCTGAAACTTTTTTTGCTAAAAATAAAACAAAAACTGCAGAAGCAATGTTGGCACGAGTTACAGCGATTTCAGCAATTTGTTTTGCAATAATAACGCTACTGTTAAACACAGTTAAATAATATATTTAGCCATGTTATAATATTAAGAGCATTCAAATAAATATTTTAAGTTTCACAGCAGTTTATTTAGTACAAATTGATAAACTGCATTTTTCTATATATTTTTTAATTTTAAATAGTATATGATTATTAGAGGTGAAAAGGAATGAGCGAGTACAGTTCTAAATTAAAAAGCAAGGATATGGATTTTCTATTCGAGGGTGTTTTAAGTTTAAAAACAAAGGAAGAGTGTTATAGATTTTTTGAGGACATATCTACTATAAATGAAATTAAGGCATTTGAGCAAAGACTTCAAGTAGCAAAAATGTTATCAGATAAAAGAACATATTTGGATATATCAGGCACAACAGGGGCAAGTACCGCGACTATAAGTAGAATAAACAGAGCATTAAATTATGGTAGTGATGGATATAAACTTATATTAGATCGTTTGAAATTAAAGAAATAAGTCTGCATGCTTGATGTGTGTTATAGATGTACATATAGAGGACGGTTAATTTATATTTACTCAATTAAACTAATGATAAAAGAGTGAATATATATTAACCGTCTATATTTTTAAAATCAATTAAGTTTTTGTGTTGTGTGATATAATTAAAGGTATGCTTATGCCTTAAAGATAAATAGTAATAATGATATATGCATCTAACGTAATACTAGAGAATTTAGTATTAATATAATATATAAGGAGTGGTTTCATGGATTTAGAAAATTTGCTAAACAAAGAGCAGTGCGAGGCTGCGATAACAGTTGATGGGCCTTTATTAATACTCGCTGGCGCAGGTTCTGGAAAGACTAGGGTATTAACTTATAGAATTGCACATATGATAGAAGATTTATCTATATATCCATCTCAAATTTTAGCTATAACTTTTACTAATAAAGCAGCTGGCGAAATGAAGGACAGAGTGCGTGCGCTTGTAGGAAAAGTAGCTGATAATATGTGGATTTCTACCTTTCATTCAAGTTGTGTTAGAATCTTAAGAAGGGAGATAGACAAGCTAGGATATAATAAAAATTTTACTATATATGATAGCTATGATCAAAAAAGTTTGATTAAGCAATGCATGAAACAACTTGATATAAATGATAAAGATTTGACGGATTCAGAAATCTTAAATAAAATATCTAATGCTAAAAATGAACTTATTTCTCCTGATAAATACAAGAAAGAGAATGAAAGCGATTATAGAATGAATAAAATTGCTGATGTATATCTTCTTTATCAAAAAAAACTTAAGGGGAATAATGCATTAGATTTTGATGATCTGATTTTTAAAGCTGTTGATTTGCTTAAAAATAATAAAGATATTTTGGAATTTTATCATTCAAAATTCAAATATATTATGGTAGATGAGTATCAAGATACAAATAAAGCACAGTATGAGCTCATAAAGCTTTTGGTAGACGAGAGGAAAAATATATGTGTAGTTGGGGACGATGACCAATGTATTTATGCTTGGAGAGGTGCAGATGTTACAAATATTTTAGATTTTGAAAAAGACTATCCAAAAGCAAAGGTTGTAAAACTTGAGCAAAACTATAGGTCTAAAGGAAATATACTTATGGCAGCAAATGAAGTCATAAAAAATAATTCCCAAAGAAAAGATAAACATCTAAGGACTGAAAAAGATTTTGGAGAAAAAATAGACTTGTATAGAGCATTTACAGATAGAGATGAGGCAAATTTTGTATCAAACCAAATTAAAACATTAATGGCGGCTGATAAAGGCTACAAATATAAAGACTTTGCAATTTTATATAGGATGAATTCTCAATCACGTATTTTTGAGGAAAGTTTTAGAAAACATTTAATCCCATATAGGATAGTTGGAGGATTAAAATTTTATGATAGAAAAGAAATAAAGGATATAATGGCTTACTTAAAGCTTATTAATAATCCACTTGATGATATAGCTTTAAAAAGAATTATAAATGTACCTAAAAGAAATATAGGCGATGCTACTATTCAAAAAATTCAAGAATTTGCGAATGGAATAGACCAATGTTTATATAGTGCCACTTTGGATGTGGAATTTATACCTACATTGACTACTAGAAATAAGTCATCTATAAGCAAGTTTGTAAGTCTTATGAATAATTTTATGGCTAAAAATGAAGAGGTTTCTGTGTCCGCTTTAATTAAGACTATAATAGAGGATACAGGATATTTAAAACAATTAGAAAATTCTAAGGAACCAGAGGATGAGAGCAGGGTTGAAAACATAAAAGAATTAGTATCAGATGCTGTAGAATTCGAAAGAACTTCTGAAGATAAATCACTTTTAACATTTTTAGAAGGAGTAAGTTTAGGATCGAGTACAGATAATCCTGATGAGGATGTAGATACTGTAGGCATGATGACGGTACATAGTGCGAAAGGGTTAGAATTCCCAGTAGTATTTATGGTTGGAATGGAGAATGGTATATTCCCAGGTATGTCATCATTAAACAATCCTACTGAAATGGAAGAATCAAGGAGACTATGTTATGTTGCTATAACTAGAGCGGAAGAAAAACTTTATATAACATCTGCAGAAAGCAGAATGGTGTTTGGAAGAAATGTTGGATACCAACCATCTGATTTTATCAGCGAAATTTCTCCGGATTTAAAAGAAATTATTGGAGGCGGTAAAAATAGGACTGTTCAGGTATTAAAGAGAAAAAATGGTAAGCGACCACCAAAATATAATTCTCATGGTCTTCTAAGTAAAACTGCACCACAAGATTATGTATCAGCTACTTCACAAGGAAGTAATTCACCTGGTCAGAATGCAAATATTGATGTTGCTATGCATAAACAAGCTACAGTAGGTAGAAAAGTTAGGCACAGCAAATTTGGGGTAGGTACCATAGTATCAACTTCAGATTCTGGCGGTGACACTATGGTTTCGATAGCATTCGATAACATGGGAATAAAAAAACTGATATTAGATAAAGCACCACTAGAAATATTATAAATTATATTAAAATATGACTAGTCATGATTACTTGTTATTTATATGTATGACAATTGTGACTTGTGCTTAGTGAAAGCTACTTGAGCATACTGAATGCTGCTTAGCATCATGAATGTTATTAAGGCATATTGGATAAAATAATTAGTGAAAGTGCTAGTCGTTTTATTTAAAATGCCTTAAGTTGCGTATTGACTTAATGGAAAAGTATGTAGGAATTAGTAAAGCTTCTTTAATATGTATGCGATTGGGTATCATGTGTTAGATAGTCCAGTAGTATCTGATAAGGGGTGTTTTTAAGTAAAGAAACATCTTAAGGGATAGGAGAATAAGGATATGATGAATGTAGAAGATAGAATTAATAGATGCAGAGATCTAATTAAGTATCATAGTGATAGATATTACAATCAAGATGATCCAGAAATATCTGATTATGAATATGACCAATTAATGCTTACTCTTAAAAAAATGGAAAAAGAACATCCAGAACTTGTTACTTTAGATTCACCAACTATAGTAGTAGGTGGAAGTGCTAAAAGAAAAGCAGGGGTATTGGTAAAACATAATGTGCCAATGCTCAGTTTGCAAGATGTATTTACAAAAGAAGACATCTATTCTTATGTAAATAGAATGATTGAAGAACTAGATGATCCAACATTTGTAGTTGAACATAAAATTGATGGCTTGTCAATGGGACTGCGTTATGTAGATGGCAAATTAACTGTAGCTGTAACTAGAGGTGACGGTATTATTCAAGGGGAGGATGTTACTGAAAATGCTAAAGTAATTAAGGATGTTATAAAGCAACTAAAAGATCCAATCCCTTATATTGAAATCCGTGGTGAAGTATACATGGCAACTGCTGCGTTTGACAAGGTTAATCAGCAACAAGAGATATTAGAGAAAAAGATATTTGCCAATCCTAGAAACTGTGCTGCAGGAACACTCAGACAATTAGATAGTAAAATAACAAAGGAAAGAGAATTATCTCTATTTATTTTTAATGTTCAAGATACCAAAGGAATTGAATTTAAAACACATACACAAAGTTATGAATGGTTAAAAAAACAAGGTGTAAAAGTTATTGAGAATTATGTAAAATGCAAAACGGCTGATGAAGTGTGGAATACTATCATAGCTATCGGGGAGCAAAGAGGAAACTTAGCATACGATATTGATGGAGTTGTTATTAAAATTGATAATTTGGAAGATAGAAAAAAGCTTGGAAATACTTCAAAAGTTCCCAAATGGGCGATAGCTTATAAATTTCCTCCAGAAGAAAAAGAAACAAAATTAATCGATATTGAAGTATCAGTGGGAAGAACAGGACGAATTACTCCTACAGCAATATTTGAGCCGATTCGTTTATGCGGAACATCTGTATCCAGAGCAATTCTTCACAACCAAGATTTTATCGATGATTTAGATATAAGGATTGGAGACATAATTGTTGTTTACAAGTCAGGAGAGATTATACCAAAAATTAAGTCTGTAGTGAAAGAAAAACGTATTGAGGGATTAAAGGAATTTAAAATCCCTGAAATATGCCCAGTTTGTGGAACACCTACAGTTCGCGTAAAAGATACTGCTGACATCAAATGTGTAAACCCTAATTGTTTGGCCCAATTAGAAAGACGTATCATTAATTTTGTTGGTAGGACGGCTATGGACATAAAAGGTTTTGGCAGCACATATGTTAAGGAACTTATTCGTTTAAAATACATCAAAGATATTGCGGATATATATTCCTTGTCTAATTACCGGAGCGAACTTATTGAGCAAGGTGTAATTGGAAAAGGAAGAAACACAGATAAGTTATTAGAAGCTATAGAAAAGTCAAAGGGTAATGAAGCACATCTGCTACTTACAGGACTTGGAATTCCGAATATTGGAAAGGTAGCAGCGAAAAGTATAATGAAACACTATAGATCTATTGAAGACTTACAAAATACGTCTTTAGAAGAGCTACAAGATGTTTCTGACATAGGTGAAATAAGTGGCTTATGTATATTGAAATTTTTTGAAGATGATAAAAATAAAGAAGTAATAAGAAGACTTAAAGATTATGGAGTTAATATGGCTGTAGAGGAAGTCAGTAAGGGCGATGATAAGTTCGATGGACTAACATTCGTTGTAACTGGAACATTAGCTACAATAGGCAGAAGTGAGGCCACAGAAATGATAGAAAGCCATGGTGGAAAGGTATCAGGCTCTGTTTCTAAAAAAACAAATTACGTTTTAGCGGGAGAGAATGCTGGAAGTAAGCTTATAAAAGCGGAGGAGCTAGGAATTACAGTTATATCTGAAGAAGAATTAGTAAATATGTTAAAATAAATAATAAACTTTAGCATACAACTTGTTTTTGCGTAAGCAACATTTTGCATTAGAGCATTCATTATATTGGAAAAGAAAAAGACGTCAAATGGCGTCTTTTTTTATGTTAAGATCCAATATTTCTTTCTCAGTGAATTTAGAAACATTTTGAATTCCTTGATTATTTTCTGAGGATTCATTATTTTCATGTATTGAAGATAAATTTGATGTATTTTGTATAAGTTGTTCCATTAAATAATTTTTGTATCTTAATTGATTGAATATTTTTATTAATAAAATAAAACCCCATATCCCAATAAACATAAAAACAAACATTGAGAGGATAGCAATTATTTGAACAGTTGTAGTTAACATGGACAATGCCTCCGATACTTTCTATACATATAAATTTTGTAAATATATAATTACATTATAACATAATAAAATTGTAAAAGTTAAGACATATTGTAAGTGAAAAACTTCTTAATATATTATTTTATATTTGATTATTTCGTTTGTTAAAAGTTAATACTCCTAATATGGAAGAATAAAATAAATTAGGATACTTACTCCTACTTATTTTTTTGTACCTAAGATGGAGGTAAATATGAAAAAGTTATTATGTATAACATTAATTTTTATTATGATGCTCGGTAACGGGTGTATTCAAAAAAAAGTAACGTCACCAACATCTAGAAAATATTTAGTGTATAATGTAGGAAAATTACCATCAGATTTACTGATGTTAGATAACAATGATGTTCGTGAAAAAGATCTATTATTAGCTCTCTTTGAAGGATTAGTAAGAGAAAATAAAGAAGGAAAAATTGTGCCGGCTATGGCTGAAAAATATTCGATTTCAAAAGACAAAATAGAATACACTTTTAAATTAAGAAAAAATCTACATTACAGTGATGGTACAGATATAAAAGCTACAGATTTTGTAAGACTTTTTCATGATATCTTATTGGAAAAGAAAAACGTTTTTGTAGATCAATTATATTGTATATTTGGTGCTAATGATTTTAGTTTAGGAAAAGTAGGGTTCGACAAAGTTGGAATTGTGGCAAAGGATGATTTAACATTGAAAATAAGACTAAATAGTCCAAATGATTACTTTATAAAAACTCTTAGCAACCCAATTTTTACCTTAAGAGAAAACAATATGGATATGAAAAACTGGAAAGATAGTTTCAATGAAATCAAGTATAGTGGCCCTTTTACTATAAAAGACATAAATAAAAAAGGGGAAATAACACTTGTAAAAAATCAAAAGTATTGGGGTGTTAGTAATATTGTTAGTAATGAAATGATATTTACATCCATTGATGATGAAGAGAAAGCTTTAGCGAATTTTGAAACAGCGGGGGAAAATGATACTTCAAAAATTGATGTATTAGTAAGTCCTCCAGTAAGTGAAGTAAGTTCACTTAGCAAGGAAAAGGAAACCGAAATTAAACCAACACAAAGTATGTATTATCTGAATTTTAATATTAAAAATAAACAATCAATAGATGTAAGTTTTAGAAATGCAATTGCTTCAATAATAGATCGGGATTTAATTATCGAAACTGTATCAGAAGATATGGCGGTACCAACAATGAATTATACACCATTTACTAGTTCTAATGATGATAATGGTAAGCTGATATTTAATGCATACAAAAATAAAATTAAGGGTTTAGAATATTTGAAAAAAAGTAATTATGTAAAAGATCAAAGTTTAAATATGGTATATGAGAATGAAAATTTTGATACTAAGATAAGCAATGAAATAGCTAAAAGTATTAAAGAATATTTAGGCGTAAATGTAGTTTGCACTGGATATACAGAAGATGAGTTTAATAAAATAATTTCAAAAGGAAATTATGACGTAGCATTTCAAAAAAATGATGAAGAATACGGAGATAATTATAAATTTTTTTCGAAATGGACAACAAATTCAAAAGATAATCTTTATGGGTATAAGAGTGAAAATTATGATAAAATTATAGCTAAAGCATTGAAGGAGAGTAATAATAAAAATAAAATAACAATATATAATCAGGCGCAGAAAATACTTGCAGAGGATTTGCCATGTATTCCTGTGTACATTGCTAATACAGTCATTTGTAAAAAACAAAATGTAAAAGATATATACACTACTAAAAGTGGAAACCTAATTTTTAATTATGCTTATAAAGATAATAATATGGTTGTAAAATAAAAATTTCTCTTAAACTATGATATAACAAAAGAATATATTTTTAGAAATACTTTCACTTTGCTTAGAAATTTTAACATCTATTTTATAAACAGATGCTAGAACCATCTGGTGAGGTGAAAATATTTTGAGTATTATATACTTTTAGTTATAGCATAACAAAAGAGAAAAATTCAAATCATGTATTATTTTTGATTGCGAAAGAATGTAGCTATGAAAAATATAAACATGTTTTTGCTACTATCAAAAGATGATTTACTTTGCTTAAAGCTTTCTTTTCGTTTATTGTATACTACACTTTTAATAAATACAGAAGCTAACTCATTGTTATCAGGGGTTGGTACTTCTGGCATTCTAAAATCATTGTCTTGTAATAAATCTTCTGTTTTTAGTGAGAAATCTCTATAATGTTCTGTGTCATCGAGTGATGGAGAATCAGGCCAACTTAAGATTATTCCGGAGTCTAAAATTTGATTTTTAAAAATATCTTGTAACATTGGTGAATTATCTTCCAAATTATTGAAATCGGAATATAACATTAGGCCATACATATATAGTATGAGTTCATCAGAAGTATAATTTATTTCCTTTTCGGAACTTTCTTTTACTAAGACACCTTTTTCACTATCATATAATTTTAAAAGCTTTTCATGTAAATCGTCGCTAGTATCTTTAAATTTAAGCATGGAACTATTATTATACATAAGCATGCAATTTATAAAAAGAATACAGCAATGGTCTAATTTAGCATTAATAATTAAAGTTGGTTTAGTATTATATTGTTCGACAAGCAAATCTAAAAAATCTAACAATAAGGTTTCGCATTTTTCAAGGCCTGAGTATTTATAAAAAATATTTAGAGCTAAGCATATCTTGTTAAGTTCTTCAAAAGAAACATTGTAAATTTCTTCTTTATATTGAGTAAACATGTTTAAAATATCTAGTGAAAATTTTTCGTATTCATGTTCATTTTTGCCTGTATCATAAGAAGAATATTTAAAGTAAGCAGCCATCATAAAAGCTTGATCAGAAAATTTGAATTTATTGTTCTTATTTTCAAAAGTAAATTCTTTTTGCATAGGGTCAGTTAAATCTTTTTTGTCTACAAATAACCCATCTTTATTACGAAAATATGAAGCATAGAACTCTAATTGTTCTTTGCATAAATTAAGATAAAGAGAGCTTAGAGCATATTTATTATCATCAATATTTTTAAAGCTACTATAATAATCTACTAATTCTAATAATGATAAAGTCATAAATGCATTGCCGTTAATAGTAATTTCTTTTTTTAACTTGCTTTCATTCCAACTTAATGCGCCTTCTTTCAACTTTAATTTTGCATCTGCTTTTTTGTAAATACACAAAAGTGGAGAATTTAATTTAATTGTGTTAATATCAATCTTAGAAAGACTTTTAGATTTTAAATCATGTGCAGGAATATATACTCCACACTTGGACTCAAAAACTATATTCCTTAATGATTCTTTTGATAAGTAGAAAAATTGATTTTTTATGTTATTTTTGTTTAATGTATTGATCCTTAAAAAAGGTCCTAAAAAATTCAACATATCACCACCATATATTAGTCCTTATATAGATAATATGATTAGATTCAATAAAATGTGCTTGTTTTGTGAAAATAGGAATGAAGAATTTAAATAAAAATTGAAAAACTAAGTTGGAATGACTTAAAACAAATAATTCAGGTGCAAAACTTTGCGGTGATATTATTGGCATTAAATTATTATGTATAAAAGAAACTATGATTGTCATGAGCAATCATTTATATAGGGTAGAAGAGGTTCTAATTCAAGAAGAGATGCAGAGGGCTAAAGACTATGCAAATAGCATTAATGTTGTTAAGAAAGAACATAGAGCAGAAGAACTTGTAACAAATTCTATGTATGGAATAATTAAAGGTGTACGAACTATTATAATAGGCAAGATAACGGAGGCTAAGGAGATATTAGCAGTAAATAAAATTGAAAAAGATGTTTTACCACCTACTAGAGATGAATTATTTAGTATATAATACTAGTTAAATTAACAGAAATGAAGTAACAATAATTAATTATTATTTACTAAAACAGATGTGAGGAGGATAATTATGAAAAAAATAATAATTGCTAGCAATAATGAACATAAGATTATAGAAATAAAGGAAATTCTATCACAATTTCCTTTTGAAGTAGTATCATTAAAGGACGCGAATATTAATATTGATGTAGAAGAAACAGGAAGTACATTCATGGATAATGCATACCTAAAAGCTAATGAAATTTATAAAATAGCTGACGGAAACATGGTACTTGCCGATGATTCAGGTTTATCAGTGGAATCGCTAAATGGAGCACCAGGTGTTTTCTCAGCTAGGTTTGCGGGTGTTCATGGGGATACTAAAGCAAATAATGAAAAATTGTTGTATCTTCTAGGTGGTGCAAAAGATGAACAAAGGAAAGCTAAATTTGTTTGCGCTATGGTTCTTATAGTTGATGAGGATAATGTAATAAAGGTTCAAGGTGAAGTTTGTGGGACAATTACATCAGAATTTAGAGGTGATGAAGGATTTGGGTATGATCCTTTGTTTTTCATTAAAGAATATAATAAAACCTTTGCACAAATGAGCAAGCAAGAAAAAAATGCTATAAGCCATAGAGGAAGAGCATTAAATAAATTAAAAGATGAACTTAAAAAATTAATGTAGAATATATTATTAGGCATCTAAGAAAAATGATGCCTTGCATTTTATTAATGAAGAGGGTGATTTATTATGCGTATAGGTGTAATAAGCGATACACATAGGATTGTAAGTAGCATAAAAAGGTTAGAGAATGAAGTGAGTGGAGTAGATGTGTTAATTCACTTAGGCGATAATGTAGATGACATATTAATAATACAAAAGTTTTACAAGGGGAAAATAATTAATGTAAAAGGTAATTGTGATTTTTCTACAATAGTGCCTAATGATAGGGTAGAAGAAGTTAGTGGAAAAAGGATTTTTGTAACTCATGGACATAGATATGGCGTAAAAGAAAATTTGACTAAATTACGATACAAGGCTTTAGAAACAGGTGCTGACATAGTTTTATATGGGCATACACATATTGCAAAAATAGATTTTTTAGAGGGTATATGGTATATAAATCCAGGCAGTGCATCGCTTCCAAGAGATGGGGCTCGGAGCTATGCTATTATAAGCATAGAGAAAGAGAGCATAGAACCAAATATAATAAGGTTTTAGCAAAGTTTAAAAAAAGTATTGACGTATTAATGTATATGGTGTAAAATAATCCATGTTGTCAGAAAATAATCATTGAATTTGAATATTTATGAGGACAAAGTTGATTTAGGGCATTAAATGTATTTTTGTGGGCATTTAATGAATATCGGGGTGTAGCGCAGCTGGGAGCGCGCGTGGTTTGGGACCATGAGGTCGCAGGTTCAATCCCTGTCACCCCGACCACTTAAATTAATATGCGGGTATAACTCAGTGGTAGAGTGTTAGCCTTCCAAGCTAATTATGAGGGTTCGATTCCCTCTACCCGCTCCAAATATATTAATGCTTAATAAATCATTAATATTTATGCGTCTTTAGCTCAGTTGGATAGAGCAACGCCCTTCTAAGGCGTGGGCCGGGGGTTCGAATCCCTTAAGACGCACCATACGGTGGACGTAGTTCAGTTGGTAGAGCGCCAGTTTGTGGTACTGGTTGTCGTGGGTTCGAGCCCCATCGTCCACCCCATTTACATTGGGATATCGCCAAGCGGTAAGGCACCACACTTTGACTGTGGCATTCGTAGGTTCAAATCCTGCTATCCCAGCCATTATGGTTTACTAGCTCAGTTGGTAGAGCACATGACTTTTAATCATGGTGTCCGGAGTTCGATTCTCCGGTAAGCCACCAAAATAGTAATAATATGCAGGTGTGGCGGAATTGGCAGACGCACAAGACTTAGGATCTTGCGCCTTCGGGTGTATGGGTTCAACTCCCTTCACCTGCACCAATTACTATTTATAATAATTAACATATGCGGAAGTAGCTCAGCGGTAGAGTGCCACCTTGCCAAGGTGGACGTCGCGAGTTCGAATCTCGTCTTCCGCTCCAGAAACTTGCGTCTTTAGCTCAGTTGGATAGAGCAACGCCCTTCTAAGGCGTGGGCCGGGGGTTCGAATCCCTTAAGACGCACCAAATATGCGTCATTAGCTCAGTTGGTAGAGCACCTGACTCTTAATCAGGGTGTCCGGGGTTCAAGACCCCGATGTCGCACCATTTTAATATATGCCGGGGTGTAGCGCAGCTGGGAGCGCGCGTGGTTTGGGACCATGAGGTCGCAGGTTCAATCCCTGTCACCCCGACCATTTAAATTGATATGCGGGTATAACTCAGTGGTAGAGTGTTAGCCTTCCAAGCTAATTATGAGGGTTCGATTCCCTCTACCCGCTCCAAACATTTTAATAGATATATTAAATCATTTATGCGTCTTTAGCTCAGTTGGATAGAGCAACGCCCTTCTAAGGCGTGGGCCGGGGGTTCGAATCCCTTAAGACGCACCATATGGTGGACGTAGTTCAGTTGGTAGAGCGCCAGTTTGTGGTACTGGTTGTCGTGGGTTCGAGCCCCATCGTCCACCCCATTATAAGTTTGAATTTAGATAAAAAAGGTAATAAATTAGAATCTGAACTTTATATATTTTGATAATTTAAAATTTTTCATATGGTGGACGTAGTTCAGTTGGTAGAGCGCCAGTTTGTGGTACTGGTTGTCGTGGGTTCGAGCCCCATCGTCCACCCCATTAAAGAATTTGATGTTATAAAAGTAAGGCATTGGACTCTTTAATTATTTAATCTTATATTTGACTTATAATGTTACAATAATATGGTTTACTAGCTCAGTTGGTAGAGCACATGACTTTTAATCATGGTGTCCGGAGTTCGATTCTCCGGTAAGCCACCAAAATAGTAATAATATGCAGGTGTGGCGGAATTGGCAGACGCACAAGACTTAGGATCTTGCGCCTTCGGGTGTATGGGTTCAACTCCCTTCACCTGCACCAATTACTATTTGTAACAATTAGCATATGCGGAAGTAGCTCAGCGGTAGAGTGCCACCTTGCCAAGGTGGACGTCGCGAGTTCGAATCTCGTCTTCCGCTCCAGAAATTTGCGGGTATAACTCAATGGTAGAGTGTTAGCCTTCCAAGCTAATTACGAGGGTTCGATTCCCTCTACCCGCTCCAATAAAAAGTCTTTAGTATTTATACTAAAGACTTTTTAAAAATTGTTTTAATATGCGCCCATAGCTCAGATGGATAGAGTTGCAGACTTCGAATCTGAAGGTCGTGGGTTCGACTCCCTCTGGGCGCACCATAAACAAAAATATAGCAAGCTTTACAGAAATGTAAAACTTGCTATATTTTTGTTATATCGCACTTTTCTAATGTTAGAAAAAAATAAAATATTGATGCAAAAGCCATAAAGTTCACATAATTATTTGATTATATTTCTATAATTGCCTGTTATTATAAATATATAGGAAGTTAAAACATTTATAAGTATAAAAATTAACATCCTATCGATTTTAAATGACTATTAGCATATTTTTAATAAACAATTTATAAAAAATAAAAACTAATAGGTGGTGTCAAAATGAAAAAGACTAAAAAAATTACATCAATATTAATGGCTGCTACTATTACTATGGGGATGCTTGTTGGATGTGGTTCAAAAACAACTGCTGCGTCTACAACAACATCGACTACTACGCCAAAAGCAAGTACTAATAAAGGCGATTCAACTGCGATGAAAACAACCTACACAAATGTTCTTAAAGCATTAGTTGTTGCTAAAACTATAACACAAGTTCAATCTGATAAAGTGCTAGCAGTGCTTGTAAAAGCTACACCACCAGGTGGCGGATCACAAGCGGATGGTAAAAAACCAAGTGGAACGCCTCCAACGGATAATCAAAAACCAAGTGGCTCAGTTCCAACAGGCAAATCAGATTCTAAAAATGCCAAATTAAGTGTTTTAGTTACTAGTAAAGTAATTACTAAAGCTCAAGCTACTACAATAAATAAAAATCTTCAGGCAGCTATGAAGAGTTCACAGAGTACTAAAACAAATTAAAAGTTGAAAACATAATTTTAAAAGTATTAAGGCGGCAATAATATAAAATTTATTGTTGCCTTAATACTTTTGTAAAACATTTATACTAAGATATAAATAATTTGAATGATTTGGAGGAATGCTCACTAGTTTGTAGAATATAGAAGATATATTGGGTTACATAAGGCTTACATAATGAATATGGCTTACATAATGAATAAAGCAAGTTTTTAATATCAATTACAATTGTGTTGACATGAATTAAAATATATAGTAATATAATAAAAGAATAAATAAAAAATCACCTTTAATTTGGCCCGAGAGACTGAGAAGGAAGTAGATGTTTAAAGTGTTATTGCTACGCCTTCTCGTAATAGAGATGGCGTTTTTTGTGTATAAAATAAATTTAATATTAAAAGTACTGTAGTACCTTTAAATTTAGTCCGGAGAGGCTGAGAAGGAGAGGATATAATAATGTTAAAAGGAAGAAATTTGGTTGACCCAATGGATTTATCATTACAAGAACTTGAGGAAATTTTTAATTATGCAGATGAGATAATTAAGGAACCTAAAAAATTTTCCCATATATGTGATGGATTAATTTTAGCAACATTATTTTATGAACCAAGTACACGAACAAGATTAAGTTTTGAAGCAGCAATGTTAAGACTTGGAGGTCAGGTATTAGGATTTTCTGAGGCGGCATCTAGTTCGGCTTCAAAGGGAGAAAGTATAGCTGATACTATAAGAACAGTAGAATGTTATGCAGATATTGCAGCAATTAGGCATCCAAAAGAGGGAGCAGCTAAGGTTGCCGCTATGAACTCTAAAATGCCAGTAATAAATGCAGGCGATGGTGGTCATCAACATCCAACTCAAACTCTTACTGATCTTTTGACTATAAGAAATATTAAAGGAACATTGTCAAACTTAACTATAGGGTTTTGTGGCGATTTAAAGTTTGGTAGAACAGTGCATTCATTAATTAAAGCCATGTCAAGATATGAAAATATAAAGTTTGTACTTATTGCACCAAACGAATTAAAAATTCCTAAATATATTAAAGAAGAAGTGCTTGAGAAAAATAATATAGAGTTTTGTGAAGTCCAAAAATTAGAAGAGGTTATTGGAGAACTTGATATTTTGTATATGACTAGAGTTCAAAAAGAAAGATTTTTTAATGAGGAAGATTATATAAGACTTAAAGATATTTATATATTAAACAAAGAAAAAATGTTAAAAGCTAAGAAAGACATGATAATTCTTCACCCACTACCTAGAGTTAATGAAATAGCTGTAGAATTAGATACTGATCCAAGGGCGTGTTATTTTAGACAAGCAAAATTTGGAATGTATGCAAGAATGGCACTTATTGCTAAACTTTTGGGGGTAGATAAATAATGGTAAGCATAAATAGTATAAAAAAAGGAATAGTAATAGATCATATCAAAGCAGGTGTAGGGCTTAAAATATTCAATTATTTAGGACTTGATAATGCGGACTTTACAGTGGCACTTATTATGAATGCACCTAGTGGTAAACTTGGACATAAAGATATAATTAAGATAGAAAATGAAATAAATATAGATTTTACAGTTTTAGGTTTTATAGATCCTAACATAACAATAGATATAATAACTGGAGAAAAAATTATAAGTAAAATTAAATTGAAATTGCCAGAAAAGATTGAGAATGTTATAAAATGCGTAAATCCAAGATGTATTACATCTACAGAACAAGAGATTAAACATAGTTTTTATTTGTCTAATAGAGAAAAGGGCGAATATAGATGTATGTACTGTGATGAGATTAATAACCCAAATAATATATCATAATAAATCCCATAACTAAATTATAGTAGTAGATATTAATTGAGTGTGAAAGGATGGTAAATTAATGGAATTATTAATAAAAAATGCTAGAGTAATTGATTCATCCCAGGATTTTATTGGTGATGTTTATATAAAAAAAGGTATAATATATGAAATAGGAAAAAATTTAAAAAAAGACTGTGAGGTAATAGACGGAGAGGGGTATGTTTTAGCACCTTCTTTTGTAGATCTTCACAGTCATTTTAGAGAACCGGGATATACATATAAGGAAGACTTGTTATCAGGGAGCAGGGCAGCAGTTCGTGGTGGCTATACTGCAGTAAATCTAATGGCAAATACAAAACCAGTATGCAGTTCAATGATCATAATAGATAAGGTACTTAAAAAATGTGAGGAAATTGGATTAGTAGACGTTCATCAATGTGCATCTATTACTCAGGATCTTCTAGGAATGTCTATTGAGCATTTATGGCAACTAACCACTGCAGTAAGATTTATATCAGATGATGGTAAGGGTGTTTCTGATAGCCGTATAATGTTAAAAGCTATGGTTGCAGCCAAAGAGAAGAATTTAACAATTATATCTCATGCTGAAAATGAAGAATTAGTAGAGATTGATACAAGACTTGCTGAGAATATGATGACATGGAGAGATGTAACCCTTTCGAAATTTACAGGTTGCAGACTTCACTTAGCTCATGTTAGTACAAAAGAGGCAATGGATTATGTTATAAAGGGAAAACAGCAGGGGGGGCTTGTAACATGCGAAGTTACTCCTCATCATTTAGCATTAACAGAGGAAACAAAGTATAGAGTTAATCCACCTTTAAGAAAAGTTGGGGATGTAAATTTTTTAATAAAAGCCATAAAAGATGGTTTTGTGGATGTTATAGCTACTGACCACGCACCACATAGTGTTCAAGACAAAATAAATGGGTCTCCGGGAATATCGGGCCTAGAAACCTCATTTCCTGTATGTTACACTAAACTTATAGGAGAAGGGCATATTACTATAAACAAACTTTCTGAATTAATGTCAAAAAACCCAGCTAAAATAATGAAACTTAACAAGGGTGAAATTAAGATAGGTTTTGATGGAGATTTTGTATTATTAGATATTAAATCTAAGTATAAAATTGATGCATCTAAGTTTTTATCTAAAGGGGTTAATTCTCCATTTGATGGAAAGACTGTACAAGGTAAAGTAATATGCACCATCAAGGCTGGAAAAGTAATTTATAAAGCTAAAGATGGAACAAGCGAAGAGTGGATATGCAAATAAAACAAAAAAAGGTGTGATGATGATTGATTATAGATAGATTGTTTAAAAGTGTAGAAAAAAATGGTCACGTATGCGTAGGACTTGATACAGATTTGGGTTATTTACCTGTTGAATTTAGAAATAAATTTATGCATGATGAACATGCTTTACTTAGATTTAATCAAATGATTATTGATGCTACATATGATGTTTCAGCTTGTTATAAAGTTCAGATTGCATATTATGAAGCTCTTGGACTAAAAGGTTTAAAAGTATATAAAGATACTCTAAATTATATAAAAAATAAAGGATGTTTAGCAATAGCAGATATTAAAAGAGGGGACATTGCAAAAACTGCACAAATGTACGCTAAAGCTCATTTTGAAGGAGATTTTGAAAGTGATTTTATAACTGTCAATCCATATATGGGGATGGATAGTATAGAGCCATATCTTCCTTATATAAAAAACAATGAAAAAGGATTATTTTCACTTGTAAGAACTTCTAACAAAGGTGCAGAGGATATAGAGTATATAGAAAGCAAAGAAAACAAGAGGGTATATGATGTTGTTGGCGAGAAGTTATTAAAAATTGGTGAAGAATTTATTGGAGAATGTGGATATAGCTCCGTAGGTGGTGTTGTCGGTTGTACTCACATAGATGATGGAATAAAGATGAGAAAAGATCTTGAAAATATGTTTTTCTTGATACCAGGTTATGGGGCGCAAGGTGGAGCTGCGAAAGATGTAGCTATATATTTGAAAAATGGAAATGGTGGAGTGGTAAATGCTTCTAGAAGTATTCTACTTGCATATAAAAAGGTAGAGAATGGTGGAGCTCACTTTGATCAATTAGCTAGGAAAGAGACAATAAAAATGAGAGATGCAATAAGAAAAGCTACTATTGAATAATCTATAATCTATAATCTATAATAAAATATTGGAGGTGATTATTTTATGTTCTCAGTCGTGAATACATATGAAAATGTTTTGATAAGTGAAGGTGTGTATAAGCTTTCTATTAAGGGTAAATTTAACGTAAAGCCAGGTCAATTTTATATGTTAAAGGGTGGGGAAATGGAGCCACTATTACCAAGACCTATAAGTGTATATGATGTGGATGATGAGAAAATAAGCTTTTTATATCAGATAGTAGGTCAAGGCACAAAACATTTAAGTAAACTTTGCAAAAATGATAAGCTTCAGATAATGGGACCTTTAGGAAATGGATTTGATATAGAAAAAATTAAAGGCAAAATTGCTGTTGTATCTGGCGGAATCGGTATAGCACCACTTGTTTATTTGATTAAAAAGCTTACGAGTTGTGAAATAGATTTATATGCAGGTTTCAAAGCTGTGGATTATTCTGTGGATTCTGTGGAAAAATATGTAAATAAAATCAACTTATCCACAGAAAGTGGTAAAATTGGTCACAAAGGATACATAACTGATATAATAAATCCACAAAAATATGAAACTGTCATTTGTTGCGGACCAGAAATTATGATGAAAAAGGTTATTAGTATGTGCAATGATGCAAAAACACCAGTGTATGTTTCCATGGAAAGTCATATGGCATGCGGAATAGGAGCCTGTCTTGTATGTACTTGTAAAACAAAGGGTGGAAACAAGAGAACTTGCAAGGATGGCCCAGTGTTTAATGGAGAGGATTTGATATTTAATGACTAAAGTAGACTTATGTGGCGTAGCTTTAAAAAACCCTGTAATAGCTGCATCTGGAACATTCGGATTTGGTGAGGAATATAAAGAGTATTTTGATGTAGGAAGACTTGGAGGAATATCAGGTAAGGGACTTACTATAAATGAAAAACAAGGCAATGATGGAATAAGAGTGTATGAATCTCGTGGCGGGATGATTAACAGCGTAGGCCTTCAAAATCCAGGTATTGAAAAATTTATAAGTAAAGAACTTCCGATGATGCTTAAGTATAATACAGCTATTATTGCAAATGTTGGGGGTAGCACTGTCGATGAATATATGGCTGCAATAGAAAGGTTAAACAATGAGGATATAGATATACTTGAATTAAATATTTCTTGCCCTAATGTATTATGTGGAGGCATGGCATTTGGAATTAAATCTAAAGTAGCATATGATGTGGTACGTCAGGTTAAAAGCATTTGCAAGAAACCTCTTATGGTTAAGTTATCACCTAATGCGGAGGATATAGTTGACATGGCAAACAAATGTTGCGAAGCTGGAGCAGATGCATTATCTTTAGTAAACACATTTAAAGGAATGGCAGTAGATATACATAAACGTAAACCAATATTTAATAATATATATGCAGGGGTATCAGGACCAGCTATAAAACCTATGGCACTGAGAATGGTTCATGAAGTATGCAAGAACGTAAATATTCCAGTTGTAGGTATGGGTGGAATATCTTCTTTTGAGGATGCTATAGAATTTATAATGGTTGGAGCACAAGCGGTTGGAGTTGGAACTGCAAATTTTATAAAACCGGATGTTTGCATTGATATAATAGAGGGAATTGAAAATTATATGATTAAAGAAGGTATTAAAGATTTAAGTGAAATTAGAGGAATTATATAAGAAAACTTATGAGCCATGTACTTAAAATAGGAGGAGATTATATGAATATAAATGTTTTAGATATATTAAAAGAATCAGGAGCACTACTCGAGGGACATTTTCTATTATCCTCAGGAAGACACAGTAATAGATATTGCCAATGTGCAAAATTGCTTCAGTATCCGGATAAGGCTGCCAAGGTTCTTAGCATAGTAGCTGATAAAATTCATGACATAGATTTTGATCTTGTAGTAGGACCTGCTATGGGTGGAATAATAGTTGCTTATGAAGTTGGTAGACAAACAGGAAAACCTGCTATATTTACTGAAAGAGTAAACGGCACCTTCGAACTTAGGCGTGGATTTGAAATTAAAAAGGGACAAAAAGTTTTAATTACAGAGGATGTTGTTACTACTGGTAAATCTTCTTTAGAAACAATAGAAGTTTTAAAAAAACTTGGTGCCGAAGTTGTTGGTATATGTTGCATTGTTGATAGAGGAAGTAGTAGTCTAGATTACCCTATATACAGTGCTATAAAACTTGATATCGAAAGCTTTGATCCAACAAATTGCCCATTATGCAAAGAGGGAACACCTTACATAAAACCTGGAAGCAGAAATATAAAATAAGGTATCCCTTTTCTTCGCGAAGGCTATAACTAAAAGTATATATTGCTTAAATGCGCTCACGTTACCGTGTAATTCTAAAATTTGTTCGAACGCATTTTGCGTAATATATACTTTTGTTAGCATTCGAGAAGAAAAAAGTGATTAGTTCACTGAGAGAGTGGGAGTATCTTTCGAAAAATATGTGTGAAGGTAAGCTCCAAATGGAGGCTTACAATATTATAAATTAAAATTTATAAAATGGAGATACAAAAACATTTTGTATTTTTAGTATAGTAATTACCACATCTAATAATTGTACTCATTTTCTAAATATACTTTGTTTATTTAAGTTAAGTTGACTTGAGGTCAACTGAATAATCAAATCCTCGATTGCTGACACGCTTGCTATAGCACAAAGCATATACATCAATACATTTGTACGGACATAGGGGAGCATTAGTGGAAATATGAATAAAACTATGCCAGTGATTTTGTTTGCGTAAGTGTGAAGACTTGCAAATGTTCTGTATTTTTCCATGGCTGTAGCCATAGATGCAAATCTAACAATAGCTATTGAAATAACCCAGATTATGATTTTAGGTGAAGGATTTATTATGGGATAAAGTATAAATAATAATACACCTATCATTATCATGTCAGCTATGGAATCGAGCTTTGCACCAAGTGTGCTTGTTGTTAGTGTCTTTGTTGCGATAAATCCATCCAGAATATCACTGAGTCCACAAACAATATATATTACATAAAAGGTTAGGCATAATGGCTTAACCAAAATCAAAACTAGAGAAAAAAATATTCTACTAAACGATATATAATTTGGTATTGATTTCATATCATCACCTTTATTATAATTATACCATGCTTTAATTAAATTAGGTGTAAGGGAGATTTACAGTTTGGTAGAAATTATAGTTTTGTTAAATAATGCAGTTCTTATGATATAATTAATAAGCAAAATTTATTAAAGTTTTACAAATATGAGGTGAATTAATATGTTATCTTTAGTGATTATAGTATAGTTAGTAAATATTAATATAACTATAATCATTGGTAGTGATATAGACGTATTAGAGAGAATATTTAGTTGACAGATAAGGTGGTAAGTACCACCCCTATAATGCAATATTAATAAGCTATATATTACCATTGTATAAGTTATGCTATGTTGATAATATGTAACTATAGCTTGTTGGTCATATAAATAGTGTATAGGAGGTACTTATGAGATGGAATTAAGCATTTTTCAGAACAAAGGGAAAGACATGGTTATTTTATTAGATAATAAAATGAGAATAGTTAAACCTGTATATAATTACTTGAAATACAAAAGATTAAAAGATATGGCATTAAATACATTAAAGGCAAATGGAACAGATTTGAAGATATACTGGAATTTCTTGAATAAGAAAGGATATGAGTATAGCGAGATAACCCCTAATAATATAGGTGAATTTATAGAGTATCTTAGAGAGCCTAATGGCACAGATGATATAGTTAGTATTTATACTGAAAGTCAAAGAACAGCAAAAACTATAAATAGAATATTAAGTACAATATATAACTTCTATAAGTATTGTGGAATGATAAATGAAATTGATAATCCTATTATAATGGATGATATTAATAGACCGTTTAATATGTTCAAGAATCTTTTACATCATGCAAGAAGTGATAATAAGACTAAGCAATCAATATTTAAGGTTAAGGAAAGCAAAGAAACTTTTTACCTTGTCCAAGATGATGAAGCAGAGGCATTTTTAAATGCTCTTCCAACTCGGAGGGATAAATTAATATTTAAAATAATGTACTTTACAGGAGCAAGAGTTGGTGAAGTTTTAGACCTTCAAATTCAAGATATACCTTATCCAGATATGTCTAAAGAACTTGAAATATTAGAAAATATTAAATCAAAGGGGAAAAGAAGAAATTTATATATTCAAACGGCTTTGGTTCAAGAAATAGATACTTTCATAATGGAGGAAAGAAATAATATCGATACTGAGCATAGCTATATATTCGTAGCTCAACAAAAGCAAAATTTAGGGAAGCCATTAACTTATAGAGGAATCTACGAAGTGTTTAATACTGTAAAAAGAAAAACAAAAATATACTTTAATTTCCATGATTTAAGACATACATTTATAACTCATTTAGTTGAGAATGGTATAGATATAAGTGTTGTTATGATAATTGCAGGGCATGAGCATGTAACCACTACCCAAAAATATACTCATATATCTAAAAAATATCTTGAAGATAGTTTAGGTAGTTATTGGAAAAAGAGTGCTATGTTTAGAGGTGGAGCAAATGGCAATTAATATACCTAAAGGTGATGTATGGCAATTAATAGATAATGATAATAATTCACAACACTATAGAAGGAAGTTTAAGTTTGATTTTTCTTATATAGAAAGTGAAAGTATTAAGAATGTTTTTAAAGCCTATATTTGGAGAAATTACAGAGAAGTAAATAAAACATTGTATAGTCTTTATAACTATAATACTACTTTTAAAACATTTAACGTTTTTGCAATTATAAATAATATAAGTTATTTAAAGGATTTGGATAATAATCATATAGATATGTTTATATCTTATCTAAAAACTACTATTTCAAATAAGACCAATAAGCCTTTAGGATATGGGACTCAAAAAAAACATTTAGATATTTTAAAATCTATTATTTATTGGGGACAATTGTATATGCCCAATGAAGTTCCTAAAAAAGAAATTTTTACAGGTAATGAATATGTCGGAATAAATAGTAAACTTAAAATAGATTTTATTCCTGATGAAGTATTAAGTAAGATAAATATAGCGTTAAAAAATGAGAAAAATCCTTATATTAAATATGGAATAATCATTCTCGAATCAACAGGAATGAGAATTGGAGATATGCTTAAATTAACTACTGAGTGCGTGAAGCCACATTTAATTAGTGGTTATACATTAACTTGGTACGACCATAAAAGTAGAAAAGAAAGACAGCCAATGCCAATAACTAATGAATGTGCTATCGCAGTTCAAAAGTTAACTGAGTATTCTAAGAAATTAAGAGAACAGGGTGATGATAATATTAAAGATTATTTGTTTATAGCCAAAATAAAAAGTGCTAATACTATATCAAATAAAATTGGAGAAATTAATATAATCGCGCTTCAAACCTTTAAATGGTGGTTTCAAGGTTTCATTAAAAATAATGATATTAGAGATACCAACGGCGAATTATATAACCTTACATCCCACCAGTTCAGAAGAACACTTGCTACTGATATGTTATCTAAAGGAACTGATATAACGGTTATAAGAGATGTATTAGGACACTCATCATCTAACACAACAAAGCAAAGTTATGCTGATGTCAAGGATAAAGAAAGAGCCGAAGTTTTCAAAACTATAGGTATTATCGGTAATATCAACAAAGTTGACGAAACAGTTATAACTGATAATCAAGAACTTAAATGGTTTAATGAAAACAAAGATAATAAAGCGAGAATGGAAGACGGCTATTGTACTAAGCCTTGTTCTGATGGAAAAATTTGCAATAGGTTATTAAAAAGACAAAAATGTTATACCTGTGGCAGATATGTAACTACTCCAGAATATTTACAGGCTCATAAAAGCCATTTAGAAGAGTTAGAAAAACAATTAGAAGATAATATATATGGCGACCATTATGCAGAACATTTCATACCTACTATTGAAATTCTAAAAGAGATTATAGTAAGATTGGAGGAGTTATAAGATGGTAATGGAGAAGTTGCAACTACAAGTAATAACTAATGAAACTGATTATAGCAAGATAACCATTGGAAATTCTAAATTTACTGATGATATCTGGGATTTGTCACCTTTTATAAAGGCTAAAACAACTGTAGATAGTAAAAAGAAAATAAACTTTAATTATATAGAAAATGAAGATATTAAATTTACTGTTAAACTTTATACTTATCATAAATTAGGTCAGATTAAACCACAATCAGCGAGGGATAAAATCCAATCACATTTACCTACATTTGTTAAGTATTGCAATTTGAATAATATAATGATTAAGCCACAAAAAGCTATATTTTCTCCGGTAGGAGTTAAGCTATTTCAAATTTTAGGCTATGCCTCTTGAAAATATTGTAAATTAATATGAAAATTTCAATAAAAAACTCAACTAAGGCGGTAGCCGTGTTTTTAAGAAAGCTAATTAGTAACTTTTTAAAGTTATATGCTGCAACTTTGAATCCA